>JAIBDW010000020.1 GCA_024686035.1 Oceanospirillaceae bacterium
ACTATCTGGTTGCACGGCATCTTCAAGCCCAAAACCGCCGATTAGCACGCCTTGATGAGCCACTAATACTAAGCTTCTACCGGCGTTTTCTTGAATATCCAACCACTCTTTTGCAGCATCAATATCTACCTTTTGGGTGTGCATAAGTTTCACATTGCCCATAATGAATGGACCCGTTTCCATACCTTCCACCGCCATCACACCCTCCACCCCTAGGCCAGATAAAGAGGTGAACTGATCAATGTTAGGTGTTGTGAAAGATGGGGTTTTGCCTAACAGCTGCTGCTGGCAATAAGTCATTATCGCCTTTGCTATAGGATGCTGGGATGCCTGCTCTATGGCTTGAGCAAACTCCAATGTAGGCATTTTTTCTGCACTATTAAATACTACAAAATCTTCAACACTTGGGTGCCCTTGAGTAATGGTTCCGGTTTTGTCCAATACCACCCAATCTATATTGCTGGCTTGCTGCAGTGCCTGTGCATTGCGCACCAACACGCCTATTTGTGCAGCTTTACCTATGCCGATCATTACCGAAATAGGCGTAGCTAAACCCAAGGCACATGGACAAGCAATAATAAGCACCGATATCGCAGTCACAAAACTATAGGTGAGTGCGGGTTGTGGGCCAAAAAAGTACCAGGCAAGGGCCGTTATCACAGCAATAACCATCACCACCGGCACAAAGATAGCAGCCACTTTATCGGCTAGCTGACTAATGTCAGGCTTACTGTTTTGTGCTTTTCTCACCATGTCTACAATACGAGCTAAAGCCGTATCTGCGCCCACTCTGGTGGCTTCATAGATCACGCTGCCTTGGCCATTAATAGTGCCTGACACCAAGTCATCGCCAAGTTTTTTTGACACAGGCATAGGTTCGCCTGTGAGCATGGATTCATCAAAGTAGCTTTCGCCTTGCCTCACAACCCCATCCACAGGCACGCGATCACCTGGCTTAACCCGTAATAAGTCGCCCACTTTCACTTGAAGTATATTAACCAGCACTTCACTTTTTGCATCATTACTTGTGACCAAATAGGCATGGGTTGATCGCAGACCAAGTAAGTTTTTTAGGCTAGATTGAGTTTTCAGGCGTGCGCGCATTTCTAACACTTGGCCTAAGTTTACTAAACCAATAATCATCACTGCAGCTTCAAAGTAGACCCCACGTGCATTCTCTGGAAATATAGTGGGCTGATAAACGGCCACCATTGAATACAACCAAGCGGCACTAGTGCCTATAGCGATCAGGGTGTCCATGTTGGCATGGCCACTTTTAAGGGCTTTAAAACCACTCTTATAAAAATGCTCCCCAGTCATCATCATCATGCCCAAGGTAAGCCAGCCCACAGCACGCAATATAAATGGGTCGGCAATATCCATACCAAAAAACATTAAACACATGCCCAAACCCACGCCACCAGCAGCATACCAAGATCGCGTCTTGAGCAGCTGCTGCAACTCTTTGGTTTGTTGTTGTTCAGTTAATGCTGGATCTTCGATCAATGTGGCCTCATAGCCTGCATCTTGCACAGCTTTAATGAGCTGTTGCGCATCACCACCACTGATATCTGCCGTGCGCGTAGCAAAGTTTACTTGGGCTGCGAGCACATCAGGCACTTGGTTAAGGGCTTTTTCAATACGCCCCACACAAGCTGCACAAGTCACTCCCGATAGCGCTAGCTGTGTGGTTTTGTCTTGTAGGTCATTAGTCATGATGGTTAGCTTCTATGATTGGGCTGTTGCCCTAATTTAATTCAGTGGTACATTGTATGCTATCAAGCACACGAAACACTCAGGGGCGTAGCATATCTAGGTCTATAAGGCAGTAGGAGTCCCCTTTAGTCCTATAACACTTAAGGATTGTTGAGTGAATACAGATAGTGTGCAATGGCCTGTATATCCTCTTCGGTCATCTTACCTGTGGTGTTTTCCAGCACGTGGCTCATACTTCCACCCATAAAATCGCCGTCAGGTTTCATACCTATGGCCAAAGAAAATTCAATATCCTCTTTATTCCAAAGGCCAAAGCCTGATTTATTCAAATCTAATAACGGCGGTACCTTTTCTCCTTCAGGGCCATCTTCATTACCGATCATACCGGCGCCCTGCATGCCTCCTATTAGGTTTCTAGGCGTATGGCATTGGACACAATGGCTTGGGCCATTCACAAGATAACTACCTCTATTCCACGGTTTGCTTTGGTTAGCATCTGCAGCCCATGGTTGACCTGTGTTAAGCATTTTCCAAATGCCCAATAATCCACGCTGGTTAAAGGGAAAGCTTAATTGGTGACTTGGTGTGGCCTTAGATACAGGCTCTTGCTTATCTATGTAGGACTTAAGATCTAGTAAATCTGCTGTGGGCATATTTGCATATGATGTATATGGAAATGCTGGAAAATAGTGCTCACCCTCAGGGCTCAAGCCCTCACGCATGGCTGTAACAAACTCATCATCTGTCCAACTACCAATACCAAACTGATTATCCGGGCTAATATTCGGGCTAATAAAAGTACCAAACGGCGTTTCTAACTCTACCCCACCCGCTAAGGGCTGGTCTTTGGTATGGCAAGAGGCACATCCGCTAATATGAAATATATACTCCCCAGAAGTGACCGCCTCACCTTCCTGTGTAGCCAGTGCTGCTGATGCACTCAGTACAAAAACAAAGGGCACTAGCCAACAAACGAGCCTGCCTTTGATAGGCTGTGGATTAATGTTGGTCATCGCGCTTACTTCTTTTTCCGATAATCTTTATGACAGGCTTTACAGCCACTACTAAGCTTTACAAATTGTTTAGTAAGAGGACGCAAAGCCAAACCTTGTTGAGCCAGGTTAACTAGCTCTTGGGCGTTGTTTTTTGTGCGCTCATTAATAGTTACAAAATCGTCCCAATTTTGCCAAATGGCAGGCAAAGCCTCGCTTTCGCCTTGGATTGATTGTTCAGGGAATAGAGCCATTAACGTGTCACTGTGGAACACAATAACCTCACCATTATCTATAAACACAGCCGGATCAAATGCTTTTTTACCTTTCACTACGGATGCCATCGACTTCATTGCATCAGCCATACCTGACATGGCATCCATACGCTGTTTAACAACTTCTGTTACTCCACTATGGGCGTTTGCGTGAAAAACACTAAACAACAGGCCAAGCGCTATCATCATAGTGCCTAAACTTTTTACTGTATTATTCATCTTCATAGTCTCCTTTGTGCCATGTTTGCATGGACAAGTGGGTTATTCATTCATCGATAAGCTTACATTTTGTGAGCAATCGTCTTAATACCATTTTGTTGCTGAACCTCACGAATGAACTTTATAACAAAGACCATATCACCAACGCTCCGATGGTGCTGACACACCCCGTTGCCCAGTTAGTATTAAATACGACCTATAGCGCTAACCTCATTGATAAATAGTGGTAAACATAAGTCAATAGATGCCCCATCACACCTACATCTTGCTCAAGCATGTGGGTTGATCTAAGATTAAAGCATCCTTTTGGTCAACGAGCACCCTATCATGAAACAATTATTAATCACTGGCGCCAATCGTGGCATTGGTCTGGAATTTACCCAACAGTATTTGCGTCATGGTTGGCGTGTTTATGCCACCTATCGCAACAACCCTGGCACTGAGCTTGAGGCATTAGCCTGTGACCAACTAACACTTTTGCCATTAGATGTTGCTGAAGACGATGGTATTTTAGCGCTACAACACACTCTTAAGGGCGTTGATTTAGATCTCATTATTAACAATGCCGGTGCATTTGGCCCCACCGCAACTGGCCAAGCTTTAGGCACTGTATCTAGGAAAACATGGCTGGATGTCCTTAATGTAAACTCTGTGGCGCCTCTTATGTTGGCACAAGCATTACACAAACACCTTGCCACCAAAGGTGGCACATTTGCAGTGTTGAGCTCGCGTTTGGGCAGTATTGGCGAGAATGGCACTGATAATAACGGTCTTTATATTTATCGCTCCTCTAAAAGCGCCGTAAACCAAGTGGTAAAGTGTTTGTCGATCGATTTGGAAACTCAAGGCATCACTGTTGTCGCCCTTCACCCAGGCTGGGTGCGCACAGATATGGGTGGCCCAAGTGCAGCCATTGATACCCAAACCAGTGTTAATGGTTTGCGCCATGTATTGGAGAGTATTAGTCTAAAGGATAGCGGCCGCTTTATTAACTATGACGGCAGCGCTATTGCTTGGTAGGCCTTTTAGGGCCCTTCATAGGCAAACCTTGGCACCTGCTTGCCATCCATTAGTACCGACTCAGTAAACATCGCCAGAGGCCTTACCCATAGACCTTTGGCGCCATAAAGCGCACGGTAAAGCACTAGCTCTTCTTCGGTTTCTGAATGGCGCACAATATCAATCACTTGATATTGTGCGCCTTTGTAATGTTGGTAGAGCCCAGCTTTAATCATCTGTATTACCTTACTTCGTTCTATTTATTGCCAACAAACAGGTACAATACCTTTATCACATTTCTTTGCAACGCTTTATTATGACTATCAAAGTAGGAATTAACGGTTGTGGCCGCATGGGTCGCCTTACCTTACGTGCCGCATGGCAGTGGCCAGAGTTTGAATTTGTGCAGCTCAATGACCCTGCAGGCGATGCTCAAACCACCGCGCATTTACTTAAATTTGATTCAGTACACGGCACATGGGCGGCTGACATAGAAGGCCATGAAAACAGCATCTTTATCGATGGTAAAGAAATAGCCTATACTCAAAACACCCACACCTCCTCTACCGACTGGAGCAACTGCCATCTGGTGATTGAAGCCAGTGGTAAAATTAAAACCAAAGCCTTATTGCAAGCTTACTTAGAGCAAGGCGTAAAGCGAGTGTTAGTAACCGCTCCTGTAAAGCAGCCTGGTGTATTGGATTTGGTGATGGGAGTCAATCACCACCTCTATGACTCAAAAGCACACCAGTTAGTGACTGCTGCCTCCTGCACCACCAACTGTTTGGCTCCTGTGGTTAAAGTGTTACACCAAAGCCTAGGCATACGGCATGGGTCTATGACCACCATACATGATGTCACCAACACTCAAACCATTTTAGATGGCCACCATAAAGACTTACGCCGCTCTAGGGCATGTGGAATGAGCTTAATCCCAACAACAACAGGCTCTGCCACGGCTATTACACACATTTTTCCAGACCTAAAAGGCAAACTTAATGGACACGCTGTGCGTGTGCCTTTGGCCAACGCATCACTCACAGACTGCGTGTTTGAAATGCAGCAAGAAACGTCTGTAGAGCAGGTTAATACCTTATTTGAAAATGCCGCCGAGTCTCCCGAATTAAAAGGTATTCTGGGTTTTGAGAAACGTCCGTTAGTGTCTATTGACTACCGTACAGACCCGCGTTCGTGCATCGTGGATGCTTTATCTACTATGGTAGTTAATGGTACACAAGTAAAACTTTATTTGTGGTATGACAATGAATGGGGTTATGTAAATCGCGTGGTGGAACTGGCCCAATACATCTGCGTCAATGATCACTAATGCAAACCCCACGCTCGAGTAACTTAGCCCAATATGCTTTGGTCACCGGTAATTATTGGGCCTTAACCCTAACTGATGGCGCCTTGCGTATGTTGGTGGTACTGCATTTTTATAGCTTAGGCTACGATGCCTTTAGCATTGCTTTAATGTTTTTGTTTTATGAACTTTTTGGCGTAGTGACTAATTTATTAGGTGGCTATTTTGGTGCGCGGGTGGGTTTGAACCGCATCATGAATATTGGTTTAGGGCTGCAAATAGTCGCTTTGTGCATGCTGTTAGTGAGCCCTCACATGCTAACTGTGGCATGGGTGATGGCGGCTCAGGCACTTTCAGGCATTGCGAAAGACCTCAATAAAATGAGCGCTAAAAGCGCCGTTAAATTACTGGCACCTAGTCATCAAAGCTCTAGCTTATATCGCGCGGTGGCGTTATTAACAGGCTCCAAAAACACCTTAAAAGGAGTCGGTTTTTTCATGGGGGGCGCTTTACTGGCTAGTATTGGGTTTACCAGCAGTATCCTCATTATGGTTATAGGCCTAAGCATTGTTTGGCTGTTTAGTTTGGTGTCATTAAAGGCAGACTTAGGCCGCCATAAACACAAACCCAATATCGCCTTGTTGTTTTCTAAGAGCTCTGCGATCAATCGCTTAAGTGGCGCACGCTTATGTTTATTTGCTGCTAGAGATGTGTGGTTTGTGGTGGCTTTGCCGGTTTATCTAGCACAGCAATTAGTGTGGACTCATTGGCAAGTAAGTAGTTTTTTGGCCATGTGGGTGATCGGTTATGGTTTGGTGCAGGTAGTGGCGCCCCTACTAACCCAAAGCGTCCATAACAAAAGCCTTACGCAAACCCTTAAAGTAGCTCATAAAAGTGCCTTTAAGTGGCAAAGTATGCTATCCATCATTCCCATCGTGATTGCTTATGGTTTGTATATGCAATGGCAAAACAGTGTGGTTTTAATTTTAGGGCTAGGCGCTTTTGGTATCGTCTTTGCGGTCAATTCCTCCCTTCATAGCTACCTGATTCTGGCGATGTCTACAAAAAGTGAAGTGGCCATGGACGTAGGATTTTACTACATGGCCAACGCTTGCGGGCGTCTGTTAGGCACCCTTTTGTCTGGCTTTGTGTTTTTACAATTTGGCTTTATTGCCTGCTTGTTGTTGTCTAGTATATTGATCGTATGTGCAGCACTTGCGACCTATGGCTTGGCTAAACAGACCCCTTAAATGACCAAAGGCACGGTTTGAGTATCTACTGCATTTTTGGGTAATACCTTGGCCATAGCGCCATGCAAAGCCTCTACGCAAGGCCAATAGGCACTGCCTGATCGCGCTAAAAAGCCTATTTCACGAGCCTGCTTAGGGGATACAATAGGAATATAGGTGATATTTTGCTCACCATGACTAATCCAAGCATCCATGCTCAGCTGAGGTACGATAGTAGCGCCATTTCCAGCTGATACCATATACCTTAGGGTTTCCAAGCTTGCCCCCCTAAAAGCTTGAGATTGGCTTTTGAGTTGACACAGTTGTTGGGCTTGATCTGCTAAACAATGTCCCTCTTTTAATAGTATGAGTTCTGCCCCCGCAAGCTGGCTCTGTGTCACTTGGACTTTTTGTGCCCATGGATGTCCATGCCCCACACCCAACCAAAGAGGCTCTTGCCAAAGGCTTAGGTGACGTAACCCTGCTTGGGGTTGTGGTAATACCAAGATACCTGCATCAATCTCACCACTTCTTAACTGACGTAAAAGCTCATGGGTTTCTAGCTCATGCAGCTCAATGGTTAAATCCGGTAGTAGTGCATTGACACAAGCGCCTGTTTTGGCCATCAAATAAGGCGCCAATGAGGGAATAATAGCTAGCCTTAAACGCCCAGTAAGAGGTTTTTTGGAGGCCCGTGCAAAGGCCTCCAGTTCATTGGCTTGCAACACCATGGCTTTGGCACGTTGTGCTATTTCTTGGCCCACGTGGGTGAGTATGACTTTCTTTGAACCTTTTTCTATTAACTCTACGCCCAGTTGAATTTGTAATTTCTTCAACTGCCCGCTCAAGGTGGGCTGGCTTACATAACATGCCTGAGCAGCTTTACCAAAATGGCCCAGCTCATCCAGTGCAACAAGATAACTTAGATCTTTCAAACTTAACATTATCGGCAATGCCTATTAAAAAATACATTAATAACGATTATACAAATAATAATAGGTGGCGCACAATGCCGTATCGATGGCGCTAAGCTGCCGAATTTACTCAATATCAGTCCCAACAAAAGGAACAAGGAACATGAGCCCAGGAATTACAGTACCCCAAATTACTTTCAAATACCGTGTACGCGATGCCAGCATTGGTGGAGACAACCCATTTCGTTGGCAAGATGTCACTACAGACGAGATTTTTGGCAACAAAAAAGTGGTTGTTTTCTCTTTACCTGGTGCTTTCACACCCACTTGCAGCACTTTTCAAGTGCCAGGCTTTGAAGCTGCTTACGAAGAGCTAAAACAGCTTGGCGTAGATGAAGTGTATGTATTGTCTGTCAACGATACCTTTGTAATGCGCAAGTGGATGCTTGATCAAGACGTTAAAAACATTAAATTCATCCCTGATGGCAATGGTGAGTTTACGCGCCAAATGGGTATGCTAGTAGATAAGACTAACGTAGGCTTTGGCCCGCGTTCATGGCGTTATGCCATGGTGGTTGATAATGGTGTGGTAGAACATTGGTTAGAAGAGCCCGGCCGTAAAGACAATAATGGTGGCGATCCATTCTCTGTCAGCTCAGCCGAATCGGTACTTGCTGCCATAAAAGGCTAAGTACTTAGCTCAATAAGCGCTAACTTAGGTATTAAAAAAGGGGCCCAATAGGGCCCTTTTTTATTAACATGTATTTTCGATAGCACATAAGATAAAAACAATGTATCATTCGCCGCGTAATATCACTTGCATCCGCGTTATCTCGGCCACACTTCAAAATAAAGTGGCACGGTAAGGCACCAGCAGGTGCCGGGCATTGGCATACCTTCTAATAGTTAATATTAAACCTAGGTCGAGGCCAATGTATACCGAACAAAGGGCACGAGACCTTTTCTATACGCCAATATTAATAAAATGTGGCTAAACCCTCTTAGTTGATGACTTAAATCTAGATAAACGCTGTTTTATCTATCTTGATGCATTAACTTGAGTGGCTTTGCACCTATTTTTATGTGGCAGCTCCATTGAAAGACCTCGTAAATCACTCCTATTTTATCTCGGCTTTTTTGTTACATCTGGGAGAGTGGCTTTGTTTACGCGCGGGCTTTGTGGATATTTGTGTCCATTTAAGTCATTAGATTACTTATTTAGGATTACACCATGAGCACTTTTGCAGACTTGGCACTTTCAGCGCCAGTACTTAATGCGATTACTCGCATTGGCTACGAACAACCATCCCCCATTCAAGCCGCTGCCATTCCACATATTTTGGAAGGCAGAGACATTTTAGGCACTGCACAAACAGGTACTGGTAAAACTGCTGCCTTTGCACTGCCTACATTATCGAACATCGATTTAAAAATTGAAGCGCCACAAGTGCTAGTGCTTGCGCCCACCCGTGAGCTGGCTATTCAGGTTGCTGAAGCTTTTCAAAACTACGCCAGTGACATGCGTGGCTTCCATGTATTGCCGATCTATGGTGGCAGTAGTATGAGCGGACAATTACGTCAGCTACAACGTGGGGTTCATGTAGTAGTTGGTACTCCTGGCCGGGTAATGGATCACCTTCGCCGTGGCACTTTAAAGCTAGATAAGCTAAAAACCGTTGTGTTAGATGAAGCCGACGAAATGTTGCGTATGGGCTTTATCGACGATGTTACTTGGATTTTGGATCACACTCCAAAAGAGCGTCAAGTGGCTTTATTTTCTGCCACTATGCCTGCTGTCATTCGTAAGGTTGCCAACACTTACCTTAAGAATCCTGAAGAAATTAAGATTGAAGCCAAAACGACTACAGTAGACAGCGTCACTCAGCGTTACTGGAAAGCGGTAGGCACTAGCAAGCTTGACGCCATGACTCGCATCTTGGAAGCAGAAGATTTTGACGGCGTCATCGTTTTTGTACGCACCAAAACCCTCACTGTGGAGCTTGCTGAAAAACTAGAAGCTCGTGGCCATCGCGCCTCAGCAATCAATGGTGACATGTCTCAACAGCTGCGTGAACGCACTATCGAGCACTTAAAGAGAAGCAAAATTGATATCGTAGTCGCCACCGACGTTGCCGCTCGTGGTATCGACGTTGCTCGTGTGAGTCACGTTATTAACTACGACATCCCTTATGATACCGAGGCTTACGTTCACCGTATTGGCCGTACCGGCCGTGCTGGTCGCTCTGGCAATGCCATTTTGTTCGTCGCACCTCGCGAACGTAACATGTTGCGTTCTATCGAAAAAGCCACTCGTCAATCCATCACTCCAATGGACTTACCAAGCCGTGAGCAAGTGAAAGAACGTCGTATTGACCAGTTTAAGGCAAGCATTGATAAAGCCCTTGAACAGTCTGACTTAAGCATTTACAGCGATATCGTTGATGCCTTTGTTAAAGAACGTGAAGTGGCTCCTGAGCAAGTGGCTGCTGCCCTAGCCTTTATGGCGCAGCAAGATCGCCCACTTACTATGGCCGACAACAAGCCTGAGCGTCGTGATTCTCGTGATACAACACCAGGCTTTAATGAAGAAGAGCGTCCACGTCGCAAAGAACGCAAGCAAGAGGAATTTAGTGGTGAAGCTATCGCTATGGAGCGCTTCCGCATAGAAGTAGGCCACGATAATCAAGTTAAGCCAGGTGACATTGTGGGCGCTATCGCTAACGAAGCAGACCTTAGCAGTGCTTACATTGGACGTATTAATTTGTTTGACGATCACTCAACCGTAGATTTGCCTGCAGGCATGCCGCCTGAAATGTTACAGCTGCTAAAGAAAGTACGTGTACGCAGCAAGCCGCTAAACATTCAGTCACAAGGTGCAGCAGAAGACTTTACTCCTGGCGCTAAGACACCACGTCCTAAGCGCGGTAATGATCGCTCGAACCGTCGTCCAGCACGTCGTTCGTAAGCTCATCTAGCGAGTAAAAAGTAGAAACAAAAGGGTGCCTGAAAAGGGGCCCTTTTTTATTGCCTAAAGTAAAAAGGGCTGTGCGACCATGTGGGTTAAAGGTTTCAAAGTATAAGATTTTTTACTTTACCCGTGTAGGTAAAGCAACATAAAATCAGGTCTCAAATCATTTTATAGTTGAAACCTTTATGGCCACTGTTCACGTTGACTTAGATACTATTGAAGCCACTACTGCAAAAGCCTTAGCCGCTCACGGCGCACAGCCTTGGATTGCCAACTGTGTGGCTCACGCCGTGCGTGTGGCGGAAGCTAACAGCAACAAAATTTGTGGCCTGTTTTACCTACAAAGCTACTGTAACCAGCTATTATCTGGTCGTGTGAAAGGTGATGTAGAGCCACAAGTACACCAACCCAAACCCGCTAGTGTGATGGTAGATGCCAAGCTAGGCTTTGCTCAGGCGGCTTTTTCTCGCGGTTTAGACACAGCGCTTTTAGCTGCCCACACTAACGGCGTAGCCACCTTAGCCATTTGTCACTCCCACACCTGCACCTCCATGGGTTACTTTACAGAACAAATCGCCCGTAAAGGCTACATCGCTATCGGCATGACTAACGCAAAAGCTTGTGTGTCGCCTCCAGGGGGCACCAAAGCCGTGCTTGGCACTAACCCTATTGCCATGTCGGTGCCCGATGGTAAAGGTGGTTTAGCCATGCAATTTGATCAATCCACCAGCGCCATTGCCATTGGCAAAATTAATATGGCCGCCACTGCAGGTGAAAAAATTCCTCTGGGCTGGGGTGTTGATAGTGAAGGCAATCCTACACAAGACCCTAACGCGGTATTAAAAGGCGGGTCACTAGTGTCCTCAGGTGGTTATAAAGGCTATGGGTTTGGTCTAATGGCAGAAATTCTTGCAGCGGCCTTTACTGGTGGTAGCACCAGCACCCAGCTGGATCCTTTAAAAGCCACTGAAGGAGATCCACACGATTTAGGCCAATGTTATATCATCATTGACCCTACCAATGTTGCTGGCGATCTATTTTGGGGCAAGCTAGACACTATTTCACAAGCCATCCAAAGCCAATCTGGAGCGCGGCTTCCTGGCACTAATAAAGTGTTACTAAGTCGCATAGCGCTGGATGAGCAAATGTGGAATGACGTGCTAGCTTTAGCTCAAGTTTAAGCTAAAATACCGCTGGGGCTGTTTGAGTCATCAACAGCCCCGTTGTTGGATGCATAAAGCAGAGTTTCCAAGCATGTAACTGCAAACGTTTGGCCTGCTGTAGCGCTTGAGGATGAGCGTAAAAATCACAGCCACTTATAGGATGGCCTATCTGCGCCATATGCACTCTTAGCTGGTGCGAACGGCCAGTGACAGGTTTTAGCAACACCTTTGTTTGCAATCTATCCACTTGTCTTTCAAGCACCTCAAAGCGTGTTAATGAAGGCTTACCCAACGTGTGATCTACCATTTGTTTTGGCCTGTTAGGCCAGTCACAGATGAGCGGTAAATCAATTTCACCAGCGTCTTCTTTTAGCAAGCCGTATACCCATGCCAAATACTCTTTGTGGGTTTCTCGTTCTTGAAACTGGCGGCTTAAGACCGATAAATTAGCCTTGCCGCGAGCCAATACCATGATGCCAGAGGTGTCCATGTCTAAGCGATGAACAATAAAAGCGTCACTGTATTGTTGTTGCACCCTAGTGATTAAGCAATCTTTATTGAGTGCATGCTTACCTGGCACAGACAGCAAACCACTGGGTTTATCTACCACTAGAATATCATCGTCTGCATAAATAATAGTGACTTGTTGCTCACAAAAAGGAACAATAAAATCAGTCATTGTCTGGCGTAACTTGATAGCCTGAAGGCTCTAATACCACCGATTTAGACTTGATATAAAACACAATAACACCCACACCTACCGACAACACATAACTCCAGAACCACCAACGACTATGGCCATTTAGCTGCACTAAACTTGAAATTAAACCGCCCGTAAAGCCTAGGGTTAAGTACACAAGCCATTGCTTCCAAGTAGGTGGTGCGGTTCTTGGTAAAATATAAAAAGTGCCGCATGATGGGCAGCCATAGGCTTTATTTGGATTTTTATAATCTTCACACAATTGGTTACGTGAGGTGATTTTAAAGTCACACTGGTTACATTTATTCGCCATCATCTACCTTGCTTGTAATGTTAAATCCGTGGCGCTGTGGCAGGCCATCGGTTATTTCATAGTAATCCGCTTTATCTTCAACATAAATATGCTCCACCAGCTCTAACCCGCTAGGCTGATCTAAGGTGCCAGCAAATATGGAGATAGTAGGAAGTGTCATACTGTCCCAAAACAAATTACCACCGCATTGTTGGCAGAATCCTCGCCGAATTTTTTCAGCAGAAAAGAACCATTTAAGACCGCCTTCTTCTAGTAGCTGGAAATGTTCACGCTTAGCAGACGTGGCAGCAACATGATGGCCACTTGTTTTTTGGCATTGCCCACAGTGGCAAGCAACAACAGGACGCAAAGGGCCAATCACTTGATACTTCACTGCCCCGCATAAACAACTACCAGTCACATTATTTGTCATTGCTGTACACCTCTGGAAACCAATTTAATGGCATCTTATCACCATCTGCTTGAATTAAACCATCAAATGGCGGCGATGTTGGGCCTCTTCTGTCTGCATAACGTACGTCATCACCCATAAAGCGGGTAGAAAAGGCGCGCCTGCGGCTAGTTAATGCGTTACCTGGCGCACCATGTACTGTTTTAAAGTTAAACAATACACAATCGCCCAGCTCTAATTCAGGTATCAAAATATTTTGCGATGCATCAATATCTGGCATGTCCATGTAATCGGCGTCATTATTATACCAAGGCTCATTGCTAGACCAGCGGGTAGGCCGCACCAACTTAGGCCATAGATGAGAGCCTAACACCACCTGCAATGTATTGGCTTGAGTGACCTTGTCAAGCGGGATCCAGTAGCTGGCGGTTTGTTCACCAGACACACAATAGTACGGCATGTCTTGGTGCCAAGGCGTGGCTTTGGCAGTGCCAGGCTCTTTGACTAAAATATGATCATGAAACACTTGAATGCGTTTTGAAGAGGTTGCTTGTGCAGCAATTTGAGCTGCAGGTGAATGATTAATCCATTGCTGAAATTCATCAATTCGCTGCCAATTGCAATAATCTTCAAAAAAGCGCCCTGCATCACCCTTGGCTACATTTTCACGTCCATGCTCACTAGGTGAGGACAATACTTTATCAAACCCTGTTCTTAGGCAATCGATCCAATCTTTAAATACACCTTTAATCACAATAGCGCCATCGCGCTCATAATCCTCAATTTGTGACTTACTTAAATACATGTCAAATGCTCTTATTGATGAGTGGGATTGCAGGCTAAAAGAGCCTCTATTAAGTTTTTAATTGGGGAATACGCTTGTATAACACCGTAGGGCTTAGAAAGAGTCATAGTGAGGCCTTGGCGTTCGTATGGTGCAAAGGTCTCATAGTACTAGCCCAGTCATGTGGATCGCTAAGCTTGCCCAAAAAGTTAAGCCTATTAAACTCGCTAAGGTTTGCAAGGTGATAATGTCTGCCATTAGTTTGGCATTACCACCCATTTGCTGAATAAACGGATAGGCTGAAACGGCTGTTGGTAAAGCGCCAAACACCACCAAACATACTGTCACTAAAGGCGTAAGGTTAAACCACAAGGCACCCGCTAATACCAACGCTGGAAACACCAAAAGCTTGGTGCTAAGCGCCACCATTAGCACCAGCCAATCGCCTTTTAAAGCACGGATACTAAGGCTCGCCCCAATACTAAGCAACAGCAGCGGCAAAGCAGCACGGCTTAAAAGCGCCATAGATTGATCAAGAATATGAGGCATAGAAAAATCAAGACCGTTGAGCGTCAAACCAATAGCTACGGCGATAAGCATAGGGTTGCGTAGCAGCTCTTTGACAACTAAAGCAGATATGGAATTCGCTTGTTTTCTTTGCACTAACACACTCACACAAAGCACCGATAATACATTAGTGGGTGGCACCAGCACGGCAAGAACTAAAGCGCCTATTTCTTGGCCTGGCAAACCAAACATATCAAATAATACCGCAAGGCCAATAAAACCATTATGTCGTATCCCCCCTTGAGCAAGAGATGCAGCTGAAGGCCCGTCTTGGCTTAGTAAGCGAGAAGCCCAAACACAATAAATAAGAATCAATATCAGTGACACCGCGAAGATGACCAATAATGGCAGCAGTAATTCAATGTCGATAGTGGCGTTGGCTAAGGTGCGAATAATTAACACCGGAAATAACACCCAGTAAGCTAATTTTGAAATGCCTTGCCAAAAAACGGGCTCGGTCAATAGCCTTTTCGAAAGGCCATAGCCCAATAGCATGACTAACAAAATGGAACTGATAACCGGAAGAATGGTGCTCATTAAATACGCCAGTACAACAAATGTATTGCCACATCATACCAGTAAGCTTTTAACCTAGCTGCTTTAACCTTTGATCGTGTTGATTTAATAACTCGCCCACACCCCAGTTGTTCTCTTTTTGCACACGCATAATGCCTATGAGGTTTTTGTCACGAATACGCTCTAGCTCTCGAATAGTATGATGACCAGATTGTTCATCAGACTGCTTGGCAATAGTGGCAATAAGTTCGTCTGTAAGCTCTGGCACATCCATGAGTTTAGTCCATGGCCACTCTAAACACGGCCCAAACTGAGCAATAAAATGAGCCATACCCGCTTCACCACCAGCAATACGATAGGTTTCAAACAACCCCATTTGCGCCCAACGCAAACCAAAGCCATAACGAATGGCATCATCTATTTCAGAAGTAGTGGCAATACCATCTTTAATCATCCACAAACCTTCACGCCATACTGCTTCTAACAATCGGTCAGCAATGTGCGCATCAATTTCTTTGCGCACATGTAGTGGTTTCATACCTATACCGGTTAATAGGGTTTTGGCCTGCTCGATAATTTCTGAGGGATTAACAAGGCTAGGCACAAGCTCTACCAAGGGTAGTAAGTACACTGGGTTAAATGGATGAGCTACCATAATTTGCTGTGGGTTTAAGGCATTTTCTTGTAGCTGAGAAGGCTTAAAACCAGAAGTAGAAGAGCCAATAATAGCCGACTCTAAGCATGCTGCTTGCACTTGAGCAAACACTGCATGTTTCATATCTAAACGCTCTGGCACACTTTCTTGAATCCAATGAGCATTGGCTACGGCTGCTTCTAAGGTGTCACAGAAAGTGAGCGTGCCTTCACTGGGCATGGCTGCATCAGCCAATGCAGGCAAAGCTGCACGGGCGTTTTCTAACACCGCATCTAGTTTATGCTTGGCGTCACTTGCAGGGTCATAAACATTAACATCCCAACCGTGTAGTAAAAACCGCGCTACCCAGCCACCGCCTATCACACCACCTCCTATACAAGCGGCCATTTTATGCACTGTGGTTGCACTATCGTTTATGCTTTTCATGCTAAAGGCGCCCGCTTTTCTACCTTGATCAGTTCACGCACTTGAGCCGCCGTCATTAAGGTAGAGCCCATGTTTGTCGCAATGGTTGCAGCACGCTCTACTAGCTGAGCATTAGTGGCTAATACGCCTTTAGACAACCAAATATTATCTTCTAAACCCACACGAATATTACCCCCAGCCAATACCGTAGCGGCCACGTAATTCATTTGGTTACGACCGATAGAAAAGGCGGACATTACCCAATCTTTGGGCACGTTATTCACCATAGCCATAAAGGTATTCAAATCATCTGGCGCACCCCAAGGGATACCCATACATAGCTGCACCATTACAGGGTCAGTGATTAAACCTTCTTCCACTAATTTTTTGGCTAGCCATAAATGGCCAGTATCAAAGGCTTCTATTTCGATACGTGCGCCCATGGCGGTCATCTTTTGAGCCATGGCCCGTAACATGCCAGGAGTGTTGGTCATTACATAATCAGCTTCCGCAAAATTCATGGTGCCACAATCTAACGTGCATATTTCTGGCTGGCACTGACGTACATGCTCTACGCGCTCACTAGCTCCTACCATGTCTGTGCTTTGGTGTTGTAACGGCAACGGGTTTTCAGCATCGCCAAACACAATGTCGCCGCCCATACCTGCCGTAAGGTTTAACACGACATCCACTTCTGCAGCACGGATACGCTGCGTAAGCTCTTTATATAGCTCTAAACGACGACTTGGCACACCCGTTTGTGGGTCTCGAACATGACAATGCACTATGGCTGCTCCGGCTTTAGCGGCATCAATGGCACTATTGGCTATTTCTTCAGGGCTACGTGGCACATGGTGAGAACGGTCTTGTGAACTGCCAGATCCTGTGACGGCACAGGTGATAAAAACATTTTGACTAGATTGTAATGGCACGAATAGGCCCCTCTAAAATTAATATCGATTGCATCGATCAATAATGGCATTGCCTATTGGTATTTAATTGATATTTTATGAACAAAAATTATTTAATACCGAACAAACGACTCATTTGGTATTTTTCTACTGACAGGCTTTGACACTCACTGCCTATTTTCTACTTGACCTGTGCTAAAAACATGTCAAACTACTGTATGCATATACAGTAATATAAGGTGATTTATGGCCCTGTTACAATTAGAAAAAGATCGATTGGTTTGGCGCGCTCGACAAGTAACGGGCCCAGACCAACGCCGCCAAAGCAGTTTTTACGCTAATTTAGACGCGCATTTACAAGGTGGCTGGCCCCAAACAGGGCTAGTAGAGCTGGCCTGTGGCTTGTCAGGGATTGGTGAGCTACGTTTATTGTTTCCTTTATTGGCCCAATCTCACACACGCTTGCAGATCTGGATTAACCCTCCAGCACAGCTTAATGGACAAGCTTTAGCCCAACACGGGATCAGCCTAAGCAAAACACTATTAATACGCAGCCAAAGCCCTCAGCACGCTCTTTGGAGTGCCCAGCAAAGCCTAAATAGTGGTTGTTGCAGCCACCTTATTCTGTGGGCCAATAGCTTAACTGCCCCGCAAGCTAAACGCTTACAAATAGCGGCTAAAGATAATCAAGCCCTGATATTTTGGTTGCACCCTCAAGCCAAACCTAGCACCAGTGCACTACCTGTGAGTGCTCGCTTGTCCCTGGCCCCTTTGGCCACAGGTTTACACTTACAGGTTCATAAATACCAAGGCCAGTGGCCACAACACCCATGCCAAGTAGACATGCATGCCTTGTGGCCATCTTTGGCAATGCCAGCAGTAGTACCAAAGCCCACGCCCACATTGAGGCGTCACATAACGCTTGTTGGTGTTAATGCCCATAAGTTGCAGTAAGCCTGATGCAGTGGCTTTATTTACACTTTTCCAGCCTTCAATTAGACAGCCTGTTATATCAACAAGCTTACCACCAAGCCTGCGTTTTAGTTGATAAAAACCAGGTCGTACAAGCCAATGCAGAAGCCCTCCAGATGGGGATTAAAACTGGCACTGGCTTAGCCCATGCAGCACTTTTATGTGCCCAGATTAAAGTGGTTGCCTATGACGCTAAAAAAGAGCATCGCCTGCTGAGTCAATTGGCCCAATGCTTGTATCAAACCAGCGCCACATTTTATCTGGACCCACCCCAAGGGTTGTTGTTACAAACAAGCGATATGCTCAGACTCTATGAAGGCATAGAGGGCTATTGGCAACAACTACAGCATCCCTTGATAGAACGTGGGCTCAATTATCACTATGCCAGTGCCCACAGCCCTTTAGCCGCCAAAGTATTAGCCTATGCAGGTAACGATCGTTTATTAAAACACCCACGTCAGGTGCATAGGTTACTAAGCCAACTGTCTATCCAGCATGCCTTGCTTGACCCTAAACTTGCCTTACAGTTAGAGCGCCTTGGCCTTAACACACTCGGTCAAGCCCAAGCACTGCCCAAATCAGCTTTAGGCCAAAGGTTAGGTAAAACCCTAGTGACTTATTTACACCAACTAGAAGACACAAGTGCACCCGCCAAGCCTGCATACCAGCCCCCAGAACGTTTCCGCCAACGCTTGGAATTGCTCTATGAAATTGAACATAGCAGCGCTTTAAGATTTCCATTAAAGCGCCTATTAACTGATTTAGAAGCCTTTTTAGCACCTCGCCAGCTCAGGGTTGCAGGGCTAAGCTTAGGCTTGAATTACCGTGAGCACGAGGCACAAAAAATGCATGTTGGCTGCAATGATGGCGAGTATCGTGCAGAGGCTTGGTTAAGCTTATTTTTACTAAAGCTAGAACAACTAAGGCTGCCCGCACCTATTATCGCCATTAGCCTGACCACCAAAGGACAAATGCCATGGGCGCCTTTGTCAGCGCAGTTATTTGAGCCTACTCAGGGCAAGCTAACCACAGGCCAGCTGATCAGCCGTTTACAAAGCAAACTGGGCGACCATGCTGTACAACAAGTATATTTGCGCGACGATCACCGTCCAGAGCGTAGCTTTTACCAAGGCATGCCGCAAAGTCACTACCCCAGTCAGCAGGCCACCACATTTTTGCGCCCCAGCTTATTGTTCACCCTACCTCAAGCTTTGCATCATAAGCCAGATCAGCACTGGTGCATGTTATCTGGGCCTGAGCGAATTCAAAGTGGCTGGTGGGACAACGTGAATATTTGCCGAGACTACTTTATTGCTCGTAACCCATACGGCCAAGTATGCTGGTTGTTTCGCACGCCGACGCAAGGCTGGTTTTTGCATGGTTACTTTTCATGACCAGCCTCCAAGTGGAATCACCTGGCGTGAATTATGCCGAGCTACACTGCCTCACTAACTTTAGTTTTTTAAGAGCAGCGTCCCACCCACATGAGTTACTTCAACGAGCCTGTGAACTAGGCTATACCGCCTTGGCTCTCACAGATGAGTGCTCAGTGGCAGGGGTAGTGCGTGCTTATCAGTATAAAAAAGAGCATGGATTAAAAATCCAGCTTATTATTGGTAGCGAGTTTTCACTTCAACCACACCAACCCGAAGCTCATGAGCGCCTAATAGTGCTGGCAAAAAACCGCCAAGGCTACGCCCAACTATGCCGTCTAATTAGCCTAGCTAGATCACGCTGTGAAAAGGGTAAATATCAAGTTAATAGTCATGACTTTGATGATTTAAGTGAGTGTATACTGATTTGGAACCCTCACCCTAATAGCCCTGATGAATTGGGTAGTCTCTTAAGCGCAAAGTATAAAAAAAATCTGTGGGTAGGTTGCCATCGCCGTCTAAGCGCACTAGATCAGCGCCAACATGCCCACTGCCAAGCCATAGCGGATCGTTATGATTTACCACTGGTGGCCCTTGGCCAAGTGATTATGCATTGCCCCACGCGGCAAATGCTACATGACACACTCACCGCCATTCGCATAGGCATGCCTGTGCATGCCTGTGGTTATGCCCTGCAAGCCAACCGTGAGCACAGCTTACGCACATTAGACAAAATTGCTAAGCTATATCCAGCGCAATGGTTACAAGCCAGTGTCACCATTGCCAATCAGTGCCACTTTTGCTTATCTCAACTAAGCTATGAATACCCTAGCGAACTGGTGCCCAATGGTTATGATGCCAATAGTTATTTACACCATTTGGTAGAGCAAGGTAAGGGCATTCGTTTTCCGGCTGGAGTGCCCCATGACATTGCTTTGATCATCGACAAAGAACTTAAACTTATTGCCAGTGAAGGTTATGCCCACTTTTTTTTAACCGTTTATGACTTGGTACAGTTTGCTAAGCGCCAACAGATTTTGTATCAAGGGCGCGGGTCTTCTGCCAATTCTATTGTATGTTATTGCTTAGAAATAACCGCCGTTGACCCACGCCAAATACAGGTGTTGTTTGAGCGTTTTATTTCTAAAGAACGCTCTGAGCCGCCAGATATTGATGTGGATTTTGAGCATCAAAGACGTGAAGAAATCATTCAGTACATCTATCAAAAATATGGCCGTCATCGCGCTGCTTTAGCTGCCACGGTAATCACCTATCGCTTTAAAAGCGCAGTGCGAGAAGTAGGCAAAGCCCTAGGTATTAGTTTGCCGCAGCTTGAGCTGTTCATCAAAAATGTGGACCGAAAAGACCACCATAATACGTGGCATGAGCAGTTAAAAAACTTAGGTTTAGATAGCCAAAGCCATGTGGGTCAATGCTTTTTGGAACTAGTGGAAAGCCTTCAAGGATTCCCTCGTCACCTCTCACAACATGTGGGCGGTTTTATTATTAGCGCGGGGCCACTAAGTGAGCTGGTGCCTATAGAAAATGCATCCATGGCACAGCGCACAGTGATCCAGTGGGACAAGGACGACTTGGCAAGCCTTGCCTTACTCAAAGTAGACGTATTAGCCTTAGGTATGCTCAGTGCGATAAGACGCGCATTAAATATGGTGCAGCACCACCATGGACGCAAGCTAAGCTTGGCCGACATCACCCGCATGGACGATGATAGCAATGTGTATGAAATGCTACAGCAAGGCGATAGTGTAGGTGTGTTTCAAGTAGAGTCTAGAGCCCAAATGAGTATGTTACCTCGTTTACAACCGGCTTGTTTTTATGATCTTGTGATTCAAATTGCCATTGTGCGCCCAGGGCCTATTCAAGGAGACATGGTACATCCATTTTTGCGTCGCCGAGCGGGTAAAGAACGCGTTGAATACCCCTCAAAGGAAGTCCAAGCGGTGTTGGAGCGCACTTTAGGCGTGCCTATTTTTCAAGAACAGGTGATTAAGCTAGCTATGGTTGCGGCTAATTTTAGTGGTGGCGAAGCTGACCGCTTACGGCGAGCAATGGCCAGCTGGAAACGCCATGGCGAGCTAGAACAATTTCACCATAAACTAGTCGATGGCATGATGTCCCGGGGCTATGAGTTGGCATTTGCAGAGCGTTTATACCAACAAATTTTAGGCTTTGGCGAATATGGCTTTCCAGAGTCCCACTCTGCAAGTTTTGCCGTTTTAACCTACGCTTCTGCGTGGCTTAAATACCACTATACGGCGGTTTTTTACTGCGCCATTTTAAACAGCCAACCGATGGGGTTTTACAGTGCCTCTCAGCTCGTGCAAGATGCAAGACGCCATGGTGTAGAGGTGTTGCCTGTGTGTATCAATAAAAGCGAGTGGGATCATCGTCTAGAAACCACCCCCAATTTAGAGCTGGCTTTACGTTTAGGCTTGCGACAAGTAAAGGGGGTGAACAAAGAAAATATACAAAGCTTACTAGAACAAAGGCCCAAGCAAGGTTTTACAGACCTGCTACAAGTACAGGCATTGCCATATACCAAAGGTATGCTTGAGTGTTTGGCCAGTGCTAATGCCCTCAATTGTTTTAGCGGCCACCGTTATCAGGCCCGCTGGCAACTACTTGATAATCATCAAGATTTACCACTACTACGTGAAGTGCGCGAAGCCCACCCAGAAACACTGCAAGGCCCTAATAATTTAGAAACCCTTAGGGAAGACTATGCAAGCTTACGCCTTAGCTTAGAGCAACATCCCATAGCCTTATTACGCAACGCAGGCCTACTAAAGGGGTGCCTAGCCACAAGCCAGCTCGCTGACAAAGCGCATCAAAGCTTGGTGACTGTGGCTGGGCTAGTCACGGGTAGACAACGGCCTGGCACCGCCTCTGGGGTAACATTTATTACCTTAGAAGATGAAACAGGCAACACCAACTTAGTAGTATGGCAAGGCACAGCTAGGGCCCAAAAAAAGGCTTATTTAAATGCTCAAATTTTAAAAGTGAAAGGTATTTTGGAGCGCGACCCAGAAAGTAACGTAATCCATGTCATTGCCGGAAAACTCATTGATTGCAGCCACCTACTAGAGCAACTCAAAGTGACTTCAAGAGATTTTCATTAGATTGAAATGGCGCTAAAGCGCTGGCTTTTGCCAATGACAGTAAAGCTAAAATAGCCATGATGGCAGGGCAAGTATAATGATGCACACGGTTTGATCACTTAATACGCTTAACAGGGATACGTAAATTCTTAAGCGAGCGCTTAATGGTTTTTAAATGGCTCATGGTTTCTTCACCTAGCTTCATAGTGACACCTACAGCAAGCACATCAATCACGACCATTTGAGTAATACGCGAAGACATCAAGGTATTAAGCTCTTTGTCTTCATCTAGGTCAATATGCAAAGGGATCTGCACCTGTTCAGCCAAAGGCGTATTACTAGGGCACAAACCAATCACCGTAGCTCCAGCATCCATGGCTAGCTGGGTAGAGTGTAATAGGTCTTTAGTACGGCCCGTTTGTGACACGGCAATCACCACATCGCCAGGCTTTAAGGTAACCGCAGCCATGGTTTGCAGGTGAGGGTCTGAATAGGCGGCTGCAGAAATATTAAGCCGGAAAAACTTATGCTGAGCATCACTACATATCGGTGCAGAAGCGCCAAAACCATAACAATCAAGACGCTTACACGCCGCTAAAGCAGCGATCGCTTGTTCAAGATTAGTGGCATCTAGATCAGATTTAACCCGCATGAGATTGCCTACCGTCGAGTCAAAGATCTTTTCTTTAAACTGCTCTACAGAATCTCGGCTATCTAGGTGAAATTGCTGGTAAGAAGTGTTAGTGCCCACAAATTGCGCCAAATTGAGCTTAAAATCTTGAAAACCATCAAAATCTAACGCTCTACAAAAGCGCACTACCGTAGGCTCACTCACAGCCGCTGCCGCTGCTAAATCGACAATACGCATCTGCACAATTTTTGCACGGTGCTCTAACACATAGTCTGCAACCTTACGCTCAGATTTGCGCAATTGTGGGTGCGCTTGAGCGATGGTTTTAAATAAATCGTGTTTCGATGTAGACATGGATTAAGCCGAAGCAATAACGAATTAAAACTATTCTACCCTATCCTCTTCGACTCAATCCACCGCCGATAGCCAAAATTTCTCAGCGCTCATATATAAGCACCTTAGTTTTGTTTTTTACCCTAGAAAATACAAAGTAACTCATGCATATCGGTGATATTTAGCTTATCTGTCGTTACAATAGGTTAATATTGCACGCTACCTCGTGGGCAACCACACAATCCACCACGCCAACATGGATACCACAATGGACGTTTCTCGCCTTTTAGATGAACTCAACGGCTCTCAGCGCGAGGCTGTGGCAGCGCCAGAAGAAAATTTGCTGATATTAGCAGGCGCCGGCAGTGGTAAAACCCGTGTGTTGGTGCACCGTATTGCTTGGTTAATAGAGGCGCAAAACGTGTCTCCTTGGTCTATTATGGCCGTTACTTTTACCAACAAAGCCGCACGAGAAATGCGCGCTCGTATTGAAAGCCTTATGGGTTTGGATACGCAGCAACTTTGGGTGGGCACCTTTCATGGCTTGGCCCATCGCCTATTAAGACGTCATTGGCAAGAAGCCGGCCTACAAAAAGAATTTCAGATTTTAGACAGCGACGACCAGCTCAGCATTCTCAAACGTCTATGTAAAGAGATGCAACTGGATGAAAGCCGCTGGCCTGTGCGGGCGTTTCAGCATTTTATCAATGGCTGCAAAGATGAAGGCAAACGCGCACAACACATAGAAACCCATGGCGACTTTCAACTGGACACCCAGGTAAAAGTATACGCTGCCTATCATCAAGCCTGTGAGCGTGCTGGGCTGGTAGACTTTGGTGAGCTACTGCTACGCTGCCACGAACTATGGCTCAACAACAGTGAGCTATTGGCCCACTACCAAGGCCGCTTTAAGCACATGTTAGTGGATGAGTTTCAAGACACCAACACCATTCAATATGCTTGGCTACGGGTGCTTTCTGGCAATGCTGCTAAAGTGATGGCCGTAGGTGACGACGATCAATCGATCTATGGGTGGCGTGGTGCAAAAATAGAAAATATTCAACACTTTGAACGTGACTTCGGCAATGCCATCACCATCAAGCTAGAGCAAAACTACCGCTCTACAGGCATCATACTTAAAGCAGCAAACGGTGTGATTTCTAATAACTCTGGCCGCCTTGGCAAGAACCTGTGGACCGACGACAAAGATGGCGAGCCCATTGCACTGTATGCGGCCTTTAATGAAATGGATGAAGCCCGCTTTATTGTTTCACAAATTGAACAGTGGCATAAAGACGGCGGCCTGCGTGCCGAGTGCGCCATTCTTTACCGTTCTAACGCTCAGTCTCGAGTGCTAGAAGAAGCCTTAATACGGGCCCAAATGCCCTATCGCATTTACGGTGGCCAACGCTTTTATGATCGCCTAGAAATACGCAATGCACTGGCCTATTTACGCCTGATTAAAAATCGCAACGACGATGCCGCTTTAGAGCGCGTATTTAACGTGCCTACGCGAGGAGTGGGCGCAGCTACAGTGGCTAAAATACGCCAAAACGCCCGTGCAGAAGGCTGCTCTATGTGGGACAGCACCAAACAAATACTCAGCCAAAAGGTGATGCCTACCCGCGCCCATAACGCCATTGAAAACTTTATTGGCCTGATTGACCGTTTAGATGAAGACACCAGTGAGCTATCCTTACATGAGATGGTGGATCTGGTGATTCAACAATCAGGCCTAGTGCAACATCACCTTAAAGAAAAGGGTGAAAAGGCTCAAACACGCATTGAAAACCTTAAAGAGCTTGTCAGTGCTGCCAAAGAATTTGCCAACTCTTGGAACCCCGTGCAAGACTCGGATGACCCAGATGGCGATCTAGACCCTGTAGCCACCACACCACTAGCTGCCATGCTAGACCAAGCCGCCCTTGATGCTGGTGAACAACAAGCAGATGAATCAGAAGACAGCGTGCAGCTAATGACATTGCATTCTGCCAAAGGCCTTGAGTTTCCAGTGGTATTTTTAGGAGGCGTGGAAGAGGGTTTATTTCCTCACAAAATGTCCCTTGAAGAAGGCGACCGTTTAGAAGAAGAACGCCGCCTTTGTTATGTGGGCATCACTCGCGCCATGCAACGATTGTATATTTCTTATGCCGAAAGCCGCCGCCTACATGGGCAAGAAACTTTTAATCGCCCTTCTCGCTTTGTTGGTGAAATACCAGAAGGGCTAATGAACGAAGTGCGGCTTAAATCTAGTATCAGCAGGCCGGTAACTGCAAGGCCCACCCCTACAAAAAAATATGATCGCTGGGGCCGTCATCAGGAATTAGAAACCCCGGCAATATCTTTGGGGCAAAACGTGCGGCATCCTTTATTTGGAATCGGTGTGGTAGTGAACTCTGAAGGCTCAGGCCCGCAAGCTAGGGTGCAAGTAAACTTTGAAAGTGAAGGCAGCAAGTGGCTAGTATTAGCCTATGCAAAGCTAGAAAACCTATAAGTAAAAAGTGACCAAAGGTACAACAATGAGCACCCAAACACCCGCCACCCGCCCGCAATTTGACACCACCTTTGCTAGCCTACCAGAGCGCTTTTATAGCTACGCACAGCCTATTAGCGTAGCTAACGCGTCAGCTATTATACATAACCCAGAGCTAGCCCAAGAGCTAGGTATAGACCTGCAATGGCTTACATCAGATGAAGCCCTGCACGTATTGGCTGGCAATCAAACCGCCATGGGTTCAGCACCTATGGCACAAGCCTATGCAGGCCACCAATTTGGTAGGTTCAACCCGCAACTAGGCGATGGCAGAGCCCACTTACTAGGCGAAATAGTCACCCCAAATGGTGCCCGCTTTGACCTACAACTTAAAGGCTCTGGCCCCACGCCCTACTCACGCCGCGGTGATGGCCGCTCACCACTAGGGCCAGTATTACGTGAATACCTGCTTAGCGAAGCCATGGCCGCTTTAAAGGTGCCCACCACCCGCAGCCTAGCGGCTGTAGCTACCGGTGAAACAGTAATGCGCCAAAACCCAGCACCAGGGGCGGTATTAACCCGCATTGCGCCAAGCCACATTCGTGTGGGTAGCTTTGAATATTTTGCCATGCAAGGCGATGAAGCGGGTGTAAAAACACTGGCAGATTATTGCCTTAAGCGACACTTTGCTACATTAATAGATAAGCCCCAACCCTACCTAGCGCTACTGAACGAAGTAATAGAGCGCCAAGCCAAACTGATTGCGCAGTGGCAAGGGTTTGGCTTTATCCATGGTGTGATGAACACTGATAACGTGCTTATTTGTGGTGCCACAGTAGACTATGGCCCATGCGCATTTATGGATGACTTTGACCCTGACAAAGTATTTAGCTCTATAGACCAACAAGGCCGCTACCGCTATAACCAGCAGCCTGGCATAGGCCAATGGAACGTGACACGACTAGCCCAAGCACTGCTGCCCCTAATACACACCAACGATGAGAAAGCGCTAGCTGATGCCCAAGAAGCGCTTAATAATTACGCCGCCCATTATGGTGCAGCGTATCAGCGCGTAATGAGCAACAAACTAGGCATGAGTAAACCACAAACGGGTGATCAAGAGCTGACACAAGAATTGTTTTCCATAATGGCTGAGCATAAGCTAGATTTCACTTTGTGTTTTAGATACTTGGTAGACCAAGCCGCAATTCAAGCTGCAATAGATGAGACCCACCAAAGTATTGGCGACGCGTTTAGCGCCCCAGATGAATTACTGGCGTGGCAGCAAAAATGGCAGCTGCGTGTAGATAAAGACCCACAAACCAAAGCCTTGCGTTATGAGCAAATGAAGCTTGCAAACCCTGCGTTTATTGCCCGTAATCATCAAGTAGAGCTAGCCATAAGAGCCGCTGAAGACCAAGGCGATTACCAGCCTTTTTACCGTTTACTAGAGGTAGTAAAAGCACCCTTCAATTACCAAAGCGCCCTAAAGAAATACGCCCTTGCACCCATGCCACAAGAGGTTGTTGCGCATACGTTTTGTGGCACTTAGTTGTGCTTTGCTTAGCGTTC
>JAIBDW010000098.1 GCA_024686035.1 Oceanospirillaceae bacterium
TTGCAGGTTGACTGCCACCAGTATGGCAAACCAAATTAATAAGTCTGCAGAGCTTAGACCAAAATCTAGCGTTTCTACCACTGGCAATAAAATAGGTACGATAATCAACACAATAGGCACCCACTCTAAGGGCCAGCCTAAGCCCCAAAAACCGCCGCAGTATGGTAGAAAGCTTACACCTTGAAAGTGTCACAACTAATACTGTAAATAGCCTTGAGCCACTTCTAGAAGAGCTTAGCCTTGTGCAAAAGCAAGGCTTTGCCCTGGACAATGAAGAATTTTATGATGGTATGATTGCCATTGCCGTGCCCGTTTTAGACCCAAAAGGACACTACCATGGTGCCCTAGCGATGCATGGGCCGACTGTGCGTTTGGATATAAGCTCCATCAAAGACTATTATAGCGACTTAAGATCTGCCGCTGACCAGCTCAGTGAACTTATATTTTCGGTGTAACTAAATGCTGACTTAGTTCATAAGGCGTGGCGCAATGCAATTGCGACATGATTTGCTCAAGCTCAGCTGCAATCAAATCAAGAGTGTGAGTCGCACCGTCTTCACCATGGGCAGCCACACCGTATAACATGGCTCGGCCTGTAAACACCATTTGTGCACCTAAAGCCAAATACCTCGCTACATCAACACCAGACTCCACCCCACTGTCTGCCATGATAGTGGTTTTATGGCCTAGTTCATCAGCAATATCCCTAAGACATACAGCACTAGGTTGTGCAGCATCCAATTGCCGCCCACCGTGGTTAGACACAATGATGGCATCGGCCCCAAGCTCTATGACTTGCTTGGCATCAGCTACATGACTAATGCCCTTAATAATGAGGTTATGTGGCCACATTTGGCGTATTTGCGCTAATGTTTGAGCATCTACGACCGCACGCATGCGAGTGCGCATAAACTGCGCCGCATCACTCATAGCCATGGTAGAGGAATCCATATATGGCGTAAGATTGGCAAATTGAGGCAAGCCGTGGGCCAAAGTAGCCATGCTCCACATAGGCCTTACCATGGCTTGAAATACACTTGTGGGGGTGATTTTTGGTGGCACACTTAAACCACTTTTTATCGCCCTTATGCGTCTACTTGGGGTAGGCACATCTAGGGTGACAACCAGGTTTTTGCAACCACTTTGCTCTACTCGCTTTAGTATATCTGCCCCTATAGCGGCATCGGATGGCGGGTAAAACTGAAACCAAAAATTTTCTTTCGCATGGATCGCTGCATCTTCAATAGAGAGCGTAGACACCGTACTTAGCACAAATGGAATGTTGGCAGCATGTGCCGCACGGGCGTGCATGGCAGATGCATTAGGCCATACCAAGCCCGTTAGCCCTAAAGGGGCTACGCCAATGGGGGCATTATAGCTTTGGCCTAGCAATTGGGTCGCAAGGTTTGGCGGCGTATAAGCGGCTAAATACTCTGGCCGTAAATGTACATTATTCAATGCTGTTCTGTTACTTTCTAGCGCTATATTGGCGTTACAGCCTTCCTCTATATAATCAAACACAAAGGTAGGGATACGTTTTTTCGCACGTTTTTTAAGATCATCAATGCAAGCAGATCTTAGGAGTAACTTGTCCATTAATATGGCCTACTATAAGTGGTGGTCTGGCTGTAATACAATTTTAGCTGCAGCAGCTTTGCCATAGTGCAAGTCTGAAAACGCTTGAGCGCCTTCACTTAACGGTCTAAGCTCCACCCATCTCAAATCGCCTAAGCGATCAGCACTAAGCATATCTAGCGCAGCTTGCATGTCTGCTGGGGTATAACAATAGTTACCTAAAACAGTAATTTCTTGCAAAGTAATACGGCGAATATCTAGCCCCTCATGGCTATTTTGCAAGCCTACATGAGAAATAATGCCACCTGCTGCAACTTGTGCGCTGGCCATCGCTCGAGTCACACCAGCCCCTACACAATCAAACACCACATCATAGCCATGGGCACTGGGTGCTGATTGGCTGCTTGGGTCAAATACTGTGGCCATATTTTGCTGGTCAATGGTGTTTCTACGCAAGGCATTGGTTTCTGCCAAATCGATATTACAACAGCCCTTAGCTGATAAAATAAGCGCCGTTAGCAAACCTACTGCACCGCCACCAATCACCAAACAACGCTGCTCTGATAAAGGTCGATAGCTTACCCGCTCCACTAAAGCCACGGCATGCAGCGCTGTCGCTGTGGGTTCTGTAAGACATGCAACCCAAGGCTTAACATTGGCAGGAGGAACCAGCAGATTAGTCTCATCAATTACTAGATACTGGGCATAGGCACCGGCTAAACGCATGCCAATAATCTCACGATCGCTACACAGGTTAGCTCTACCAGTCAAACACGGTGGGCAGTGACCACAGGTCATTAACGGGTTAATCACCACGTGCTGTCCCGCATCATGCCTTGATGACGTGACGATTTTACCCGCCACTTCATGACCTAAAATAAGTGGTGGCACGCGCCGCTCATCCAAGCCATGGTAAGCATGCATGTCTGAGCCACAAATGGCCGTAGCAGCCACTTCAATCAACGCTTGATTTGGGCCAGCTACCGGCTTTTTTTCGTCACGGTAATGGACTTCTTGAGTGCCGGTATAAACTAGAGCTTTCATGGTCATGGGCGTTGCCTTTATTTGGTTAATCACCTCATTAATAGCTTAATCATGCTAATGCTCTAATGACTTAGATCAAACGTTTCTGTGGGGAAATATTTATTCAAGCGGTCATCACCACTACGAGCGTGCCCTTCCATACCTTCTAAGCGAGAAATACGAGCAGCAGCTGCACCTACTTCGCGATTGGCTTCTCTTGTCATACGCTGAGTGGTGACCGTTTTAATAAACTTACCCACTGACAAACCACCCGTATAACGAGACGCGCCTTTAGTTGGCAAAATATGGTTAGTGCCAGAGCACTTGTCACCATAGGTCACTGTGGTTTCTTCGCCAACAAACAAAGAGCCATAGTTATTTAGATTCTCTACCCACCAATCTAGATCATCACAATGGATTTCTAAATGCTCAGCAGCATATTTATCGCTTACTTCTACGGCTTCTTCACGGGTGTCGCATAAAATCACTTCGGCGTAGTCTGCCCATGCAGATCGTGCTGCAGAACGTGATGGTTCTGGCATAGATTCAATTAAACCAGGCACTAAGTCGATGGTCTTTCTAGCCACATCCTCATCCAAGCTGATCAACCATACCGGTGAGTCTGGGCCATGCTCAGCTTGACCTACAAGGTCACTGGCTACAATTCTTGGGTCTGCAGTGTGGTCAGCAATAACGGCAATCTCGGTAGGGCCTGCAAACATATCGATACCTACACGACCAAACAACATACGCTTAGCCTCGGCTACAAAACGGTTACCAGGGCCTGCCAATACATCTGCAGATCTGCCAGTGAATAAGCCAAACGCCATGGCCGCAATGCCTTGCACGCCACCTAAGGCAAGAATACTATCTGCACCACAATAATTGGCGGTGTATAAAATGGCATCATTAACACCTGCGCCTGGTTTTGGTGGAGAGCATGCGACAACGTGTTTCACACCAGCAGCCTTGGCTGTGGCCACAGACATAATGGCAGAAGCCACATGAGAATAGCGTCCACCAGGAATGTAGCAACCTGCAGTTTGCACTGGGATTTGACGCTGACCCGCCCACAAGCCAGGAGAAAGCTCTACTTCAAAATCTTGCAGAGCTTGACGCTGTCTTTGAGCAAATTTGTCTACCCGTTCATGGGCAAAACGAATGTCATCTTTTACTTGTTGCGATAAACGTGATGTAGCTTGATCGATGTCGTCACTGGTGACCAGGATATTACCCTCATAGCCATCTAGTTTTTTAGCGTAATCAATACATACTTGCTCGCCACCTGCTTCAATGTCTGCCAACATTCTGGCAACCGTTGCGCGGGTATCATCTTCACCCGTAGAAGAAGATTTTTCAGCTTTTTTTAAGTAACTAACGGCCATGAGATGCGTCCTATTTTAATATTTTTGTATGCGCTTACATTTAATAATGCTTGCTATAGTAGATCATTGAAATGACACAAACAAGCACCAATACCACTTTTTGTATGCGCTTACATTTTTTTGATGTATGCTTAACGAAAATTTTATAGAGTAACCATCGCTATCGAAAGTCCAGTCAGTATGACCACATCCGACAAGCCCGCTACTCAGGGCGATGTAGCCAAAGCAGCTGGCGTGTCTACCGCCACTGTTTCAAGAGTTATCAACCAACCTGACTCTGTGCGAATGCCTGTAAGATTGCGAGTAGAAGCAGCCATTGCCAAGCTTCAATATGTTGCCGACGCCGCTGCACGAGCATTAGCTAGTAAACGCTCTTTGTGTATTGGTGCGGTGATCCCCACCCTTGCCAACGCCATTTTTGCAGATGGCATTGAAGCCTTTCAAACTCGATTGAATGAAGCAGGCTTAAGCTTAATGCTCACCTCATCTAGTTATGATGCAAAGCACGAGCTCACCCAAGTACGTACGCTCATAGAGCGCGGAGTGGATGCCGTTATGCTAGTAGGGCTTGATCACGATGCGTTAATTTATTCTTTACTACAGCAGCGTAAAATACCTTATGTACTTACATGGGCCTACCACAAAGATTGCCCTCACCCGTGTGTTGGGTTTGATAATTACGCAGCCGCTATGCTTATACCCACCCACTTAGCTAAGCTTGGGCATCAAAAATTTGCAGTGATTAATGGCATATCAAAAGGTAACGACCGTGCTTTGGATCGCTTAAAAGGCATGCAAAACAGCCTTTTGGCCCAAGGCATTAGCTTAGCTCAAAGTGCTATTATTGAGTGCAACTATACCATTGAAGCAGGCCGTGAGGCGTGTCGTAAATTATTAACGTCAAAACATCCACCTACGGCTATTTTATGCAGCAATGATGTCTTGGCAACAGGTGCATTACTAGAATGTCAGGCCAGCGGTGTAAAGGTGCCAGAACAAGTCTCTATTGCAGGCTTTGATGACTTAGCCATCAGTGCAAACCTAACGCCAAGCCTGACAACAATTCACATCCCCTTTAAACTCATGGGGCAACAAGCAGCGCAATATTTGATTGATCGCTTAGCCGGTGAAACGCCACCAGCTCAACAAGAGCTAAGCATTAAGTTACGCTTGAGAAACTCCACCAGCGCACCAAGCTAACCTTCAAATAAAAACCCATAAAAAAGCCCCACAAGGAAAACCTAGCAGGGCTTTTCAATACGCTAAGGCTTAGAACAAACCAATGATATCGCCATCTTCGTTGATGTCGATCACTTCAGCAGCAGGCTTCTTAGGCAGGCCAGGCATCGTCATCACGTCACCAGCTAATACCACAATAAAACCCGCACCGGCAGATAGACGCACTTCACGAAGTGGAATATCAAAACCCGTAGGACGCCCCTTTAATGAAGGATCAGTAGAGAAGGAGTATTGTGTTTTGGCCATACAAATTGGCAAGTTGCCATAACCTGCTGCTTCAAGCGCAGTGAAACGGTCACGAAGCTTTTGATCACCTTGGATGTTGTCAGCGCCATAGATTTTTTGAGCAACAGTTTTAACTTTCTCCCAAAGAGGCATGTCATCTTCATACAAGTAATGGAAGTCGTTTTCATGATTTTCGACTAAATCAACCACTGCTTCAGCAAGTTCAACAGCGCCTTTACCACCGTTTGCCCAATGGTTAGCTTCAATCACTTGAACGCCTAGGTAATCACACTTGGCTTGCACCGTTTTTACTTCTTCGTCAGTGTCGGTGACAAATTTGTTAACCGCAACAACAACAGGCAAACCAAACTGGTGAATGTTTTCGATGTGCTTCTTAAGGTTTTCAACGCCTTTGGCAACCGCTTCTAGGTTTTCGTTGTTCACTTCTTTAAGCGGCACGCCACCGTGCAATTTCAAAGCACGAATCGTAGCAACAATAACCACAGCACTAGGTGTGATACCTGCCTTGCGACACTTAATGTCTAAAAACTTCTCAGCGCCTAAGTCCGCGCCAAAGCCAGCTTCTGTTACCGTGTAGTCACTTAGCTTCATAGACAAGCGCGTTGCAACCACAGAGTTACACCCATGAGCGATGTTTGCAAATGGGCCACCGTGAACAAATGCCGGCGTATGTTCAAGCGTTTGCACTAGGTTGGGGCTAAATGCGTCTTTAAGCAACACAGTCATTGCGCCATGAACTTTAAGGTCACGGGCAGTCACAGGCTTTTGGTCATAGGTGTAACCTACGACAGCGTCACCCAATTTTTCTTTAAGCTCAGCCAAGGTGTTAGCCAAGCAGAAAATAGCCATTACTTCAGAAGCCACGGTGATGTCAAAGCCTGTTTCACGAGGCACACCATGAGCTGGGCCACCGCGGCCGATGGTCACATTGCGCAA
>JAIBDW010000065.1 GCA_024686035.1 Oceanospirillaceae bacterium
AAAGTACAGACGCAACAGACGCACAGACGCATTTCTTGGGATTAAGGGATGAGAAGCGAATATTGTCTGGCTGGGGACTATGGTTTTGCAAAAGATAAAGGGGACCGGTGGATGACTGAAGACACCGCCAAAGTGCTTAGATTTCAGAATTCAAGTTGTTCTTGCGAGGAGCAAGACCATCAAGGATTGCACGGGGTGCTGGCATACGCCAAATAGCCTGGTAACTTTCAGCCACATTCGATTGCCTGACTGCAAGGCCAGGAAGTGCAACCCAATCTGGACATTTTCTCCCCAGTAAATCAGTCACAGTGGTCTTACCAATAGACTCCCCTTGTTGAAATGGTCTCTGAGCGGAAATACCTTTTATGGGGCCATTTTGGGCAAGACTTGATGCAACCTCACTGCCAAGGTCAATTGTTGTTATTGGCACGTGATTATCAATCTGATTCATAACCTTTAAAACTTCAACGCAGGGTGTGTCCCAGACAACAAACATGCCGCTTGGGCAATATGGCTTTGTTAATAGATCTTTTGCCAACTGTCCGACAGTGCGTATCGAATTGAAATGGTAAATATTTGTAGTTATGTCTGGGCGATTGGTTGAAATCCAGCGAGAAAAAGAGATTTCACGTTCGTTGGTGGCGAAAAATTCTTTGTCATACCCAAGAAGCGCTATGCTTCCATTTTGGGGAATATGTTCTGATAGCATTTCTGCTGCCATCATTCCTAGTCCATAATTGTCAGCAGAAACAAAGCTAGCATAATCTTTGGATGGCAGGAGGCCTGAGGGGACATTGTCAACTAACACTAAACGTGTGCCGCTCTCGGCGATCATACGATGAGCGTCGGCAACTGCTTCACTGGTAATGGGGAGAGATATCACACAATCTAGTTGCATAAGTCGGATGCGCTTCAGGGCATGAATTTGCGCTTCAGCTGAAAAGCTGCAATCCACCACTTCGACAACAATTGCACCAGCATCACCAAGTGTTCCAATGATACCCGTCACAAGTTGCTTAGACCAATCGCTTTCAAGAGTATGCATGATAATAGCTACCCTGAATTTTTTTCGCCGAGCCATTGCAATATCATTCGGTAGCAAGACTACTCTTTCTGGAGGAGCTGCGCGTTCGCCATGAGGTCCTAATCCAATAATACCCATTTTAGACTAGTCCCTCTGAAACAATTTTTGGTTGCATTATAGAGATGATATCTGGGTGCATCAAAGGTGTTCCCATCATAACCCATCCACGTAGCATCTTAGGTTCAAATAGGGCATTCAAACATATATGCGCCGAACCTAAAAGGCCTGCAGTATTTCCTAATTGGGATTGCAAAATTTGAAGGTCACGTGTCACTAAAGGATGGGATGCCCCATAAACTGCTTCTCTAACAGCCGCTAGAAATATATCGTTTGTTTGTGCCAGTGCTCCTGCTAATATAACGCATTTAGGGTTAAGCATATTTAGTAAGGTCGCTAGCGCCGTACCAACTAACTTTCCGCTTGCGGTGATAATTGAAACACAAACCGTATCGCCAAGCTGAGCAGCCTGACAAATCTCATTTAGGGTAAGTTCGCCACCTCTGTTGAGGAGATCTGTCAACTGCTCGCTTGTACCATTACGCGCTTCCCTTAAAGCGGCCTGTTCAATGAACTCCGCACCTGCAAGGCTGTCCAAAGTACCTAAAATTCCCTCATGGGTAGCTGGTAATTGGCCAATAAGTCCTACAGCTCCAGTTGCACCTTTATATGGGCGGCCCTCATAAACCAATCCTGCTGTAAACCTTTTGCCTGTTTTAATAAACAACATGCAGTCATTGTTTTCGCTTGTCCCACCATGTAGTTCGCCAACCGTCATCGTATTAACACTTGGCATCAACCAAATTGGTACCGAAAATTCAGCAATCAAGCGCTCGACCAATTTGCTTTCATTCCAGCCTGGTAAAAAATCTGGGGTCGAAGTGAGGGGGGATCCATTTTCACTTGGTCCAATTGGCCCAGGAACTGAAATTGAAATGCCCCAAAGTTCTGGTAGTTTTGTTTGGCGCGACAACATTAGCCTAATTAAGGTAATCATTCGATCAGCGCCATCACTGGGATCTAAGCCAAGATCACCTGGCTCATGATGCTGCGCAGTCAGTTTTCCAGTAAGGTCTGAAAGTGCAACTGATATAGAAGATTGATCAATTGATGCTACAACAAGAACCGCACGATTTTTCGAGAAACTGACCATTCGTGGGACACGCCCACCACCTGAGATTCCAGTTTCGTTTTCGTGAGCGAGGCCTAGTTCGGAAAGTAATGCCAAGCGATCTGCCACAACAGCTCTGCCAAAACCACTTATCTTTTCAAGTTCTAGCCGAGTGAGTGCCTGATGCTTCCTAACAAAACCTAAAAGCTCTGCAACACTTGTTGCGGCGGTCTCATTCAGCTTTGGTCGTCCCCTTTGACGTTGTTGGTTGGTCTGATTCTGGCTCATGGTCTGCTAAATCTCGCTAATTGTACTTATTTAAGACTTAAGCGACCTGATTTTAGTGGTCAATACTTAACTTATGCTGATAAAAAACAAAAGTTTAGATACTTTTGCTTATTAAATGTTGACATAATCATTTTTATAACTTTATATTTGAATAAGTTTTATAAAACAGCGGCATGTTTTTGTTGTGATTTGGAAAAAAGGGAAATTATGGACAATTGTAAATTAGCTTATCATGCAAACTGTTGGGGCGCCTTAGGTGGAGATGCCGTGGGTGTTACTTCAATCTCACAATTAGCTTATAGAACCTTCGGCGACATGGATAAGGCCCTAACTGAAATTGCCGAAGCAGGTTATTCTGGAGTTGAGCTTTTTGATGGAAATTTACTTGACTATAAAGTAACTGACTTTCGAGCACTCCTTCAACGAACAGGTCTAGAACTTGTAGCAGCTTATTCTGGTGCAAATTTTATCTTTGATGATATTCTACCTGATGAGTTGGATCGAATTACTCGTTCAGCTGACAGAGCCGCAGAACTAGGTGCACCACACTTTGTTGTTGGAGGAGGGGCCAAACGATATGATGGTACCCGTGAAACTGACTATCACAAACTTGGAGCTGCCCTAGATAGGGTTAATGATCTAGCTGAAGAGCGTGACCTCCAAGCACATTATCATCCGCACCTTTCAACAATTGTTGAAGGCCCAGAAGAAGTTCGCCGGATCTTTGATCTGACTAGCATTAGATTTTGTCCAGATACGGCGCATTTAGCTGCAGCAGGTGGAAATCCTGCGCAGATGATCCAAGAGCATGCAGATCGAATAACTTATATTCATCTAAAAGGACTTCAACGGGACCCATTTGCCTTTGTTCCACTTGATAGAGGCGATCTAGATACAGCTCCTATCCTGAAGGCTATTAAAGAAATCAAATTTGAAGGCTGGATTTGTACAGAGCTGGATGCTTGGGGGGATCCGCTGGAAGGAGCACGTTTGAGCATGAATTATCTAAAACAGGCACAATAATACAATTTAACAAAATCGGATATATCCGAAAAAATGGAGAAAATTATGATAAATAAAAAAATGTTAATGAGCTCTGCAATGGTTATTGCATTAGGGCTTTCGGCTTTACAAGCTAATGCGAATCCCGCTGCCGCCCTACTGGCATTGCAGGAAACTGTTCTATCAAAAGGCCCTAATGGAGAAGCTCCCGCAGCAGCGTCATCTATTTTTCTAAATGATGATGAGATTGCTAAAATTAAGGCGATGAAAGCCACTGCTGCAATTGTGATGCATTATGGTGGTAATGATTGGAGTCAAGCCCAGATTAATGGTCTTGAAACCCAGTTTGCAGTTATGGGCATTGAAGTTATTGCAGTGACAGATGCAGGCTTTAAGCCAGAAAAGCAGGTTGCTGACATTGAAACCATCATGGCTCGTTCACCTGATATAATTGTGTCTATTCCGACAGACCCAGTTGCTACTGCTGCTGCTTTTCGTGCAGCGTCTGAGGCTGGTATAAAACTTGTGTTTATGGACAATGTTCCCGCAAATTTTGTTGCTGGAAAAGATTATATTGCATCAGTATCAGCAGACAATTATGGTAATGGTGTAGCTGCTGCACATTTAATGGCGCAAGCATTAAGTGAAGAAGGTCAGATTGGATTAGTTTTTCATGCAGCAGACTTCTTTGTTACACGTCAGCGCTATGATGGTTTTAAAGCTACAATTGCTACTGACTACCCCAATATCAAAATTGTTGCTGAACAAGGCATAGGTGGTCCAGACTTTTCTGGCGATGCTGATCGGGCTGCAAATGCAATGCTAACTTCTAATCCTGGAATTAATGGTATTTGGGCGGTCTGGGACGTTCCTGCGGAGGGTGTGATTGCTGCTGCACGGGCTTCTGGGCGGGATGATCTAGTTATTACAACAATTGATCTTGGTGAAAACGTTGCGATTAGTATGGCGCAGGGTGGCCATGTCTACGGGCTTGGTGCACAACGTCCATATCACCAGGGCGTAACTGAAGCGCTACTAGCTGGTTATGGACTTCTTGATAAAGATGCCCCAGCTTTTGTGGCGCTCCCAGCCCTGCCAGTTCAGCAAAGCAACTTGCTTGAAGCCTGGATGACTGTCTATAGTGCAGAGGCCACTGACAATATAAAAAATAGCATAAAATAATTAACCAGTTTGGGCGGTTGGGCTAAGAGCTTTTCCGCCCTAATGTTTTTTACTTTAATTTATATAGAAGAGAAAATTTATGATAAAATCCTTAAATGTTGCTATGATTGGGGGTGGGTTTATGGGCAAAGCACATGCCATGGCATATGCTGCAATGCCTATGTTTTTTTGGCCAGCTCCGGCGATTCCTCATCGAAAAGTTGTTGTAGATGTCAATGATGTTCTTGCAGAAGAAGCGCGACAGCGTTTTGGATTTGAAGAGGCTTCAAGTGATTGGAAGGATACAATCGCTCGAGACGATATTGATGTTGTTGATATTTGCACGCCAAATAATGTTCATGCTGAAATTGCAATTGCTGCAGCAAAGGCTGGTAAACACATTATTTGCGAAAAACCACTAGCGCGAACCGTTGAAGAGGCTCGAGCTATGACTAAAGCAGTCAAAGAGGCAGGCGTGACTAATATGGTTGCGTTTAATTATCGGCGCACTCCTGCAGTTGCTTTAGCAAAACGCTTCATTGACGAAGGGCGGATTGGTAAGATTCTTAACTTTCGGGGTACTTACCTACAGGACTGGTCTGCTGACCCTAATGGCCCACTATCTTGGCGTTTTCAAAAAAATATTGCTGGTTCAGGTGCGATAGGTGATATTGGAACTCACGTTGTCGATATGGCACACTATCTCGTGGGAAACATTACTGAGGTAAACGCAATAACAAAAACTTACATAAAAGAACGACCAATTCAAGCAGGGGGCGTAGACAAGCTTGGTGCTTCTGACAAAAAAACAGATGCTCCTTTAGGTATTGTTGATGTGGATGATGAAGTTTTATCACTTATTAGATTTGAAACTGGCGCAGTTGGTACACTTGAAGCAACACGCAATGCTTACGGGCGCAATAATTTTCTTACCTTAGAAATTCATGGTGAAGAAGGTTCTATTCATTTTAACTACGAGAGGCGGGATGAATTGCAAGTAATGTTTGCAAGTGATCCAGGTGACGCGCGTGGATTTCGGACGATTTATACTGGTCCAGCCCATCCTTATGGTGATGGGCTTTGGCCAATACCTGGCCTTGGTATTGGGTACTCTGAAACTAAGATTGTTGAATGCCGCGATTTCTTTGCGGCCATCGTTAACGGTGAAACACCGACGCCTGATTTTGCTGAAGCTTTGCAAACTGAATTAGTGGCTGATGCGTTGATCAAGTCTGGGCAAACTGGGAATTGGGTTGAGGTTTAATGACAAAACCTGTTGTTGCTGTACAAATGAGAGGCATCTCCAAAAGTTTTGGGGGTGTCAAAGCGCTTGATAATGTGGATTTTGAAGTTTTTGTTGGCGAAGTGCACGCTCTTTTGGGTGGCAATGGAGCTGGAAAATCAACTATCTTGAAAGTACTTAATGGAATTCATAAGCCTGAAACTGGGACTATTCAGGTATGCGATCAATACCTTACAGAAAGCCATCCAAAAGAGGCCCGCGATGCAGGTGTTGCGATGAACTTTCAAGAAATGAGTCTAATCCCAACCCTTTCTGTTGCTCAGAATATTTTTCTTACGCGTGAAGCTGTCTCCAAGTTAAATCTTATAAATGATAAAGAAGCAGTACGCCAAGCTAAGGTGCTGTTTGACACACTTCAGGTCGATGTAGACCCAAATGCTATGGTTGGTGACCTGGGCGCAGGTCAGAAACAGTTAACTGAGATAGCAAAGGCAATTAGTCAAAACGCAAAGGTTTTGGTGCTTGACGAGCCATCGACTGCTTTAGCTGTGTCAGACGTTGAGCGTCTTTTTGTATTTTTGCGAAAGCTAAAAGAAAAGGGAACAGCCATCATTTATGTTAGTCATCGTATGGATGAAATTATCCAGATTGCTGATCGTGCAACAATTCTGCGCGATGGTAAACATGTAATTAGTGCGCCAATATCCAAGCTGCCGATAGATAAAATGATTGAACATATCGTAGGTAAGCGTTCAAACGGACTAGCTGATGTTACATTTAGTAAAGCATCAAAGGGAGATTTGCTTTTAGAGTTACAGGATGTATGTGGTCGATATCGCCCACAGAAAGTTGACTTGAAGGTTCACGAGGGTGAGATCGTTGGTTTGGCGGGGTTACTAGGATCAGGACGTTCATCTTTGGCTCGAATTATTTCTGGAATTACGCCTGCGCAGTCTGGAAAAATAAAAATTAGAGGAAAGTCTGTTAACTTCAGACGACCAGGTGATGCCAATGCAGCAAAAGTAGCACTTGTACCGGAGTCCCGATCAACACAGGGTATTATTGCTGATCACTCAGTTCAATCAAACGTAACCATGGCATCACTTAAGCAATTAACACGCTACGGTTTTGAAATAAAACAAAAGTCACAATCTATAGTTGATGCACAGATTAAAAGGCTGTCTATAAAGACAGCAAGTCGCGATCATGCGGTTGTAACGTTGTCTGGTGGAAACCAACAAAAGGTAGTCATTGGAAAGTGGCTAGCTACAATGCCAGATATTCTTGTATTGGACGAGCCAACTGCGGGTATAGATATAGGTTCAAAATCTGAAATTGTAGCATTGATCAGGAACCTTGCGCGTGAGGGTAAAGCGATTATCATGATATCATCAGAGTTGTCGGAGCTGCTGACGGCTTGTGATCGGATTGTTGTTATGGAAGGGGGTCGTATTTTTTCTGATAATCCGCGCGAATACTATAATGAATCGAGCAACCCTAACGACGACCCTGGGCGCCAATTACAAGCAGCTGAAAAACACCTACAAACAGAAATACAATTAGCCGTAAAGGCACAAACAAGACTGGAGTCTACTAATGGCTGAATCTAGAACTGGCAAATCACACTTGTTTAGGGTGTTAATTGGCGATTGGCGTCAAAATATTATTTACATTGGCTTTATAGTATTATTCTTGATTTTTGCGGTCACACTTTCTGATAAGGGATTTTTAAATCCTAACAATCTTCTGAACATCATTCGACAAACTGCAATGATAGCGGTAATGGCCATCGCAATGACATTCGTTTTGTCTGCTGGAGAGATTGATCTTTCGGTTGGTTCTGTTGCAGGTTTAGCAACAGTTACTGTGGCCATGGCCATCGCTATTGCAGGTCCAATTGCTGGAGTATTTGCTGGACTTGCAACTGGATTGGTTGTTGGCATGTTTAACGGTTGGCTAACTACGCGTGTGGGAATTCCATCATTTCTGACTACACTGGCAATGATGGGTATTGCTAAGGGTGCTGCCATGTGGATATCTGATACCGCAGCTGTGCCAATTCTTAACCAATCATATGCTTGGATTTTTGGTGGGGGTTCAATTGGACGGATACCCGTCCTATTGTTTTGGGTTTTAATTCTTGGCGCTATTGGGCATTTTGCTCTTCGCCGTACAGGATTTGGTCGCCGTGTTTTAGCTACGGGTGGTGGAGAAACTGCCGCACGATATTCAGGAATCGATACTGCACGGATCAAGTTTCGCGTTCTCGTTTTGTCATCAACCGCAGCTGCACTTGCTGGGATGTTGTATGCTGGACGTTTACAATCAGGACGCTTTCAATTGGGTGAAGGTGATGAACTTTCGGTAATAGCAGCCGCGGTTTTAGGAGGCACCAGTCTTTTTGGTGGTAAGGGCACTGTGATAGGTACAGTCGTAGGTGCAATGATGATTGGAATGATTAACAACGGCTTAATTCTTATGGGCTTAGAATATAGCCAACAACTTATTGCACGTGGTGGAATAATCATACTTGCAGTAGCACTTAGTCAAAAAAGATGAACCATTCATAAATTTTATCTGGAGAAAATCATGAAATCTATTAAAGGCCCTGCTCTTTTTTTAGGACAATTTGTAAGCGATATTGCACCGTTTAATTCGTGGGACAGTATTACGAAATGGGCAGCTGAGTGTGGGTATATTGGTGTTCAAGTGCCTAGTTGGGCTGGAAATATTTTTAATTTGGAAATTGCCGCTAAGAGCAAAGACTATTGTGATGAGTTTAGAGGTGTGGCCTCTAGCAATGGTATTGAAGTAACTGAATTATCTTCACATTTACAGGGCCAACTTGTAGCCGTTCATCCAGCTTATGACGAAATCTTCGATGGTTTTGCCGCTGAGGCTGTACGTGGTAACCCCAAGGCAAGGCAGAAATGGGCTGTTGATCAAGTGAAAAAAGCCATCACTGCTTCTAAACATCTTGGCATCACGGAACACGCCACATTTTCTGGAGCGCTTGCATGGCCTTATATCTATCCATGGCCACAACGCCCAGCTGGGCTTATTGAAACTGCCTTTGACGAGCTGGCCAAGCGCTGGAAGCCGATATTAGATTATGCTGATGAGAATGGAGTTGATGTTTGCTATGAGATTCATCCGGGTGAAGACTTACACGACGGCAATAGTTTTGAGATGTTCCTTGAACGACTTGACGGACATAAACGTTGTAATATGCTTTATGATCCTTCTCATTTTGTGCTGCAGTGCATGGATTATTTAGACCATATTGATATTTACGCTGATCGCATTAAAATGTTCCATGTTAAAGATGCCGAATTTAACCCTACTGGTCGACAGGGCGTTTATGGTGGTTATCAGAACTGGGTTAACCGCGCTGGTCGCTTCCGCTCATTGGGTGATGGACAGGTAGATTTTGGTGCTATCTTCTCTAAAATGGCAACAATAGATTTTGATGGCTGGGCAGTTGTGGAATGGGAATGCGCTATCAAACACCCTGAAGATGGTGCGCGGGAAGGGGCAAGTTTTGTGAAAGACCATATTATTTCTATCACGCCACACGCATTTGATGACTTTGCTAATGCAGAAACAAATGTTGCTGCGAACAAACGGATATTAGGTTTGGAGGATAAATAAATGCAAAAACCTATTAGGCTGGGTATGGTAGGTGGTGGAAATGATGCCTTTATTGGTAGAGTACATCGTATAGCTGCTCGAATTGATGGCGAGTTTGAGCTTATTTCTGGTGCGCTTTCTTCGACAATTGAAAAGTCTATTGCGTCTGGCAAAGCGTTAGGCCTTTCAAAGGATCGAAACTATGGTACTTTCCAGGATATGGCTAAGTGCGAAGCGCGGCTGGCTGAAGGAATAGAGGCGGTTGTCATTGTTACGCCCAACCACATGCACTACCCAGTGGCCCGTGAGTTTCTTAAGCGAGGGATTCACGTTATTTGTGACAAGCCGCTGACTGCAACTTTATCAGAAGCAAAGAAAATGGTTGCTGCAGTTAATAAATCAGATTCACTTTTCATATTGACCCACAACTACACTGGCTATCCGATGGTGCGACAAGCGCGCGAATTGGTTGAATCTGGAGCATTAGGTAAGTTGCGGCTCGTACAAGTGGAATATGTTCAGGAGTGGCTAACTGAGCAAGTTAACAATAAGCAGGCCAATTGGAGAACTGACCCAATGCGCTCTGGAGTGGGTGGCTCAATAGGTGATATTGGCACTCATGCCTACAACCTCTCCAAGTTTGTGACTGGCCTGTCTCTAAGCCATCTCTCAGCTGACCTTGACGCTTTCGTTCCTGGGCGTCGTGTTGATGACAATGCAAATGTGATGATGCGTTTCGAAGGAGGTGCGAAAGGTATGCTGTGGTGTAGCCAAGTCGCGCCGGGCAACGAAAATGGTTTACGATTACGCGTCTACGGTGAAAGAGGTGGAATCGAATGGCAGCAAGAAAATCCTAACCACCTTTGGTATACATCTTTTGGTGAGCCAAAACGACTTTTGACCCGTGGAGGGGCTGGAACTAGCTTGACTGCGAATGCACTAAACCGAATACCTGCGGGGCATCCAGAGGGTTACCTCGAAGGTTTTGCTAACATTTACTCTGAAGCAGCACGTTCAATTCGTGCTGCGCAAGCCTGTCAACCGGTACCAAAAGACGTGTACTGTCAAGATGTAATGGATGGTATGGAGGGCATTCGCTTTATCAATGCTTGTGTTAATTCATCGTCTAGGAACTCTGCTTGGGTATCGCTCTGACTTTACAAAATGGTATTTTATTAATTTATAAATTTTTTTCTAGATTAGTTTTTAGGCATTGTCAGACAAACTTGACGTCCCATTGGTTGGCTCTTAATTTTTATGAATGACATCATAAAACCATTTATGTACTTCAAGACTTCGCCCACTTGCAAAACCTGATGCTTGATCTAATTAGTCAG
>JAIBDW010000073.1 GCA_024686035.1 Oceanospirillaceae bacterium
GCCTGTGCGAGCACAGCGCTTATCCTTTACGGGTGAGCTAGGCTTTGAAATTTTTGTGACGCCAGATTTTGCTGACTATGTATTACAGCTATTGCTAGAGCAAGGCCTGCCTATGGGGCTAAAGCTTATGGGTGGCGAAGCCTTAAACGCGCTGCGCATAGAAAAAGGCTATGTGCACTGGGGCCATGATGTGTCCTATACAGAAGCCCCTCATCAAGTAGGGCTTGGTTTTTTATGCAAGGCCAATAAAGGCGCCGATCATATTGGTAAAGCAGCCGTGCAACAGCGTAAAGACCAAGCCCTAGGGCCTTATCTTTGTCATATACAGCTGGGTGATGCTGGGCCTTTGCTATATCACAATGAGCCCATTCTTTTGGGCGATGGTAAATCCAAAAAAACCATAGGTTATGTCACCTCTGGGGCGTATTCACACACGGCTTCAGCCGCGGTAGGCTTAGGCTTTTTAGATGAGCGCCTTGATGTTGCCCAGGGGCAGTTTAGTGTGTTGATAGAAGGTGTGGCTTACCCAGCAAAGCTAAGCTGGAAGCCGTTTTATGACCCTACAAATACTCGGCTTAAAAGCTAGGGATAAATGACAGGCATAAAAAAACCACAATTAAGTGGTTTGATTAGAATGGCTCCTCGACCAGGACTCGAACCTGGGACCAATAGATTAACAGTCTACTGCTCTACCAACTGAGCTATCGAGGAATTGCTCAATGCGAGGCGCGAATATTAATAGTGTATGAGCTTTGAGTCAAGGATAAAAAACCATTTTATTTGAATAGCTTAAACCTTTTTGCATGGCCGTGGCTCTAGGCTACATTTTTTGCCAGTATGATGTTCTAGAGGATCATCAATCGCCTGCAAAAATTGCTTGTGTGTTATCATGCAGGCCTTGTTTTGTTGAAGGAAATAAACGTGGATACTACAGCCAATAAATTACTCGAGCTAGTGTTAGCGCCATTAAATATCACTTACCATCAGCTAGATAACGATAGCCACAAGCACAGTGGCACCGCTACTGATAGCCATTACAATTTAGTATTGGTGTCTGATGACTTTACAGATGTGGGGTTGGTAAAGCGTCACCAAAAGGTTTACGCCTTAGTAGGGGAGCTAATGAACAACCCCATTCATGCATTGGCACTGCATTGCTATACCACACAGCAATGGCAGGCCAAGCAAGAAAAAATGCCAGCTACCGCCCCATGTATGGGTGGTAGCTAGCGCAATTAGCGCAAGTACAGCGCGAAATAAAGTGCAGCTTAAAAGTCGCCTGTACCAGCAAGTGCTTCTTTGCGCTTGGCCATAAAGTCTTGCAGGCCATCATCAATGCCTTGGTCCAAAGCCGGGGCTTCATATTCACTGAGCATTTTCTTCCAAAGGGCGTTAGCTCTTGTCAGCATGTCTTTACTGCCGTCTTCTTCCCACTGCTCAAAGCTGTTGTTGTCGGTGAGATTGGACATGTAAAACGCATTTTTAAAGTTGGCTTGGGTGTGAGCACAGCCTAAGAAGTGATTGCCCGGGCCTACTTCTCGGATCGCATCTAAGGCTTGGCCGTTTTCTGATAGGTCTATGCCCTTACAGAACGTATGTGCCATACCTAGTTGATCCAAGTCCATCACAAACTTCTCATAGCCCATCGCCAAACCGCCTTCTAGCCAGCCTGCAGAATGCAAAGCAAAGTTAACCCCTGCCATAATAGTAGGCATAAGCGTGTTGGCGCTTTCAGACGCGGCTTGTGCGTCTGGAATCTTAGAGCCAGGTAAAGAGCCACCACTACGAAATGGCACGCCCAAACGACGCGCCAGTTGCGCAGCGCCATAAATCACTAATGCAGGCTCTGGTGTGCCAAACGTAGGTGCGCCAGACTGCATGGAGATAGAGCTTGCGAAGGTGCCAAAAATACACGGTGTGCCAGGGCGATATAGCTGAATAAACGTCATACCTGCAAGCACTTCTGCCAATATTTGCGCCAAGGTGCCAGCAATAGTCACAGGTGACATGGCACCGGACAAGATAAATGGCGTGACCACACAGGCTTGGTTGTTTTCAGCATACACTTTAGCGGCACCTAGCATGGTGTCATCAAAGGTCATGGGTGAGTTGGCGTTGATTAAGCTTGTGGTGACAGTGTTGTTTTTAACAAACTCTTCACCAAATACAATCTTCGCCATGTCTACCGTGTCTTGTGCACGCGAAGGGGCGGTTACCGAGCCCATAAAGCCTTTGTCGCTGTATTTAATATGGCTATATAGCATGTCTAGGTGACGAGTGGTTACAGGCACGTCTACTGGCTCACATACAGTGCCACCAGAGTGGTGCATGTACGGTGACATGTAAGCTAGCTTTACAAAGTTTTGGAAGTCTTCAAGGGTAGCGTAACGACGCCCTTTGTCTAGGTCACGTACAAATGGGCAGCCATAGCCTGGCGCAAATACGGTGTTTTTGCCACCGATGATCACGTTGCGCTCGTTATTACGTGCATGCTGGGTGTATTGCGCAGGTGCAGAAGCTTGAATGATCTGTCGGCACATGCCACGAGGAAAACGCACGCGCTCACCATCTACCGTTGCCCCGGCTGCTTTCAGCACAGCAATGGCCTCTGGGTCATCACGAAAATCAATACCTACTTCTTCAAGAATCGTATCGGCATTGCGTTCGATCAGTTCCAAACCGGCCTCATCTAACACTTCAAATGGATTCAGTTGACGGGTGATAAAAGCAGGTGCTTTTACCGTATCATTGGCACGTGCTGCTTTACGTGCGTCACGGCCACCACCGCTTTTGCGGCGTCCACGAACTTCACTCATGAAAATACTCCTACAAGATGGGACGAGTTGTCTATGCGCCAAATTTTGCAATCTTTAAGGTGTTTATGCTGGCTAGGTGGCGACTGCTTGTTGTGTTTAAGCGCCACTTTTTTGGGTGTAAAAATCTGAGATATTATTTTTTGTTTTTATTATGAATAACATTCATGTGAGTTTGAAAAATGCTCAGCTTCATAGGTCGTATATACCACTACAAAGCTGGCTTAAGCACCTGCAGCTAGGTAGCATAGCCACATTGTAACTGTTTTTTTTGAGAATGAACGATGAGCGCAAACCTACTTCAAGACTTGTTGAACAAACAAGGTGTTTTACTGGCTGATGGCGCCACTGGCACCAACCTATTTGCCATGGGTTTAGAGACCGGTGACGCACCTGAATTATGGAATGTTGATTTTCCTGGTCGTATTGCTGCCAACTACAAAAGCTTTATCGATGCAGGCTCAGACATTATTCTTACCAACACATTTGGCGGCACACATTATCGCTTAAAACTGCATAATGCCCAAGATAGAGTTCACGAGCTAAATGTTGCTGGCGTTAAGGTTGCACGCAAAGTGATCGATCAGTGCGGTCGGACAGTGATTATAGCCGGATCTATTGGCCCTACTGGCGAAATACCAGAGCCTATGGGCACTTTGAGCCATGCGGATGCAGTGGCAGCGTTTACCGAGCAAGCTCAAGCTTTAAAAGAAGGTGGTGCAGACGTATTATGGATAGAGACTATGTCATCTACACAAGAGTCTGAAGCGGCTATTGAAGGCGCTAACACCACAGGCTTGCCTGTAATTTGTACTTATAGTTTTGATACTAATGGTCGCTCGATGATGGGCGTAACGCCTGCAGATATGGTGCGCTCTTGTGATCACCCAAACCATACAGCCTATGCATGTGGCTCAAATTGTGGTGTCGGTGCATCAGAGCTTGTCATGGCTATTCGCAATATGCGCAACGCCCCAGGTGGTGATAAAGCTATTTTGGTGGCCAAAGCCAACTGCGGTATTCCAGAATATGTCAATGGCGCTATCCACTACAATGGCACCCCAGAAATCATGTCCAATTACGCCACCATGGCGATGGATGCAGGGGCGGATATCATAGGCGGTTGTTGTGGCACGTCTCCAGAACATGTTGCCGCGATGCGCAAAGCACTAGATAACCATACCAAAGGCGATGCGCCCACAGTTGAAGAAATTGAATCGGTGTTAGGTGAAATCTCCAAAGGTGGCAAAGCCCAGTTTGGAGGCGACTTAACGGTAGCAGGTGGCGCAGCAGATGGCGCGGTCACTAATCGTCGCTCACGCCGGCGCTAGAGCGGATCTAATGCCTTTGCGCAGGCTCTAAAGCGGCGCACTTCTTGTTAACGCAATGCCTTTGCCAGCCTGTTCTGGCCAAGGTATATCTTTGTGTTCCTTTTCAAGTAAAGCCAAGCTTTGCACCATCATTTGGCTAAAATTACTCACTTTTTTAGCGTTCAAGTTGTAGCACAAAAACAACATTTCTACGGTGGCCAATAAGTCGTTTTGGTCGTTATACATGCGGTGGAAAACACGCATGCGTTTGTTATCTGTTTGCAATAGTTGTGTGGTGATCGTTACCATTTCCCCTAGTCCAATTTCTTGCAAATACGTTAAATGACTTTCTACGGTGAACAGGGTCTCTCCAGTATTTTGGATGTGATCCAAGGTTAAGCCCAAATGGTTTTGCAGTGCGTCTGTGGCTTTCGTGAAGATCACCAAATAATACGCATCGTTTAAGTGACCGTTGTAGTCTATCCAGTCTTTAATCACGGGTGTAGCTAAGGTTTGGAGTGTGTTTAGTATATAGGTCATCACTTCTGCCAATAGTTGGTCGTCAAGGTGTTTAGATTAAATGTTGCAAGCCCTTAAAAGAATGATTAATATCACACAGTTATTGCACTATTGCGACTTATTATATGTTCACAGCCATCCCACTTACCAAAACCATCCGTGTGGCTTTTTACCTAGTGCCAGAATTTTCTATGATTGGGTTTTCTGCTTTGGTAGACCCATTGCGCCAAGCCAACTATGTGTCGGGTGAAACCTTGTACAAATGGCAAGTGGTCAGCGAAGCCGGTGGCGCAGTGGTGGCTAGTAATGGTATGAGTTTAATTGCCGACTGCGCTATCGAACAAGAAAACAGCCCAGACATGATCATTATTTGTGCAGGCTTTAACCCAGAAAAAGATCAATCTAAGCGTTTGCAAACTTGGCTGCAGCAACACAGTAGAAAAGGAGTGTGGCTAGGCAGCCAAGATACCGGTAGTTATCTGTTAGCCAAAAGCGGCTTATTAAATGGCCACCGTGCCACTATCCACTGGGAGAATCTGATTGCTTTTAAAGAGGTGTTCCGGCAGGTAGAGGTGGTGGAAGAACTGTATGAAATAGATCGGCGGCGCTTCACTTGCTCTGGCGGTTTGGCAGGTTTGGATATGATGTTGTATTTAATCCATTGCCAGCGAGGGCATGAGTTGTCTTTGTCCGTGTCAGATGAACTTATTTACAGCCACATGCGTGAAGGCAAAGCGCCACAGCGTATGAGCAATGCTTTGCGCTTGGGCACTAATAATCGCAAGCTGCTCAAAGTGGTCGAAGCCATGGAACAGCACCTGGAAGACCCTTTAAATATTCCTACTCTGGCAGCCATAGTCAATGTGTCCGAGCGTGAGCTTGAACGCCTATTTAGTAGGCACTTGCAGCAATCGCCTGGGCGTTATTATCGTGCCAAAAGGCTACAGCGGGCCAGATCTTTGCTGCAACAAACCGATAGGCAAGTGGTGGATATAGCCATGGCCAGTGGGTTTGGCTCTGCAGCACATTTTTCTCGTGCCTATAGGCAGTTTTTTAATGTGGCACCAAGCCAAGATCGAAAGCAACAATTACGCCGTGGCTAAAAGCGACTTGGCCCTTTATTTTCCTTGCCAGTGAGGTTGACGCTTTTGTGCAAAAGCATGAGTGCCTTCACTGGCATCCTGTGAATGCAGCATGGTGGTATACACCGGCACATTTTGGCGCATGTGCAGGTATGCTTGCTCTAAGTCCATGGTTTGGGTAGAGCGGGTAACGGCTTTGATGGCTGCCAATGATAATGGTGCAGATTGGGCAATTTCTTGAGCCCATGCCAATGCTTGTTCTACAAGCTTAACCCCTTCACAGTGGCGATTGATCAGACCAAAGTGCATGGCTTCTTCTACTGCCATGCGGCGGCCAGTCATTAACATATCCATAGCAATCGCATGAGGGATACGACGGGGTAAGCGCAACACACCGCCGCTGTCTGGGATGATGCCAATAGTGGCTTCTGGTAAAAAAAACTGCGCATGATCAGCTGCAATGATTAAGTCGGTAGCCAAAGCAAGCTCAAAGCCACCACCTGCAGCATAGCCATTTACGGCGGCAATCACCGGTTTATCTAAATTCCATAGTTCGGTGAGTCCAGCAAATCCACCCCGGCCAAAATCAGCATCCACGGCTTCACCTTCTGCGGCTGCTTTTAGGTCCCATCCGGCACAAAAAAATCGCTCGCCACTGCCAGTAATGACAGCAACCCTTAGGTCAGGATCATTGGCAAAGTTAATAAATGCTTCACCCATTGCGTGAGACGTTTTTGCATCTATAGCATTGGCTTTTGGGCGGTTTAGGGTAATAAGTAATACCGCACCATATGGCTTGCAAATTACTGAATCGGTCATAAGTGGTGTTGTCCTAATTGTATGAGAGCATCCACTGCCGCAGCGCCATTTTTAAGGGCTAGCAGGGGATTAATGTCTAATTCGTAAACAGGGTGTGTCTGGCTATAGTCTAGCACTGCCATTACGCTGTCCACTACGGCATCTAAGTCGGCCGCGTTTTGGCCACGATAACCTGTAAGAATAGGAGCGCACTTTAATGAGGTTAAGGCCTGCATAATGGCTTCTTTGCTGGTGGGTAAGAGTAGCGTTTTAGCATCTTGTAGTAGCTCTACCAGAGTACCACCTGCACCTAATACTAAATATTGACCAAATAGTGGATCGGTATTGATGCCAATAATGAGTTCGCTCACAGCCCCCTTTATCATCTGTTCAATTAGCAAAGTATCACTTAAAGCAAACAGTGCTTTGGCTGCCTGCTCTACTTCAATCGCGCTATTAAGGTTGAGTTTAACAGCGCCTAATTCAGTTTTATGAGCTAAATCGGCCCCTACCGCTTTCATGGTAATGGGAAATCCAAGCTTAGTGGCCACTTCATTGGCTTGAGCTATGCTTGTGACTGCTTGGCCTTTGGGGATGGGCAAGCCATGCTGGCCTAAAAGGTATTTGCTTTGTACTTCTGACAAAACAGGGGTCTGTGGGACAGCTATTTTAATGTGACGAATTTGAAGTGGTTTTGGTATAGGCGCAGCAAAGGCTTGGCCAATACGATAAGCATGGTTAAGTGCACCAAGGCATTGGCTCATGCCGATCATAGGCGCCATGGCGTGTTTTATACAGGTATCAATGGCATGGGCTGGCATACATTCGGCCATAGAAGATAAAACCACCGCTTTGTGATGGCCTGTGCTTGCAGCATCTGCTAATGCTAGCATTGCAGTATCCCACTCTAGTGGGTCTGCTGTGGCGTTGTTGGGCCAATCTAGTACCAATACAGTGGCGCTAAAATTAGCTTGCATATATGCCCCAAACGTTGCCGTCAGCTTTTCACCTTGGTTCCAAATATAGGTGTGGTAATCAAGGGGGTTATCCACTTGTTCGCCATTAGAAAAGGTCGCTAAGGTGGTCTGTTTTTGAGCAAAAGTGAGGGTGCCGTATTCAATTTCTAGGCCATCAATAAGGTCGGCCATCATGCCTGCTTCGCCGCCCGAACAGCTCATAGATGCAATGTTTTTATGTGCCAACGGCCCAATTATGGACAGTAATTTAAGTGTTTCTAAAAACTCTGGCACGGTATCAACTCTTGCAATACCTAGACGGCTAAATAAGCTGTCAAATAGGCGATCTGCACCGGTTAACGAGCTGGTATGAGACAAGGCTATTTTTGAGGCGGCTGCGGTGCGGCCTGTTTTAATGGCGACAATAGGCACCTTGTGATGCAAGGCTCTGCGAGCAGCTGAATCAAAGGCAGCCAAATCATTGATCCCTTCGATGTGCAAGCCTATCGCGCTTACCCTTGGGTCATCTAGCATGGCATCAATTACACAGGCGATGTCCACCTGAGCTTGGTTACCCATGGTAAACATGTAAGCAATCGGCAAACCTACTTTTTGCATGGTCATATTGAGGCCAATGTTGCCACTTTGAGTGATAATGGCCACGCCTTTGTCGACTGGCTTACAGCCGTGTTGATCTGGCCACAACACGGCTTTATCTAAGGCATTGATTACGCCATAACAATTGGGACCTATAATAGGCATGTCACCTGCAGCTTCTAACAATAAAGCCTGACGTTTAGCACCTATGCGACTTAATTCTGGGTTTAATTCGCCGCCTATTTCACTAAAACCAGACGCATAGAGTATGGCCCCGCCTGCGCCCATGTTATTCAATTGAGCAACGGTTTCAATGGCACTTTGGGCGTTTACAGCCACATAGGCGGCATCGGGAGCTTGGGGTAGAGCTAAAGCAGACTTTAGGCATTTAATACCCATGAGTTCGCAACGTTTGGGGTGTATTGACCAAATAGGCCCAGTGAACCCCATGGCCAGGCTTTCGCGGATGGCAAAATCAGCCCCACGACTGCCAAATACAGCGATGGATTTTGGCGCTAGCAGGCGCCGCAAACGGTGTTTGTCAATCATACCCTGCACCTCTTTATACTTGTTAGGCTATGACTCCAAAGGCCGTAACATGGCTCTAGATATAATGTGTCGTTGAATTTCACTGGTGCCATCCCAGATGCGCTCTACTCGTTGGTCGCGCCAAATACGCTCTAGAGGTAGCTCATCCATTAAACCCATACCCCCTAAAATTTGTATGGCTTCATCTGATACCATAGCCAGCATTTCTGTGGCTTTGAGTTTGGCCATGGCAGCATCGGCATCACTCATTTGGCCGCTACAGTCTTTCCAGGCGGCATACATGGTGATCAACTGCGCAGCTTTTAGCTCTGTGGCCATGTCGGCTAGCTTAAAAGACACCCCTTGAAACTTACCAATGCTTTGGCCAAATTGTTTGCGGGTTGCCGCCCATTCTGTCGCAATTTCCAAGGCGCGTTCGGCACGGCCTAAACACATAGCAGCAACCGAAAGGCGGGTGGCCCCTAGCCATTCATTGGCGACATCAAACCCATGGTCTTCTTCACCTAATACTTGAGACTTGTGCACCCGGCAGTTGTCAAAATTTAAAATGCAGTTGTGATAACCACGATGAGATACGCTGTTATAGCCAGGCTCTACCGTGAAACCTGGTGTGCCCA
>JAIBDW010000018.1 GCA_024686035.1 Oceanospirillaceae bacterium
AGGGTGTGTAGGTGTAATAGACTCGTGGCTCAAGGGTTTGTGTGTAACCTTGTGATAGCGCACGCTCAAATAGTAAGCCACTGTCAATTTCCAGCTGTGGGATGATGCGTGTCATTTGTGCTGAAGTGGTTGCTGGGGTATCGGTGAGTTGGTAGTTAGTAATAGGCAAGCTGATCTTAGGCTTCACAAAGCGATACTCATTGACCCACGAGCTGCTTAGTATTGGCACTATATGTGTGCGAGTGCCAGTGATTTTGTTAGCGCCGGTGAGTGCGCTGGTATCTCTGATAAAGCGAGTCAAATCTACCGTGTAGTTTGCCTTGATCAACTGCTCTTGTGGGTTAAGGCTCATGCTTCCTGAGAGTGTGGCATGGGGTAGCTGGTCATATGCAGGTATGCCACCAGCCAAATTTTGTCGAGTAATTACAGCGATGCTTGCCGTACTTAGTATGGGTGATTGGCCTTGGTAGGTAATCTTAGCACTAGTGTCTAATGATGTTTGATCTTGCGTTGATAAACCATAGTCATCAAGCAATTGGTTGTCGCTAACTCTATTGATATTGACTGAGCTGGACAGGGTGTTAGTTAAATCGGCTTCTAGATTGTAATTGAAAAGCCATCTGTTTGGGTGTGTTAGAGGATCATTAATCACCCACGTGGTCGTAAGTGACTGCTCACTGTTTTGGCCTAGATGTCTCACATTCGTCTCTAGGCTAGTGCCACGAAGCTCTGTAAATCTAGGGGTGAGTAATGCATCATAATTAGCAGCCAAGTTGAGGTAATAAGGTGTTGTAACATCTAAGCCCATTTGTGATGACTGCACCAAGGTTGGAAAAAGAAAGCCAGACCTGCGTTGATCATCTATGGGGAAGCTCATCCATGGTAGATAAAATACGGGCACTGAGCCTATTTTTAAAATGGCATTGTCAGCCTCACCAAATCCTGTGCTTGGGTCTAGGGTTATATTGTTACTGTGTATGGCCCACGCATTATCTCCTGGCGGACAAAAAGTTAAGCTGCCTTGGTTCATGGTGACTGTATCGTCTGCGTGGTAATCAATTTTTTGGGCAATGGCTCTTAATTCGCTATCAGGCAAAACAAGTTGAGCTTCATTAAGTGTGGCTTGTGAATCAGCCATGTTGAAATGTGCATCGTTACTTTCTATGAACATATTTGGACGATAAAACTTAACGTGGCCTTTAATATCAATAGTGCTTTGGTTGTTGTCAAATACTGCAGTATCGCTGGTGATTTCTAAATTACCTTGGCGCAGCTCCACATTACCTTCCAAGCGTGTTGTGCCTTTTGTGGATTCACTGGTATCTGCATAGGTTGAGATGGGTTGTTTGTTGTTAGGGATACTTTGGTCAAAAGGCTGTGCCGTAAAGGGCAAATATGATCCAGCACAATAACTTGTGTTGATTTTTGAAGTGCTTGATGGGTTCCAGTTTAGCTGAATCGTTTCATGGTTTGCTGCTGCAAATTGGCTTGCACCGTAAGCTGCTATACAAAGAAGCATTAGTTGAAGGCTAGGTGCTGGTTTATGAATAGACAAAAGAAATCCAGTGTTTATGGACCAAAAATTGGTGCGACTAGTTAAATTTATAGAAGCAGTTTAAACCAAATTTTCAAGGATAGGTGCTTCAATTAGACTGTAATGGCTTAAAAATGCCAATTTAGTGAAATTATAGGGGCTCAATGTGGCGCTTTAGTGCGTCGCGATTTATTATAGGGCACTTTTTTAATGACTGGTGGATATGTGAACAGCTACAGTTTGGGTGCCAATATGGCGCGACATAGAACAGGATTGGTACTGGGTGCACTCATAGGCTTAACTGGTGGGCCAAGTGGTATGTTGTTTGGTGCAGCCATAGGCTATTACTTAGACAAGCTGATTCGCGGCGTTTCCGGGCTTGGCAACTGGACTCAGGCTGAAGCTCAAACGGCTTTTTTTAATGCGACGTTTTGCGTCATGGGTAAGCTTGCCAAAGCAGACGGACAAGTCACAGCGCAAGAAATTAATTATGCGCAAACTGTAATGACCCGCATGCAGCTTACAGATGAACTGCGCAAACAAGCGATTGAATGTTTTAACAAAGGCAAGGCCAGTGATTTTGATCTTGCCCAAGTACTAGAGCCACTGCGACGAGTGCTGGTAAATAATGCTGCTGTAAAGCAAATGTTTATTGAGATACAGCTAGCAGCGGCTCTCATTGATGGCCATTTTAGCCAGTCTGAGGGACGTGTGTTGACACAAGTGTGTCAGTTGTTATGGATTACTCAGCAAGATTTTGAAGCCGTTGTGGCACGTATGAAATCAGAACAGTCATTTCATCAAAGTGGTAGTCAAGGCCAGTTTGAAGGCGCGGGTCAGTCGGGCTTAAAGCAAGCTTATGGGGTGTTGGGTGTAGATCAAAACTGCGATGCAAAAACTCTCAAAATGGCTTACAGAAAGCTCATGAGTCAGCACCACCCAGACAAGCTAGTTGCTCGTGGCTTGCCAGATGAAATGATGCTCATTGCAAAACAAAAAACTCAAGAAATTCAAGCTGCTTACGACGCTGTTAAAAAATCGCGTAAATAGTTTTGTGAACTTACCTACTGGAATATTACCCCATGGTTGATTTTAAAATAGCACCGTCCATTTTAGCGGCAAACTTTGCCTGTTTAGGTGCAGAAGTAGACAATGTGTTGGCAGCAGGTGCAGATATTGTGCATTTTGATGTGATGGATAATCATTACGTCCCCAACCTCACTATTGGCCCTATGGTGTGTAAGGCCTTACGAGACCATGGCGTGACTGCGCCCATCGATGTGCATCTAATGGTGCAGCCAGTGGATCGCATGATCGAAGAGTTTTTAGCCGCAGGTGCAAGTTACATTACGTTTCATCCAGAAGCTAGCGAGCACATTGATCGTTCTTTGCAAATAATCAAAGACGGCGGTGCTAAAGCAGGCTTGGTATTTAATCCAGCCACACCGTTGCATTACCTTGATCATGTGATGGATCGATTGGATATGATCTTATTGATGTCGGTCAACCCAGGTTTTGGAGGGCAGAAATTCATTCCTTCTACCCTAGATAAGTTACGTCTTGCGCGCCAGCGCATCGACACATCCGGGCTAGATATTCGTCTAGAAGTTGATGGTGGCGTGGGCGTTGCTAATATTGCTGAAATTGCCCGTGCCGGTGCCGATACCTTTGTTGCAGGCTCGGCTATTTTCAATACAGATGATTATAAAGCCACGATAGATCTAATGCGCAAAGAGCTTGCCACTAGCCGATAAAAACATGATTTCCTTGTTTAACACGATCGGCTTTGAGCCAAAACTGGTGTTGTTTGATTTAGACGGCACCTTGCTTGATAGCCTGCCAGACTTGTACAGTGCAAGTGTCTCTATGGCTGATGCCCTTAACATAAGGGCGCCCAGTTTGCTTCAAGTGGAACAATGGGTGGGTAATGGGGCAGCCGTTTTAGTGCAAAGAATCCTAGCCAATCAATTGACTCCCCAAGCATTAGATCCTAAGTTTGACCAAGCACTCGCTCTATTTATGGATTTTTATCATCAGCTTGGCAGCCAGCAAACGAAGCTTTATGGCGGTGTTGAAGTTTTATTAGAGGAACTGCAAAAAGCAGGTGTAAAACAAGGAGTGATTACTAACAAACCCAGCCGTTTCACCCAACCTTTGTTATCTCAATTTGGCATATTGAGGTATTTTGATTTGGTCTATTGTGGCGACACTTTTGCAGAAAAAAAGCCTCATCCTATGCCCTTATTAAAAGCCGCCAAGCAAATGGGCTTTGCCGTGGAGCAGTGCCTTATGGTGGGTGACTCTAGCAACGACATCAATGCAGCGAAAGCCTGCAGTATGCCTTGTTTAGGCGTCAGAGGTGGTTACAACCATGGCCTTGATGTGGCTTTGTGCCACCCTGATTGGGTGGTTGATCGCCTTTAAGTCGGTCTTTAGGTCTTGGCAAGCGTGAAATCATATGCTAGTGTACTAGTACATTGATACAACGTAAACGATACACCTAACCCTCTTATGCCTAGCACCAACCCCCTAAGCCCCGTTGTTAATTACTTAATGACGCAAACAAGCGCACAACAAATGTTAGCGGCGCTTGAGGGGTTGTTGACGCCTTATGAACAACAAGAATTAATCAATCGATTACAAATTTTCGAGCTACTATCAAAAGGTGTATCACAGCGCCGTGTAGCACAACAGCTCGGTGTAGGCATAGCTACTGTCACCCGAGGTTCTAGAGCCCTTCAAGCTGGAAGTTATAAAATTGACTCGTCCAAATAAAATTAAAATGGCCCGTAAGCCAAGCTATGTCACAGTGACCTCAAACTGTGATTTCTTTGAATTATTTAAAAAAATTGAACAGCGTTTCGACACTTGCTACATGCTAGAGTCGTTAGGTGAAGACAGCCATATTTCTCGCTACTCATTGATTGGTTTTGACCCTGAGCAAATATTTTGGGCCAATGATAAGCAGCTCAATATTAGTCATCGTGCAGGCCATGTCGAGTCCTACCAGAGTGATAATCCTTACTACTTATTACGTGACATAGTGCCACAAAACATTATTAGTCGGCGATATGCAGGTGGTTTGACGGGCTACATTGGCTATGATGCGATGAACTACTTTGAACCCAGCCTTAGCCTTAGCGCAAGCGATGCTTTTGATGCATTTAAGTTTGGTTTGTACAAAGATGGCTTGATCTACGACAAGATGACAGGTGAGCTGATCTACTTTCATTATGAAGACAATCGTATTGACCTTATTGAAGAACTCATTAACGCTCACGCGCCCTGCATTGGCGGCTTAAAAGTAGTGCCTCAAGGTGAAGATATGAACCGGGAGCAACATGCTGCTGCGGTTAAAAAAGTGAAGGGCGATATTGTAGAAGGTAAAATATTTCAGTGTGAAGTCGGTTTTAAATACCGCTTTGATATGCTGGGTGAAAGTATTAATTTATACGAACAATTGCGCGTCATTAATCCCTCTCCACAAATGTATTACATTAAATTTGGTGAACAAAAGGTCATTGGTGCAAGCCCAGAACTACTGTTTCGCCTACGCCAAGGTGAAATGGAAACCTATCCCTTAGCCGGCACAACTAAACGCGGTGCTACTTCTGAAGAGGACACTGCCTTGGCTCGCGCTTTATTGAATGACCCCAAGGAAATTGCGGAGCACAATATGATTGTCGATTTACACCGCAATGACATTGGTCGTGTGGCTCGGTTTGGCACGGTTAAAGTGCGCAGTTTGATGGATATCAAACGTTTTAGTCATGTACAACACATTTCCAGTGAAATCGTTGGCATCATGGCCGAAAACGAAGATATGTTTTCGGCGCTAGCTAGTAACTTCCCTGCGGGCACCTTAACAGGGGCACCTAAAATTGAAGCCATGAAAATTATCGATGAGCTAGAGCTTGATGGGCGTGGCCCTTATGGGGGTGCAGTAGGTCATTTTGGTTTTAATGGCGATTGCACCTTTGCGATACCCATTCGCACAATATTTGCCAATGGCTCCAAAGCATACGTACAAACCTGTGGTGGCAATGTTTATGATTCAAACCCAGAGGATGAATACCAAGAAATTCAACGTAAATTTGCAGGCACTCTTAAGGTGTTAGAGCAATTTATGGAGGTGAAAGCATGAGCCAAGAAAAATTTACCGTTTATCTAGTCGATAACTATGACTCCTTTACTTACAACCTATATCAATATATCGGTGAGGTGCTTGAAACGGCAAAGCTCAATGGCCAAATTAATGACTTTGAGGTGATTGTGGCTCGCAATGATCAAGTGAGTGTGGCCGACATAGAAGCTGCACACACCGATAGAATCATCATTTCACCAGGGCCAGGGTCGCCAGATGATGAACACTACTTTGGCGTGTGTGCTCAAGTGATTACGCAATTGGGCCCTACAATCCCATTACTTGGCGTATGCCTTGGCATGCAAGGGATTGTACATTGTTTTGGGGGCAAAGTGGTTAAAGCACACTTGCCCATGCATGGCAAAATCAGCCCAATTAGTCACGATGGTGAGAATATATTTAACGGCATTCCAGACCAGTTAGAAGTGATGCGCTATCACTCGTTGATGGCCCACGCGCAATCAATGCCTACCTGTTTGCAGGTGACTGCAGTGGTGGGTGAAATGGGCTCAAATAGTGATGAAGTGATGGGTGTAAAGCATAAACAGTACCCTATCCAAGGTATTCAGTTTCACCCAGAATCTTTTGCCACAGAAGGTGGTAAAGAGTTGATGGAGAACTTCCTTTTGGGTGGTTGATTTCTAGACTGCATGTTTAATGCCTCAAAAAGATAAAAAAAGACTGATTTTCAGTCTTTTTTTATGCACGCCAAATCACTTGGGATATTTGTGGCTATACTTTTAAAGCTAGATAAAGATCTAGGTTAGGCGATGCCTTAGCCACGTCAGCTCTGCATTGGGCGTCTAACAGGCGGGTGTTAACAAATGTATGTTACTGTCAATAAATGCTTATGTACTCTAAGCTTTTATTTGGGTATAAATAATGTAAGCGAAACTACAAGCCTGACCAAATAGGTAAAATGGATGAAAAAGTGGTGTATACAATATTCGCCTTACTTAGTGTTGGGATTATTTTTCTAGTCGCTAAAGGAGGCAACGTGCAAGAGATTAAAACTGAAATCCATATAGCCGCATCTCCAGCTAAAGTATGGGGCATTATTGCTGACATAGATCATTGGCATGAGTGGAGTCCGATTATTAATGCTTCTAAGGGAGCTTCTGAGTTAGGGGCAATCCTAAGTATTACTATGGCCAATACACAAAAGGGTACTGATGGCCCTAAATATAAGCCTGTGATTATAGGGTTTGACGAGCAAAAGACGTTTCACTGGCGTGCTCACATGATGGCAGGTTTTGTGTTTACCAACGATAAAATTTTCACCTTGAAAGCCACTGAAACAGGGACTTATCTAACCCATGTTGAAACGTTTAAGGGTTTGATGGCGCCCCTGATGGCAGGTTCAGTGGCGAAAAACGTGCCAGCGATGTTAGATTCAATGAATGAAGCCTTGAAAGACTTGGCCGAACAATAACGCGATGATATAGCCATGCTTTCCTGGGTGTATATATAGGAGTAGCCACAGAAATGAACCTATCAAAGAATGACAAGGTGAATGACTTTCTTGCTGACATACAACTGATATCGGCTGCACACTTTGATATGGTGGTTGATATACGGACGTTGTTTTTAAAGACTAATACAGTGCTAGTGGAAGATGTAAAATATGGCGGTTTGGTGTTTTACCTTTGTGATAGGCTCATTGGTGGCATTTATGCTTACAAAAACCACCATTCAGTTGAGTTTAGCCATGGTTTTGGTTTCACTGATGTTCACGGTGTGTTGGAAGGCAATGGCAAAAAAAGGCGCCACATCAAAATAGCTACACGAGATGACATTGCTGCAAAAAATGTCCTCTATTATATCACTCAAGCTGTGTCGAACTAACGTTCATGCAAACTTTGCCTGTGAGTGGGAAAACGCCAGAATTTGAGTCATTAGTTGCAGATGTGAAGTCGTGCACTATTTGCAAAAACCATTTGCCATCTGGTGTGCGCCCCGTTTTTCAACTTCACCCTGCTGCAAGCATTTTAATTGCTGGCCAAGCCCCTGGGCGTAAAGTGCACCAGTCTGGTATACCCTTTGATGACGCCAGTGGGAGACGTTTGCGCGAATGGCTAGGCATAAGCGTGGAAGATTTTTATAACCCTGAAGTCGTTGCCATATTGCCCATGGGGTTTTGTTATCCAGGCACTGGTATAAGTGGTGACCTACCACCGCGCTCTGAATGTGAGCCTGCTTGGCGGGCTTTGTTATTAGCGCAGTTACCTCATTTAAAAATCACCATAGTACTGGGTAAATATGCCCATGATTACCACTTTGGAAATAAAAAACAGTCGCTTACCCAGAATGTTCAAGCATGGCAAGACCATTGGCCACATCGAGTCCCAATGCCGCACCCAAGCCCAAGAAATAATCGATGGCTTAGTCAAAATAGATGGTTCCAGGCGCAGCTGATTCCTAGGCTTCAAAAGAGGATAGGAGCCATTTTAGCGCAATAGCGAACTAGTTATTCTGCTCTACCCAAGCCAGAATTCCTGCTTGGTCTAAGGGGCCAAACCCTGCATCTACCATCGCTTGCCATTGGCTTAAGCTGGCTTGGTTTAGGGGTAACCTAAGCTTGCTTAATGTGGCTAAATGTTGGGCCTGTTGCAAGTCTTTAAGCTGGGTTGTGGCCCTTGCGCCAGGGGTATAGTTTTTTTCCACCATGCGCTTACCATGCACTTGTAATATCTTACTATCTGCAAAACCTCCCCCTAATGCCTGCACCACTTTAGCGGGATCGGCACCATTTTTTTGGGCTAGAAATAAAGCTTCGGCCACAATATTTAAAGTGGCCCCCACAATCATTTGATTGGCTGATTTTGCTAACTGTCCGCAGCCTATGGCACCGACATGGGTGGTCTTTTGTCCCATAACATCAAACAAGGGCTGGGCTTTGTGCAGCTGCGTGCGACTGCCTCCAGCCATAATGGACAAGGTGCCTTGTTGAGCACCTATTTGGCCACCTGAAACCGGTGCATCTATATAATGTGCGTGTTTTTTTCGTGCTTGCTCAGCTAAGCGTTGGGTCAGCTCATAACAGCTAGTGCCCATGTCTATAATTAAGCAATTTGGTGCGATTTTCTTGAGTAAGCCTTGATCACCTGAGACCACTTCCTCCAAAGCCTTTGAGTCTGTGACACACACGATAATAATGCCATCTTTGACGATGTCGGCCACTTGTAAAGGTGAGCTGGCGTAGGTTGCACCTAGTGCAATTAGTGCCGTGGCTTTATCCTTTGTGCGGCTGTGAATGCACAAAGAGTAACCTGCATTAATGAGCTGTGTAGCCATGGCGCTACCCATTAATCCAAGGCCAATGAAGCCTATAGGTGCATGTGTGTTCATGTTAAACTACTCTGTTTAGGTGGTCCAAGTAGGCGCCAAAATTTAGGCGCCAAAAAACGTAAACTAGTAGACACATTATCCTTATGCTTAAGCTGTGTGCAAACATTTCTATGTTATTTAATGAATTGCCTTTTTTACAACGTTATCAAGGTGCCGCAAACAATGGTTTTGAGGCGGTAGAGTGTCTGTTTCCCTATGCCTTTAGTGAGATAGAAGTGGCACAAGCCATACGCAAAAGTGGCACGAAGCAAGTGTTGATTAATACCGATGCTGGCAACTTTAGTGAGGGTGATCGTGGCTGCGCTTGTGATGCCAGCAAAACAGATATTTTTCAACGCAGTGTGATGCAGGCATTAACCTATGCTTTGGCAATGGGTAAACCGTTGGTGCACGTGATGGCAGGTTTGTTACCGCTGGGGGTCACCCTTGAAGAGGCAGAACAGGTGTACGTTACGAACATGCGCTGGGCTTCACAACAGGCATCCAAGCAAGGCATTAGCCTTACCATGGAGGCGATTAATCCTATTGATATGCCTAGATACATGCTCTCTAATCAAGCCCAAGCATTGCGTTTGCTGAAGATAATCAATGTTAAAAATTTAGGCATTCAGTTTGATTTTTATCACTGCCAAAAGCATGAAGGCAACGCATTGGAGCAGTTTCAAAGGTTGTTGCCCTATATATTGCATGTGCAGATCGCTGGTGTGCCAGAGCGCCACGAGCCTAATACAGGAATCATGGACTATACGCCGATATTTGCTGCCATAGATGCAAGTAGATACACAGGCTTTGTAGGGTGTGAGTACCGACCCAAAACCACTACGCTTGAGGGCCTTGGATGGATGACAAGTTAAGTCATTGGCCTAAAAATCTTTGACACTTTCCATCACCACAAAAGTGCTGGTTTGCACTACGTGGGGCAAACTAGATATCTTTTCGCCCAATACTGCCCGATAACTGGCCATGTCTTTGGTTCGCACCTTTAACAGATAATCAAAGCTTGCAGCGGTCATATGACATTGCTCTATTTCGGCAACGCCAGACACTGCTGTGTTGAAAGCAGCTAAGGTTTTGCTGCTGGTGGAGGATAGGGTCACTTGCACAAAGGCTATGTGGTCTAGCCCTAGTTTAGTTTTGTTGACTAAGGCCACATACCCTGTAATAAAACCTTGATCTTGCAAGCGCTTTAGGCGAATTTGACAAGGCGTGCTGGATAATCCCACCTTGTTTGCTAGTGCGGTAATGGTGCTGCGGCCATCTTTTTGCAGTGCTGCGATGATGGCTAGGTCATGGCGATCTAGCGTGGTCATAAGTTTCCCTTGAGCCTTGTTTTTATTACACTTTAGTACTATTTTTGAGCATTATGTTTAGAAATTATATTCCCGATTTAGTTAATATACCTATTAATTGATTGATATGCAGATTATTTGTCTAAATAGTATTAGATATTTAGTTTTTAATTATCTTTTATAGTGAATATTTAGGGTTTTTGTATTTGAGCATGAGCCTAGAATGCCTCTTTAACTACACACAACTTTGTTAGTTTTTGGATGCATTATGGCTAATATCACTCCTTCAATGGCTTCTTTTTCGCCTGCTTACCAACAGCAGCTCCACACGATTCGCTCAACTATGCGCAGTGCATACCTAGCTGACGAACAAGAGTGCATAGAAGCTTTGTTAATAGGGTTAGATTTAGCGACTCAGACACGTAAGCATATTTGTACCAAGGCAGCTGATTTAGTGCGCCATGTGCGAAGTCACTCTAGCCCAACCATGATGGAAAAGTTTCTTAGTGAATATGGTTTAAGTACCAAAGAAGGCGTCGCATTGATGTGCATGGCCGAAGCGTTACTGCGGGTGCCAGATAAGGCTAGCATTAGTGCTTTAATTGAAGATAAGGTACAAGCAGGAGACTGGTCTAGCCACCTTGGTCATTCAGATTCGTCGCTCATTAACTCATCAACTTGGGCGTTACTAGTCACTGGCAAACTATTAGCACCTGCTGATGCAGACAAAATAGGTGCTACCATGCGCGGCCTGGTAAAGCGTGTGGGCGAGCCAGTCGTCCGTAAGGCCGTCGCCCAATCTATGAAAGAACTTGGGTCTCAGTTTGTGCTTGGACGCACCATGACAGAAGCCACACATAGAGCCAAAAAATTAACCACCCAAGGCTACACTCACTCTTATGACATGCTTGGCGAAGCTGCCCGCACAAAGCAAGATGCCACACGTTATTTTGATGCCTATAGCCAGGCCATAGCAGACTTAGCACCGCACTGTACTGATGAGGATATTCGCAATAACCCAGGCATTTCGGTGAAGCTATCAGCCCTTCATCCGCGTTATGAATGGGGTCAGCGTAGCCGAGTGTTAAACCAGTTAGTACCTCAAGTGTTGACGCTAGCACTACAGGCTAAAGCAGCCAACATGGGCTTTAATATAGATGCAGAAGAGGCAGATCGACTAGACCTTAGCCTTGATGTGATTGCCCAAGTGTTAGCTTCAAAGGGGCTTTGTGGCTGGAATGGGTTTGGTATTGTAGTGCAGGCCTTTAGTAAGCGCGCACCTATGGTGTTGGACTGGTTGTATACTTTGGCCTGCGCATTAGATCGAAAAATTATGGTGCGATTGGTTAAAGGCGCCTATTGGGATGCAGAGATTAAGCGAGCCCAAGTGATGGGGTTAACAGGTTTTCCTGTGTTTACCCGCAAAGCCAATACCGACGTGTCTTACGTAGCCTGTGCCAAAAAATTGTTAGCGATGAATGACCGTATTTATGCGCAGTTTGCCACTCACAATGCCCACAGTGTGGCAGCTGTTTTGCAGCTTGCAGGTACTCATCCTGCTTATGAATTTCAGCGTTTGCATGGTATGGGTGAGTCTTTGCATGCAAGTGTGATGGCTCAAGGTGGCGTGCGATGTCGGGTATATGCGCCAGTGGGAGCACATCAAGATTTGTTGGCTTATCTGGTGAGGCGATTATTAGAAAATGGCGCTAATTCATCGTTTGTACATCAATTAGTGAACCCAGAAATAGCCCCAGAAACCATCGCTCAAGACCCTATCAATGCTGTATTGGAGCGTTTAGGTGAAGGCTTAAGCTGTCAGAGCCATGCCATAGTAGAGCCAAAAAATATGTTTGCCCAAGGCCTGGGTGGTGTTAGAAAAAATGCCAAAGGCTGGGATATTACTGATGCGCCGACGGTTGAGTTGATGGAGTGCGCACGCCAACATCTGGAGCAACAGTGCTGGCAGGCAAGGCCTATTGTTAGTAAAGATCAAACCCAAGACCATGAGCAAGACTTACCAACATTAGCACGATGGGAGACCAATCCTGCTATTGACAATGAACAAGTGGGCCAAGTATTTATGGCGACGCCACAGCAGGTGGAAACCGCTATGATAGCGGCACCCATTGGACAACAGCAGTGGCTTGCGATGCCCATCGCACACAGGGTGGCATGTTTTGAAAAGGTGGCAGATTTATATGAAGCCCATGCCACGCAGCTGTTTGCTATATTGGCTAAGGAAGCTGGAAAGACATGGTTAGATGCAGTGGGAGAGCTACGTGAAGCCGTAGATTTTGCCAGATTTTATGCACAAGAAATGGCATCCTCACCTCTAAGCCAAGGCCGTGGAGTGGTGAGCTGTATTTCCCCTTGGAATTTCCCTTTAGCTATTTTTAGTGGCCAAATATTGGCTGCACTAGCTGCAGGTAATGCGGTACTGGCAAAACCTGCAAGCCAAACTAATTTGGTCGCTTACAAGGCGGTGCAGTTAATGCATGAGGCAGGAATTCCGGTGGCAGCAGTTCAATTTTTACCAGGTGGATCCAAAGAAGTGGGTGTGCCTATTACCAGTGACGCACGGATTAATGGTGTGTGTTTTACAGGCTCAACGCCCACAGCACAGCATATCAACCGGGTGATGGCGACCAATCTGGCGGCAGATGCCGTGATGATTGCTGAAACAGGTGGTATCAATGCCATGGTTGTTGATTCTACAGCGCTACCAGAGCAGGTGGTGCGGGATGTGTTGGCCTCTGCGTTCCAAAGTGCAGGGCAACGCTGTTCGGCATTGCGTATGTTGTACTTGCAAGAAGATATTGCTGATAAAGTTTTAGCCATGCTTTTTGGCGCCATGGATGAACTCACCTTGGGCAATCCATGGCATCTAACCACCGATGTAGGTCCAGTCATCGATGAAGTTTCTAAAGCTAAGATAGACAGCCACATTGCGGCTCATGTGGCTAAAGGCAAGCTACTTAAGCAGCTTGCGGCGCCCAAAATAGGGTTGTTTGTAGGGCCTGCTGTCATTAAGCTAAATGGGATTGAAGACCTTAATGAAGAAATATTTGGCCCTGTATTGCACGTGGCTACCTTTGCAGCTAAAGACTTAGACGCGTTAATTAATACCATTAACGCGCAAGGTTACGGGCTCACTTTTGGTATACATACTCGGGTAGATACGCGTGTGGCTCAATTAGTTAAAGGTATTCATGCAGGTAACACTTACGTGAATCGCAATCAAATAGGTGCAATAGTGGGCAGCCAACCTTTTGGTGGTGAAGGCCTGTCAGGTACTGGCCCTAAAGCCGGTGGTCCTCAGTATGTACAAAGGTTACGTCAGCCGATTGCGGTGCAAAGCGCCAATGTGTCAGGCCGTGTTGTGGGTTTTGATGAAGTACAACATGCTATAAATAGCTTGTCAGCCAAGACGCTTGTGAAGTGGCAACACACTAATGATCGCTTATTACAACTGACTCAAATATTTGGTGCTCATGCCAGTCGATTAAAAGATCTTTGTCGCGATGTGGTGCTACTGCCTGGTCCAACAGGAGAGCTAAATCAGCTCAGTACTGTGCCTCGAGGTGTGGTGTTGTGTTTAGGCCCAGATAGGCAAGCCGCTTTGTTACAAGCCCAGACGGCATTGGCTCAAGGAAATGCTGTGGTGTTGGTAGCTAACGACCTTAATATTCCCAAAAGTGATTTGCCGTTGGTGGTCATTAAAGGGCAGCTTACAGCTACAGACATTACCCTGCTGTCAGGCTATCATGCCCTGGCTGCCAACGGTTGCCTAGGTTATCAGAAACAATTAAGACAGGCTTTGGCCAATAAGACTGGGCCATTGTTGCCATTGATTAGTGAGTCTGGCGATCCCCAAAGATATACTATGGAGCGTCATTTGTGTATTGACACCACTGCTGCAGGAGGCAACGCGAGTCTCATTGCCGCAGTGGAGTGATTTTATTTAACACATCCCTTTAGGCCAAATGAGGTTTTAATAGCATGATACTAGGCGCATACGGTGTATTATTAAAAAACCATACGCGTTTTGTGATGTTTGGTTTGATCACTGCATTTGCATCATCTTTTGGACAAACCTATTTTATCGGTATATTTGGTCACGCCATTCAACAAGATTTTGCCATGAGCCACACCCAATGGGGTGGTATTTACATGCTGGGCACTTTGTTGAGCGCATTGTTGCTGCCGGTTACAGGGAAACTAATAGATCAAGTTCCTTTGCAAGGATACACCTTTTTTGTGGTTTTATTTTTGGCTTTTAGCTGTTGGTTTATAGCTCAAGTCAATAGTCTGGTGTGGTTAGTGTTGGGTGTGTTTTTGCTGCGCCAAACAGGCCAAGGGTTAATGAGTCATGTGGCTTATACATCTATGGGGCGATACTTTGAGCGCCAGCGTGGTAAAGCCACTGCTATGGTGGCTATAGGTTTTGCTGCAGGTGAAGCGATATTACCCTTAATTGCTGTCATGTGCATTGCTGCGGTGGGCTGGCGTTGGAGCTATACAGGCGTTGCTGTATTTATACTGTTAGTGGTGCTTCCAGCGACTATGTGGCTGTTACGTGGGCACCATGCTCGTCATCTAGACTATGAAAAAAACCTCACGCAGCGCGAAATAGAGTCACAACATAGTCATGACATCGCTAACCAAACTATGGTGCAGGTTAAGGCTGTAAAATCTTGGCGCAGGCGTGATGTGCTTAAAGATTATCGGTTTTATTTAATCCTACCAGCAGTGTCAGCGACCTCATTGGTAAGCACTGCGTTATTTTTCCATCACCTTAACTTAGCCGATGAAAAGGGCTGGTCTCATACATTTATAACCGGTAATTATCTACTCTACTCTTTTGTGGCTACTTTAATGGCAGTGATTTCTGGTCAGCTTATTGATCGTTTCAGCGCACTTAAATTGATGCCATTTACCTTATTACCTATTGCTTGCGCCTTGTTAATGATTAATTTAGTAGACAGTTATTGGGTCATTTGGCCCTACATGGTGCTTTTAGGCATTGGGTCAGGCCTAGCTCAAACCACGCAGTCAGCACTTTGGCCAGAATGTTATGGGGTGCGTTACTTGGGGTCTATAAAAAGCTTATATTGGACGTTTGTGGTTTTTGCTTCGGCCTTGGGACCTGTTTGGCTAGGTTATATCGTGGATCAAGGCTATAGCTTCCAGCAAGCCGTGTTGACTATGGTGGTCTATTTGGTGCTGGCCACAGCTGTGATGATGATCGGGCTAAGAGGATTTAGTGTATCTTACCCTCAAGCAAGGTAGGCGCGTGGCCTGCCAGTGCGTATAATAGCCAGACACTCGCTAAGTGGCGTTTGATCGACCTTTAAGTGGGGCTCTTTTGTGCTGTTAATGTTAGATAACTATGATTCCTTTACCTATAACCTAGTTCGCTATTTCCGTGAGCTTGGGGCAGAAGTTGTGGTCTACAGAAATGATGAGATTAGTCTAGACGCCATTGAAAAACTTTCGCCTAGCCACTTGGTCATTTCTCCTGGGCCTTGCACACCTAACGAAGCTGGCATTTCTATGGATGCAATTAAACATTTCGCGGGCAAAATTCCTGTGCTTGGTGTGTGTTTAGGCCATCAAAGTATCGGCCAAATATTTGGTGGAAAAGTGGTTCGTGCAGAAAAAGTGATGCATGGAAAAACCTCTTTAGTTTGCCATAAAAATGTTGGTGTATTTACAGGCTTGGCCCAGCCTTTAGAGGTCACTCGCTACCATTCTCTTGTGGTAGAAGCACAGTCTTTACCTGATTGTTTAGAAGCCACAGCGTGGAGCTTAAACGAAGCAGGAGAAAAAGAAGTGATCATGGGCTTGCGCCATAAAACTCTTGATGTGGAGGGTGTGCAGTTCCATCCTGAATCTGTATTAACCCAGCAAGGCCATGAACTTTTAGCTAATTTCTTAAGACGCTAATTGGGCATACGAAAAAGACGCAATTATTTACCAAAACCTACTAATATACCCTGATTTTTAGTTGCGTAATTTGCTAGAGTAGTAAGTCTTGAAAAATGACTTAGTTGACTAAGGGTTACCCATGAATATGCAGCTGGCTATAGCCGCCGTTACAGACCACCAAGATTTGACTCAAAGCCAAATGCAGGCTGTTATGAAGCTAATCATGACAGGTGAAGCCACACCGGCTCAGGTTGGTGGTTTTTTGGTGGGATTGCGTATGAAAGGCGAAACCGTTGACGAAATTACCGGCGCAGTGATTGCGATGCGTGCCCTTGCAAATGGTGTTCAAGTCACAGGTGATCATGTGATCGACACATGTGGCACAGGGGGTGATAGTTCGGGGATATTTAATGTCTCCACAGGATGTGCCTTTATTGCGGCAGCAGCAGGCGCTCAAGTTGCAAAACATGGTAACCGCTCTATTTCTTCGAAAAGCGGTAGCTCTGATTTACTTGAAGCAGCGGGTGTAGACATCATGCTAAAGCCCTCTCAAGTAGAGCAGTGTATTGAACAATTGGGTGTGGGCTTTATGTTTGCACCTGCTCATCACAGTGCGATGAAACACGCGATTGGGCCTCGTAAGGAAATGATGGTTAGAACCATATTTAATATTTTGGGGCCTCTTACCAACCCAGCAGGGGCGCCGAATCAAGTATTAGGTGTCTTTAGTCGGCAGTGGCAACAGCCTATGGCACAAGTGTTACGTCGCTTAGGAAGCAAGCACGTGATGGTGGTTCATTCTCAAGATGGGTTAGATGAAATTAGTATCGCCGCACCCACACATGTAGTGGAGCTAAATAACGGTGAAATCACAGAATATACCATCAACCCTAGCGACTATAATTTATCCCATTCAAGCTTATCTGAGCTGGTGGTAGAGGATGCCGCAGGCAGTCTCAAATTAATTAGACAAGCATTTGCAGGTAATGCTGGAGCGCCTTTGGATATGCTTTTGCTTAATGCCGGCGCCGCTATTTACTGTGCCAACCTGGCAGTAGATTTGGCTTCTGGTATTGAACTGGCGAAGCTTGCTATTAGTAGCGGTGGTGCCCAACAAAAACTTGATAACCTGATTCAATTGACACAAGGGTTAAGCGCATAATGCAGACACCAACAGTACTTAAACGCATTGTAGCTCGTAAGCATGAAGAAATTGCAGAGCGTAAACGACACACATCTATTGATGACCTAAAGCTTAAAATTGAAGCGAATAAAACCGGTGTTATGGCTCCTTTTATGGCCCCTAGAGGGTTTGCAAAAGCGATGCAGAGTAAATTAGCTCAAGGTTTGCCTGCGGTGATCGCTGAAGCTAAAAAAGCTTCACCCAGTAAAGGTGTTATTAGACAAGATTTTGATCCAGCCTATATCGCAGCTAGTTACCAAAAAGGCGGTGCAGCTTGTCTTTCAGTGTTGACAGATGCAGATTTTTTTCAAGGCCATGAAGACTTTTTACAACAAGCAAGAAAAGCTTGTAGCCTTCCTGTCATCCGTAAGGATTTTATAATTGATCCTTATCAGGTCTATGAAGCACGGGCTATTGGTGCAGATTGTATTTTACTCATTGTGGCTTGTCTGGAAGATGAACAGATGCAGCAATTAGCTGCGTTAGCGCAAGATCTGGGTATGGATGTGTTAGTAGAGTCCCATGATGCCCATGAACTCACCCGTGGCCTTAGGTTAAATACGCCTTTAGTGGGTATAAATAATCGCAATCTACACACCTTTGAGCTGACCTTGCAGACTACCTTTGATTTATTAGCCATGGTCCCAAAAGATCGCATTGTGATCACTGAAAGTGGCATCCACACCCCTGACGATGTGGTGTTAATGCAAAACCAAAATGTGAATGCATTTTTGGTTGGTGAGTCATTTATGCGGGCCAGTAACCCAGGTGAAAAGTTAGCTGAATTGTTCGGTTAGCCTATTTTTTAATTATAATAAGAGAAGACGCACTATGAAAAATTCCTTAGACGTTAGGCAGGGCATGAACAAAGCCAAAGTGGCTGCTATACCTTTAGTAAACCCAGTCATGGTTGTCATAAAAGCAACATTACTTAGTGCTCTGGTGGCTTTTATTTGGGCTTTAAGCACCAGTTTGGTTTTGGCTAATGGTGATGAAATTATCGGTTCTTGGCTCACCCCAGATGATAAGGCTGTGGTTGAGATTTATCAGCAAGATGGTGAGTATTTTGGAAAATTTGTGTCTCTGAAAGAGCCACTCTACCCAGCAGGTGATAAGAGTGGTTTAGATGGCCAAGCAAAGGTTGATCGCAACAACCCAGATGCGACACAACATACACAGCCCATTATTGGTTTAGTCATGCTTAATGGCATGGAGTACGCTGGACAAAAGAAGGGTAAGCATCAATGGCAAGGTGGCACTATTTATGACCCAGGTAATGGTAAAGCATATAAATGCACGATTAAGCTTAATGCTGACGGCACCCTAGATTTGCGGGGCTATATTGGCATTTCGTTATTTGGTCGTTCACAAACTTGGCGCCCTAATCTGTAACGCTAGCCAAAATTCTATAGCTTAGGTAGTAAAATATGATGGAAGCAAAAGTAAGTTGGGCCGGTGGTGTTAGTTTTAGTGCTGAATCGGGCACAGGTCACACGGTCACCTTAGATGGACCACCTAATTTGGGTGGTGAAAACCTAGGTGCTAGGCCTATGGAGTTGGTCTTGATGGGTTTGGGAGGGTGTACCGCATTTGACGTGATGACTATTCTTAAAAAAACCCGTCAAGATGTGACTGATTGTGTGGCACAACTTAGCGCAGAACGTGCTGATGCAGTGCCGTCTGTATTCACCAAAATCCATGTGCATTTTGTGGTGACCGGACGTAATTTAAAAGACAAACATGTGGCCCGGGCGATCAAACTATCGGCAGAAGAATATTGTTCTGCTTCTATTATGTTAGAAAAAGGTGGTGTAGTGATGACCCATGATTATGAAATTGTAGAATTGGACACTTAACTTGAATACACCTACTACTGCTCTCAATCGTTTTTGGTCACCTAAGGTTCATGAACTTTCCCCCTATGTTCCTGGGGAGCAGCCTAAGCTCAAAAAATTGGTCAAGCTTAATACTAATGAAAACCCATTCCCACCCTCTGATAAGGTGTTTGCAGCAATGCAGGGTGAGCTTGGGGCTTCCTTACGCTTGTACCCGGACCCTAACGCCACTAAGTTACGTCAGTCTTTGGCGAACTTCACAGGGCTAGCGCTTGACCAAGTTTTTGTGGGCAATGGGTCTGATGAAGTGCTTGCGCATACTTTTCAGGCGTTGTTGCAACACAGCAAACCGTTGTTGTTTCCAGACATCAGCTACAGTTTTTACCCGGTGTATTGTGGCTTATATGGCATCGAAAAAGTTGAAGTGCCATTAACAAAAGACCTCACTATCAACGTGGCAGATTACCAGCAACCCAACGGTGGGGTGATCTTACCTAATCCAAATGCACCCACTGGTGAGATATTAAGTATAGCTGCCATTGTGAGGTTACTTAAGGCTAATCCAGACTCAGTGGTGGTGATAGACGAGGCTTATATTGATTTTGGTGGCAGCTCAGCCGCGCAGCTTGTGCCTGAGTTTGATAATTTATTGGTGGTTCAAACCTTATCTAAGTCTCGCTCCTTAGCGGGTTTAAGAGTGGGCTTTGCATTTGGTCAAAGTCATCTTATTGAGGCTTTAGAAAGAGTAAAGAACAGCTTCAATTCTTATCCTTTGAGCAGTGAATCCCAAGCCGGGGCCATTGCGGCAATCGAAGATGTGGATTATTTCAATCAAACTTGCCAAGCTAATATCCGGCAACGAGACAAGCTAGCAGGGCAGTTGCAAGCGTTAGGCTTTAGCATGACTCAGTCACAGGCTAACTTCTTATTTGTCACCCATCTCACCCTAGGTGCTGCAGATATTGCTGCTGCACTGAGACAGCAAGGCATTATAGTGCGCCACCTAACCAATAGTCCGCGTATCACTAACTACCTACGTATTAGTGTAGGCAGTGCAAGTGAATGTGAGTTGTTGGTAGAGGCGTTAACACAGCTGTTAAGTGCGAGCTAATACCTAAGTGGTTGTTAAGGGTGAAGTACCTTGCCACCCATCATGTGCAAGTGGATGTGATAAACCACTTGGCCACCATCTGGGTTGCAGTTCATTTGCACTCGATACCCCCCTTGCGCTATACCAGCCTCATTGGCTAGTTTTGCTGCTGTAAGCATCATGTGGCCTAATAGTGCTTGGTGTGATGGGTTGGCATCGTTAAGCGTAGCAATAGGTTGTTTAGGGATGATCAGGTAATGTATTGGCGCTTTAGGAGCAATATCCTTAAAGGCCAGTAGTTGATCATCTTCATAAACGATATCGGCTGGAATTTCTCGGCTGATAATTTTGTCAAAAATTGTGCTCATAAGACCTACCAGTATTAGCTAATTAATGAAATTTTTCGCGAGATATGGCCCTATAGGCGATATCACGGCGGCAAAACATGCCTTTCCAGCTGATTTTATCAACCAGCTTATAGGCTTTATGCTGGGCTTCACCAACCGTTTCTCCAAGAGACACAGCGCATAGTACTCGTCCGCCATTAGTGACGACCATTCCGTCTTCATTAAGCGCGGTTCCTGCATGGAATACCTTGCTGCTATTCTCTATGTCTTCAGGTAGATCTATCACATCACCTTTAGGATAAGCTTCCGGATAACCTTGCGCGGCCAATACCACACCTACTGCGGGGCGGTCATCCCACTGGGCTACGGTTTGATCTAACACTCCCATAGTTCCCGCAACACATAGCTCTACAATGCTATTTTTAAGACGCATTAAGATAGGTTGAGTTTCTGGGTCACCAAAACGACAATTAAATTCTAATACCTTCGGCGTACCGTCAGCTGCAACCATGATGCCTGCATATAGGAAGCCGGTATACACATAGCCATCAGCAGCCATGCCATTAACAGTGGGCATAATCACTTCTTCCATAATGCGTTTATGCATAGCATCATCAACTACCGGTGCTGGAGAATATGCCCCCATGCCCCCAGTGTTTGGGCCTTGGTCGCCTTCGTCTCGGGCCTTATGATCTTGGCTTGAAGCCAGTGGTAAAACATTTTTTCCGTCTGCCATGACAATAAAGCTGGCTTCTTCTCCGAGCAAAAATTCTTCAATGACGACCCGATTTCCAGCTTCACCAAAGGCATTTCCAGCCAACATGTCTTCTACAGCAGCAATGGCTTGTTCTACCGAATCGGCTAAAATCACGCCCTTACCCGCAGCTAAACCATCGGCTTTGACGACAATAGGCGCACCTTGTTGTTTGATGTATGCAATGGCAGGAGCCACTTCTGTGAAAGCTGCATATGCAGCGGTAGGGATTTTGTGGCGTTGAAGGAAGTCTTTGGCAAAGGCTTTAGAGCCCTCAAGTTGCGCTGCACCTTGGGTGGGGCCAAAAATGGCCATGTTTGCAGTACGAAATAAGTCCACCACGCCCGCTACTAATGGTGCTTCTGGGCCTACAATAGTCAGGTCTACATCATTGTTTTTGGCAAATGACAGTAGGCCTTCAATATCCATCACATCAATGGCTACATTTTTGGTCTTATTTTCTAAGGCTGTACCAGCGTTGCCAGGGGCAACAAATATTTTTTTAACACTGCTGTTTTTAGAAGCTTGCCATGCAAGTGCGTGTTCACGACCACCACCACCGATAATTAATACGTTCATCTTTTTTCCTGTTGCCTTTTGTTGCTTCTAATGACTTTAACAATAATGTACTTTTAGTGATCAACTAGTGATCAATGGCGAAAGTGACGCATGCCAGTAAAGATCATGCTGATGTTATGTTCATTAGCGGCAGCAATGATTTCATCGTCTCTCATAGAACCACCAGGTTGAATGATCGCGCAAATTCCTGCGGCAGCTGCAGCATCTATGCCGTCACGAAACGGGAAAAAAGCATCTGATGCCATCACAGACCCTTTAACTTCTAGGTTTTCATCACTGGCTTTAATGCCTGCAATTTTAGCACTATAAACGCGGCTCATTTGACCGGCACCCACGCCAATGGTCATACCACCTTTGCAATATACTATGGCGTTAGACTTAACATACTTGGCTACTTTCCAGGCAAATTGAAGGTCATTCATTTCTGCTTCTGTAGGGGTGCGTTCACTCACAATTTTCAGGTCAGCTTCAAGTATTTGGCCTAGGTCTCGGTCTTGTACTAGCAAGCCACCCGTGACACGCTTGTAGTCTAGTTCTGGGACGCTTAAGCGGGGTAGGTCGCCACAAATCAATACGCGTACATTTGGCTTTCTGGCTAAGGTTGCCGCCGCCGCTTCACTCACGCTTGGGGCGATAATCACTTCAACAAATTGTCGATCAATAATACGCGCAGCGGTGCCTGCGTCTAGCTCACGGTTAAACGCAATAATGCCGCCAAAGGCTGAGGTAGAGTCTGTGCTGTAGGCTTTTTCATAAGCTTGTGTAATATCATCCCCAATCGCCACACCACATGGGTTGGCATGTTTAACAATGACACATGCAGGGTCTTGGAAAGCTTTCACGCACTCTATTGCCGAGTCAGTATCGGCAATATTGTTAAAAGAAAGGGCCTTACCTTGGAGTTGTTGTGCAGTGGATACGCTGGCTTCTTTAGGGTCATGTTCAGCATAAAATGCGGCATTTTGATGAGGATTCTCACCATAACGCATGTCTTGAACTTTCTTAAGCTGGGTATTGAATGTGCGTGGGAAGGTCGAGTTCGTATCTAATTGTGCACCTAAGTAATTAGCAATAGCACCATCATACATTGCTGTGTGTTCAAAGGCTTTACAGGCAAGGTCTGTGCGCGTTGCTTGGCTTAGGCCACCTGTGGCTGTAAGCTCTTCAAGGATTGAGGCATAGTCGAAAGAATTTACCACAATGGCTACGTGTTTGTTGTTCTTTGCAGCCGAGCGAACCATGGTGGGGCCGCCAATGTCTATATTTTCAATCGCCATGTCTAAGGTGCAGTCTGCACGTTCGATAGTGGCTTTGAAAGGATATAAATTAACCACAACTAAATCGATTTCAGCAATACCATGTTGTGCCATTATTGCATCGTCTTGCCCACGACGGCCTAAAATCCCACCGTGAATTTTAGGGTGTAAAGTTTTTACCCGTCCATCCATCATTTCTGGAAACCCGGTGTAATCAGACACTTCAATAGCAGCGATGCCAGCCTCGTTTAATAATTTAAAAGTGCCTCCAGTAGATAAAATTTCTACTCCAGCTTGGCTCAGATTTTGGGCAAATTCTACGATACCTTGTTTGTCTGAAACGCTTATAAGAGCGCGGCGAATGGCGTGTGCTTGTGGCATGATTCTATCCTGTTAACTGCTAAAATGGGTGCTGTTTAAAGTAAGTTGTACTGCTTTAATTTTTTACGTAAGGTGCCACGGTTAAGGCCCAGTACTGCAGCGGCCTTAGACTGGTTATCATGTGTATGTTGCATCACACACTCAAATAACGGGGCTTCCACTTGATGCATAAATAGCTCATATAATGCAGTGGTTTTTTGTCCGTCTAACTCGCTAAAGTATTGAGTTAGAGATTCTTCAACACTTTTTCGTAATGACCTAGGCCCTTGTTGAGTGTTTTGTGCATCATGGGTCAAATCGTTTTGAGGGGTGTTTTCTGTAGTATTGCTCGTTGTGTTTTTCAATAAGCTTGGGTTTGTCGTGTTCATAGTATTCTTGTTGTTATGGCTCATGTGATTAAGCGGCCTGCTCATCAGTATTGGCAAAATAATGGTTTAAAAAATCAATTTGTTGTATTTGAGTTTGTAGTTGGTTAAATAGTTTGCGCTGGGTGGGCTGTTGTTTTAAATACCAGCCTACATGTTTGCGGGCAATACGTGGCCCCATCACTTCACCATACAGGCTATATAAGCCATAAAGGTGTTGTCGTAATATATCCCAAATCATGGTGTTACTTGGTCTTTCAAGTATGGTGCCATGTTTAAGGTAATGGTGCACCTGTTGGAATAACCAAGGATTACCTTGGGCTCCTCGGCCAATCATAAGGCCATCAGCTCCGGTATGAGTGAGCACTTTAGCGGCGTCTTCGATGGTATTGATGTCGCCATTAGCTATTACAGGAATACCTATGGTTTGCTTTATCGCCGCGATCGTGTCGTATTCTACTTCCCCTTTGAAGCCGCATGCACGTGTTCGTCCGTGCACTGCAAGGGCCATTATCCCAGCGTCTTGAGCTATGCTGGCAATCTCTACACCGTTGCGTTGGTCAGCGCTCCAGCCTGTGCGTATTTTCAATGTCACTGGCACATCCACAGCATCAACCACAGCCACAAGGATAGCTTGCACTAACGCAGGGTCTTTCAGTAATGCTGAGCCAGCAGCCTTTTTAAGCACTTTTTTAGCAGGGCAGCCCATATTGATGTCTATGATTTGAGCACCAAGGGCTACATTGGCTTGGGCTGCATGGGCCATTTGTGCTGGATCACTGCCTGCAATTTGTACACTAATGGGCGTGCCATCATCTGCATGAGGTAGACGCCGTTGAGATTTTGGTGTGTGCCACAAAGACGTATCACTGGTGAGCATTTCTGCAACGGCTAAGCCTGCACCTAGTTGACGGCATAAATGCCGAAAAGGGCGGTCGGTAATGCCTGCCATAGGTGCCAGAATCAGCCCATTTTCAAGCTGATAAGGACCGATGGCAAAGCCGTTAATAACAGTAGAGTAATTCATTACAAGTTAAAAAAACGCCTAAAATTGGTAAAGGTGAGCCTTAAAAATCCAGCCGTCTATTGTACGATTTGTACGTTTTTTGTTCAACTTAATTATGAATAAGGCAGCGCTAATTTAACGCATTCAAGGTTTTATCAGTCTTTTTTCGAGGAAAATAAAGTGCCTTTGTTGTGCGCCCCATCAATTAGAAATTCCTCTGCTGAGGTCAAGTCATAGCCATTGCAAAGAAACATTTGGCGGCCTTGATCGAGCATAAACTGAGCCGCTTTTAATTTGGTGACTATGCCGCCTGTGGCAAACTCATGGTTAGAGGTGTCTGGTTTTTTAAGCTCAGAGGGCGGAATCTTTGTCACATTTTTGAATAGAACGGCATCATTATGTTCATTAGGATTTTTATCATAATAGCCATCGATGTCACTTAGAATGACGAGTATTTCAGAATTACTGTGGTGAGCAACGTGCGCAGAAAGTTGATCATTGTCGCCAAATACTTGCTCAGAAATAGTGGTAATGTCATTTTCATTCACAATAGGCAGTATTTCGTGTTCAATCTGTGAATCTATAATTTGACGAAAAATCTCAATATGAGCTAATGAATCAAAATCTTCTTCGGTCATTAATACTTGGCTCGTATCTACATCATAAATATCAAATAAAGCTTTATAGTTACTCATTAAAATTGGCTGGCCAACAGCTGCCAGTACTTTTTTACTGATGTGCTTTTTGCGGTCTAGTTTTAAGGCGGTGTAACCTGAAGAAACGGCGCCTGAAGAGACTAAAATGACGTCGTAGATCTTTTTCAATTTAACAATAAATGTGACTAAATTTAGCATCCTTTCTTTGGCCACAGCGTTATTTTCAGTTAAAACGCCACTACCTACTTTCAATGTAATTCGTTTCATTTAGTATGCACCGCTGCTGTAATTAATAAGATTTTTATCCCCTTGCTGATTATCGCGAGCCATATTATAACACAAATAGCTTGATGCTATTGCCCTAGAGCAATAACTACTATTGCTAATAAGCCGACCCCAAGCCACTGGCGGACTATTTGCGCATCATGCTGTAGCATGAAGTGGTGAAATTTAAGCCCCAACAGATGGCCGAATGCGGTGGGTAATAAAAGTATGAGGGACCATTGCCATTGCAAATCTACTCCAGCAATAGCAAAGGCGAATATCTTGATCGTTACCAAAATAAACCACAGTACAAACAGGGTATCGCGGTAAGATTCTAGTGGTATTTTGCGCACAGCTACGGCAACGATTAATGGCGCCCCAATAAGTGACACACCACTAAAATAGCCTCCAATTATGAAAAGTACACGGTCGGCCCAAGGAGACTGGCTGCGTATTTCCCACTTTATGATCCATGTAAAGGCATAGCCTGCTGTGATGGCGTAAATGATCCATACCATCCATTGATTAGGCAGGCTTAGTAGACCGATCACGCCAGCTAATTTGGGAACAATCATCCAGCTTAATGATTCTTTTAGAAAAGTACGGTCAACATTTTTGAAACCTTTACCCATGGTTAGGCTAGAAAAAATTAATAAATGGATAGCAATAATAGGTAAAAAGAATAGTGGTTGATCTGCCACCATCAACAGTAGTGGTAGCGCAAGGGCTGCGCCGCCAAAACCTAGGCCTGCGCGCACAAAACCAGACCAAACAAAAATGCAGCTGATAGCAATAAGCTGTGCAGTACTAAATTCCATTAGTTTTATAACACATCGATATTACCCCTTTATAGGATTTAGCGCCTTTGCCCATCTATACGCACCCATTCGTCTTTGGACACGACACTATGCATGTCAAACCATGGTGCATAAGCTTCGATTACGGCATCTGCTTGATGATCAAGAATGCCAGATAAAGCGATTAAACCTTTGGGTTTGGTCAGTAATGCAAGACGTGCGGCCATATCGATTAACGGACCTGCTAATATGTTAGCTAGCATGACATCAACGGCCTTGTCAGGCGCATGCTCAGGTAAAAATACGGGAATAGTCTCAGCACTAATGCCGTTACGCTTGGCGTTATCAATGGTAGAGGTTAATGCTTGGGTATCGTTATCTACGCCTACAACATGTTCAGCACCCATAAGGATGGCGCCAATGGCTAAAATGCCTGAGCCACAGCCATAGTCTATGACCGTTTTACCTTGCCATTTTTGCTCTGCAATCCACTGTAAGCAAAGAGCCGTAGTGGGGTGGCTACCCGTGCCAAAGGCTAAGCCTGGGTCTAGCATAAGGTTTGCAGCACTTGGGTCTGGCGCTGGTTTCCAGCTAGGGCAAACCCATAGGCGCTCGCCAAATTGAATGGGTTCAAAGCGATCCATCCATTGCCTTTCCCAATCTTTATCTTCTAGGATTTCTAATTTGTAGGTGGGGAAGTGAGTGTGAGGGAAAGCCTCTTGCCAGCCACTTCTAAGATGATCTAATAGTGCGTCACCATCGGTGTCTGCTTCAAATAACCCCATCACTTGGGTGTCTTGCCACAAAGGCGTAGTACCTTTGATCGGTTCAAAAACAGGTTGGTCTGCACCATCTAACATACTCACAGCGCCAGCGCCGCACAGTAGTAACATGTCCTCTAAAAATTCAGAATTTTCAGGTGTAGAAGATAAAGTAATTTGAATCCAAGGCATAGATATCTCTGGAAGCTGTGAGGCTTAATATGTGAGGTTAAAAAAAAGGGCAAGTGCCCAGCATCTGCATTACATAATACAGCCGCTGGGTTCGAGCCCTTTTGCCTTGATCTAATAGAGCGTACGCAAGCTTTTTAGATGAAGGCCAGTGTAAAAACGAAGGCTAAAGGCCTAGTTTCTTTTCCAAGTAGTGGATATTAACCCCACCTTCAGCAAAAAGTGCATCGCGCACAATTTCTTGCTGTAGGGCGATGTTAGTTTTGATGCCATCAATGATCATCTCATCCAAAGCCACTTCCATGCGTTTTAATGCTTGTTTACGTGTAGGCGCATGGGTGATGATTTTTGCAATCATAGAATCATAAAAGGGTGGCACTGTGTAACCACTATAAAGGTGCGAATCTACTCTTACTCCGAGGCCACCTGGCGCGTGAAACTGTGTCACTTTTCCTGGGCACGGCATGAAGGTTTTAGCATCTTCTGCATTGATACGACACTCAAAGGCATGGCCATTAACGACGATATCTTCTTGCTTGACAGACAATGGCAAGCCACTAGCAACAAGCAGCTGTTCTTTAATAATGTCTATGCCAGTGATCATTTCTGATACTGGATGTTCTACCTGAACCCGGGTGTTCATTTCAATGAAATAGAAACCGCCATCCTCATATAGAAATTCGAATGTGCCCGCGCCTCTGTAGCCAATCTCGATACAAGCATCGGTGCAGCTTTTAAGTACTTGTGCACGAGCAGCTTGATCCATGTGAGGTGCGGGCGCTTCTTCGACGACTTTTTGATGACGACGCTGCATGGAACAGTCACGATCGTAAAGGTGAATAACGCCGCCTTGGCCGTCCGCTAAAATTTGCACTTCTACATGGCGTGGATTCTGTAAGAATTTTTCCATGTAAACGGTATCATTGCCAAAAGCACCTTTGGCTTCGCCTTTGGTGACCGAAATCGAGGTAATGAGAGATTCTTCATTCTCTACGACACGCATTCCACGACCACCACCGCCTGCAGAGGCTTTAATGATAACGGGGTAACCAATGCCTCTTGCAATGCGTTTGGTGCGTTCATCATCATCATCTAAAGGCCCGTCAGAACCTGGTACTGTAGGCACGCCTGCTTTTTGCATAGCTTCAATTGCGGCTACTTTATCGCCCATGATACGAATAGTCGCAGCAGTAGGTCCGATAAAGGTAAAGCCGCTGGTTTCTACCATTTCGGCAAAGTCTGCATTTTCTGCCAAGAAGCCATATCCAGGGTGGATGCCTGCGGCATGTGTCACTTCTGCTGCTGATAAAATACGTGGAATATTTAAGTAACTTTCGGTTGACGAATTGGGACCAATACACACGGCCTCGTCAGCCAAACGCACATGCATTAAATCTTTGTCTACTTTGGAGTGCACAGCTACAGTTTTAATGCCTAATTCTTTACAGGCACGCAAAATACGTAGGGCAATTTCTCCGCGGTTGGCAATAACAACTTTTTCTAACATAGAAAACTCCGGTATTAGGCGATAGTGACCAGAGGTTGATCAAATTCAACGGCTTCACCGTCTTCAACCAACATCGCTGTAATGGTGCCGGATTTATCAGCCTCAATTTGGTTCATCATTTTCATCGCTTCGATGATACAAATCACGTCGCCTTCTTTAACCTTTTGACCTACTTCAGAAAATGCGGGTGCCCCAGGCGATGGGCAGCGGTAGAAGGTTCCAACCATAGGTGAGGCGACAGCATGGCCGCTCACTTCAGGTGCGCTTGCTATAGGCGCTGCAGCAGCGGGTGCGGCAGGTGCAGCAGCTGCAATGGCCGCAACTGGAGCAGCTTGCATTACTGGTGCAGCAGCAGCCATCATGGCCGAAGACGCGCGGCTAATGCGCACAGACTCTTCACCTTCTTTAATCTCGATTTCGTTAATGTCAGACTCTTCTAGTAACTCGATGAGTTTTTTTACTTTACGAATATCCACATGATCTCCTGGGTATCTTTTAAAATGAAAATTAACTGCTCAAACGGCCAATGGCGGCGTCCATAGCAAAATCATAGCCGTCAGCACCTAGGCCGCAAATAACGCCCTGAGCAATGTCGGATAAATAAGAATGATGGCGAAATGTTTCGCGTTGATGCACATTACTAAGGTGTACTTCAATAAAAGGGATGTTCACGGCAAGCAGTGCATCACGAAGAGCAACACTTGTGTGTGTATAAGCTGCTGGATTAATGACGATATACTGCACACCATCTGCTTGAGCTTGATGAACTGCCTCTATGAGCTCGTGCTCGGCGTTACTTTGCTTGCAGTGTAAAACGACATTGGCTTGCTGACATTTTAGTTGGCATTGGGATTCTATTTGGGCCAATGTAAGCGCCCCGTAAATACCGGGTTCTCGCTTGCCAAGTAGATTGAGATTTGGACCATTAAGTAGCAGGATATGTGCCATTAAATATTTCCCAGTGCGCCAGCAAGTTAATGAAGATAATGGAAGATAATAGCAGATTGATAGGATTTTGCCGAAGTTTTTATAGTTTATTTATATCTTGGGGAGTATAAGTTCCTGCGCTCCTCTTATGTTACTCTTATAGGCGTAAACTACATTGGATGCTTTTTATGATTTTGACAGCTTCACGTCTACCCTTGCGCCCTTGTTCTGTTATTTTTAG
>JAIBDW010000013.1 GCA_024686035.1 Oceanospirillaceae bacterium
GCCATAAATCCATCGACCACAGCTTGGCCTACTTTTCCGAGCGTGCCATGCAAAGGCATGGCTATGGCAATACGCTTAGGCGGACTCAAATCTAGATCGGCAAAGTGCTTGCTGGTGTTTTGGGTTTCAAAGGCAGGCAAGATGTCTGGCAAATTGGGCGCTGAAACGACAGATGAAATAATGGATTGTTGATTGGGTGTTGGTTCATCAGTGCCACTGACTATTGCGGCAACTGCAACGTTAATGTCAGTGAGAGGCAAAGGGCTGGTTAAAGTTTGGTTAGTCCCGATGTCTTTTGCCACGATGGGCTCTTGTGGCTGTGTTTTTACTGGTGTGATCACAGGTTTAGATGCTGTTTTAGGTGCGGTTGTGGCTGCTGTTTCAGACTTAGGTGTCAGTGCCACAGGATTATTTTTTTGAGTCAGGTCTATGTTAATAACCAGTATATCTGTCGAGGCTGGTTTTGATGTGATTGATGCTGGGCGTAAGTTTTGTTGCTGACAAGCACTGATTAAAATTAACCCGCAAAAAATGCTTATGAAACGAAAAATTTTGGGTCTGGGTAAAGTCATAAAAAGTTCTTAGTGGCTATTGTTGGTGCTGTTTAGGTTACAATACGCTTATCTTGATCACGTTAGTGGTCTGCATCTAGTAAGCCTAGCATAAAAGCTCGGTCAAACAAGTCCAAAAGGCTCAAAGACATGACAACAGCAATTCTTTATGTGGTTTCTACCCCTATTGGTAACCTAGACGATTTAACACCACGGGCGATAGAAACCTTGAAGAAGGTTGATCTAATTGCAGTGGAAGACACGCGTCATAGTGGCCGCTTAATGCAACACTTTGCCATATCTACACCGATGATCGCGGTGCATGATCATAACGAACGTCAGCGGTCGCAAATGCTCGTTGAAAAGCTATCCCAAGGCCAATCCATTGCCCTAATTTCAGATGCGGGCACGCCACTTATTTCTGATCCAGGTTATCACCTTGTGAGTGCGGTCCGAGCAGCAGGTTACAAGGTAGTACCTGTGGTGGGAGCATGTGCGCTTATTGCAGCGCTTAGCGTATCTGGGTTGGCTACTGATCGATTTAGCTTTTATGGTTTTTTGCCTTCTAAAAGCAGTGGTCGTACACAAAAGCTTCAGCAACTTGCTAAGGTGACACACACACAAGTGTTCTATGAATCTCCTCATCGCATAGTGGCGATGGTTAGTGACATAATTTCAGTTATGGGTGATAAGCGGCAGTTAGTGCTAGCGCGAGAACTCACTAAAACTTTTGAAACGATTTATGGCGGGCCAGCTGCTGATGTGCAGGCGTGGTTGCTTGCCGATCTTAATCAACAAAAAGGTGAGTTTGTGGTCTTAATTGAGGGTGCTGAACAAGAGCAACTTCATGATATTGGCCCAGAGGAAGAGCGTTTGTTGATTTTATTATTGGCAGAACTGCCAATCAAAAAAGCTGCAGCCATCACTGCATCTATGACCGGACACAAGAAAAAAGATTTGTATGATAGGGCTTTAGAGCTGCAGGGTAAGTAAGTGCTTCTCAGTACGCATTTAACCTTGCCACAGCGGTGCAAACTCGGTATCCTGCGCGCGAGAAAGTTCGCCAGACAGTCGCTGCTACTTTACATTTAGGTGTTTTAGTAGGGGAGGAAAGTCCGGGCTCCATAGGGCAAAGTGCCAGGTAACGCCTGGGCGGCGTGAGCCGACGGCTAGTGCAGCAGAGAGAAGACCGCCAACCCCGATTTATCGGGCGGTAAGGGTGAAAGGGTGCGGTAAGAGCGCACCGCGTGCGTGGTAACACGTTACGGCAAGGTAAACCCCACTTGGAGCAAGACCAAATAGGAACCCGCTAGGTGCTGCCCGTACTGGGTTCGGGTAGGTCGCAAGAGGCCTGTGGCGACGCAGGCCCTAGATGAATGACTGTCCACGACAGAACCCGGCTTATGCGGCGAGCTTTCTCTCTTTTTCAAAACCCCTTATTGATTGCCTTTTTGTGTAAGTTGTATCACATAAGCACTTCTTGAATGTTTCCCCCTCCTAAAGATTAACTAATAGATATTCGTTTGGCTTGTAAATGAGCCCTGCCTGCTTATACTTGCCAAGTGCTTTAAGCAAAGCTGATATATCTGTGTATGTTTGTCTTGTAGTCCACATCTAAGGGGGTTGTATGCGTCATCGTATTCGAGCTGCAGGTCTGATTATTGATCAGCAGCGGATCTTAATGGTCAATGAACATGACGGTGAGCAGTCATATTGGGTGCCTCCAGGAGGCGGCTTTGAGGCTAAAGATGGCAATACATCTAATACCGTCAAACGTGAAGTGTGGGAAGAAACTGGCCTGTCTGTGATGGTTGGTGAGTTGCTTTTTATTCGTGAGTTTTGTGAACTTAAAGCAGACATCTATCATCTTGAGCAGTTTTATATGATTGATCATTGGCAGGGCACTATGTCGTTAAAAAACCTGGAGGCCCTAGAGGGTGAGGTAAGGTCTATCTCACAAGTACGTTGGTTTACCAAAGAAGAGCTGGCAAGTGTGGAGGTATTCCCACCACATTTAAAAGACCTGCTATGGCAAAAATTAGATAACGATGATCTTTCAATTGTTCATTTAGGTTATTCTTGATTACATGACTTCCCAGCCTTTAGATGTCATAGAAATGAACGATTTTGTGGCTACAATTAAGCGCACTAGCCGCAAAGGTAGTGTGGGCTTTAGGTTGTCATCGGGTAAGGTGGTGATCTTGGCACCTAGGGACATTCCAATGTCACAGATTCGTCTCATACTGGAATCTAAAAGCCATATAATAATAGATAAGCTAAACAATAAAAATCATCCTCCATCTCAAGCTTCTCGTGTGCCCTCCACTAAAAGGGCGTATGTTAGCGGTGAGAAGCTAGCTTATTTAGATAGTGAGTTAGTGCTCCAAGTCTCTCAAGGTGGATTTTCCACCCAGGTTGTTGATCTCCATAATATTAATGTGAGTGTGCCAGCTGTGAATTCTGAATGGGTTCGTAATGCTCTAATACGTTGGTATAAGTTGCAAGCTCAAAAACATATAGCGCAGCGCGTTAGTTACTTTGCCCCCATGGTAGGTGCTTGGCCTAAGGCTATTGAAATTAAAACCTACAAGGCTAGATGGGGCAGCTGCACTAGCAAGGGGTTGGTACAGTTTAATTGGAAGATAATGATGGCGCCATCGGCTGTGGTTGATAGTATTGTGGTGCATGAATTGTGTCATTTGTTGCATATGCACCATGGGCCAGATTTTTGGGCGCAAGTGGTACGTGTATTTCCAGCTTATCAAGATGCAAAGCAGTGGTTAAAAGATGAAGGGCATCATTTGGGGTTAGATTGATCTCTTCAGCCTTTAGGTATTAAAATGTCGACATTAGTTTAAAAGGTTACCATCATTCATGCATCAAGAAAATTCAGCTGCCAAAGTATTACACCATTTAAAACAAGATATTTTAAAGGGTGTTTTTGCTGCAGGACATAAGCTAACAATGAGTGTTTTGAAAGAGCGTTATAAAGTGGGGGTTAATCCGCTGCGTGAGGCGCTTTCGCAGCTTGTGGTGATGCAATTAGTTCAAGTGCAAGACCAGCGGGGTTATCGTGTGTGTCCGGTGACTCAATCTGAGTTGACGGATATTTATGATACTAGGGCGCACATCGAATCTTTGTGTGTTGAGCTGGCTATCGCCCGTGGTGATGGTGCTTGGGAAGCCGGTATTGTTGCCGCTGCCTATCAGCTGCGAGCAAATGCAGACCTGTTAAAGGCCGATGGAGACTTGCAGGCGTGGGAGCAGCTGCATCAGCAGTTTCATTATTCGATTGCTAAAGGTTGTGGTTCCAAAGAGCTCCTTAGAGTGCGTTTAGACCTTTATGAAAAAGCATCACGGTATCGTAATCTATGGTTACAGCATAATGCTGGCCATGGTGCTTTTGATGTCAATCAAATGGAACATGAACAGCTTTTCAAAGCCACTCTTGCAAGAGACTCTGAACTTGCAAAAAAACTCATATCACAGCATATCCAAGTACCTAGTCAAGTCTTGAAAGGCCTTTTATAAGCCTTCTGCGCTTGGTGAATTGATCCAACTAAGTAACTTTATATTTTCCCTTGCAATGTAACTTTGATCTGCCTACACTTGTAGTGTGGGTAGAAGTGGGTAAAAGTGGTGTTTTGCCCCTAAAAAATATACTAAGCGGGTGATTAATGATGTTTCGTGGTGCCGCAACAATCAATATAGATGCCAAAGGGCGCATGGCTATGCCTGTGCGTTTTCGTGATCTATTTGTTGATAAGGCTGATCCCAGTGCCAATCCACAACTTGTCGTCACGATTGATACCGAAGAACCCTGTCTATTGATTTACCCGTTAGCCGAATGGGATCTAATACAGCAAAAATTGGAGCAGCTTCCAAGCTTTAATCCGGCCGCTAGGCGCATCCAGCGATTATTAATCGGGCATGCCACAGACATAGAGCTTGATAGCAATGGACGTGTTTTGTTACCCGCACTGCTTAGAGAATATGCCCAGATTGACAAAAAATCGATCCTATTGGGGCAAGGTAAAAAAATTGAATTGTGGAGTGAATCCTTATGGAATTCGCGCCGAGATACCTACTTACAGGCCAACAGTGATAATCAAGAGTTGCCGGAACTCTTACATCAGTTGTCTTTGTAGTCAGCTTTGGCTGGCATAATTAATGGAACTGAAATGACCGAAGAATTTAACCATAAATCTGTTTTGCTTGATGAAGCGGTCGAGCTCTTGGTGCACGATGTAGATGGTATTTATATGGATGGAACCTTTGGTCGAGGTGGGCACAGCGGACTCATCCTAAAACACCTTAGCCCGGCTGGAAAGCTACAGGCTTTTGACAAAGATCCGTTAGCCATTGCCCAAGCTCAAATAATGAGTGCCCAAGATCCACGTCTGTCTATCGCCCAAACCTCATTTGCCCATATAGATAAGGTCGCCCAGCAACACGATTGCTTTGGACAAGTGCAAGGTGTTTTATTGGATTTAGGTGTTTCATCGCCACAAATCGATGACGCGACTAGGGGCTTTAGTTTTCAGCACGATGGGCCATTAGATATGCGTATGAACCCAGACGAAGGCGAGTCTGCAGCTCAATGGTTGGCCCGTGCTAGTGCTGAAGAAATAGCTGATGTGTTGTACCACTATGGTGAAGAACGCTTTTCAAGGCGGATGGCTAAAGCCGTCGTGGAATATCGTAAAGAGCAGCCTATTACCACCACTAAGCAGCTGGCTAATATCATCGCTTTGGCTAACCCAAAGTGGGAAAAGGGTAAGAATCCAGCCACTCGTGCATTTCAAGGCATTCGTATTCATATTAACCAAGAGCTAAAAGACTTAGAGAAGGGCCTGGATGCTGCTCTTGAGGCTTTAGCGCCTGGTGGGCGTTTGGTGGTGATTAGTTTTCACTCATTGGAGGATCGCATTGTAAAACGGTTTATGCGGGAGCACGCCAAAGGCGATTCCCACATCCCTCGTGGCTTGCCAGTGACCCAGGATCAGCTTAAACGGCGCCTTAACTTATTGACTAAAGCCAAAAAACCTACGCCTATTGAAATTGATATTAACCCTCGTTCTCGCAGTGCAGTAATGCGTGTGGCAGAAAAAATCGCATGAAAGACATGAGCCAAAGTCTCAATATGTGGTTAAAACGTGCCAGCCTACAAGCTGAACGTTATGCCATGGTATTGGGGCTTTTGCTGTTATTGTTGCTGGTCATTAGTGCGCAGCTAGTTATTTATAATTCGTTTGAAGCTAGGGTTCATATTAATCATTTACACCAGCTTGAAAAAACCCGTAATGCTATGCAAGTTGAATGGGGGCAGCTGCTGCTAGAGCAAAGTGCTTGGGCTTCACATAGTCGTGTTGAGTCGATGGTGACTGAGCAGTTAAACATGAGTGTTCCCAGTGCAAAAGACACTATATTGGTGCAAGAGCCATGAACACAACAGACTATCCGTGGCGCATGCGCTGTGTGTGGCTGATTTTGTTGGTTGCAGGCTCAATTGTGGCTTGGCGGTTAGTGCAACTTAATGTCACCGAACGCTCATTTTTAATGCGTCAAGGCGATGCTCGAATGGTACGTGAAGTGGCTATTCCTGCGCATAGAGGAATGATTCTAGACCGTCGTGGAGAGCCTTTAGCTGTGAGTGCGCCAGTGGTCAGTTTATGGGCGAACCCACAGGTGTTAGGTAAAGATTTGGAGCATGCTAAAGCCATTGCTCAAAGCTTAGGTTTACCTGAAGCTGAATTTATAGAGCGTGTTGTACGTTTAAAGAATAAAGAGTTCATGTACTTAAAGCGACACGTTAATCCAGCTGAAGCTGAGACGGTGCTGGCTAATGAATGGCAAGGTGTCCATGGCACTGAGGAATTTCACAGGTATTACCCTGCTGCAGAGGTGGCCACGCACTTAGTTGGATTTAATAATATTGATGACCAAGGCCAAGAGGGCATGGAACTGGCTTATGAGTCGTGGTTGCAGGGAACCTCGGGCAAGAAAGTAGTGCAAAAAGATCGCACGGGCAGAACCGTAAAAGATCTACAGTTATTGTCTACCGCCCAGCCTGGTAAAGACTTAAATTTGAGTATCGACTTGCGCATGCAGTATGTGGCCTACAGGGAGCTAAAAGCTGTAGTGCAGCAGCACAAGGCATCTTCAGGCTCGGCTGTGGTGTTAGACGTGCAAACGGGCGAAATCCTGGCGATGGTAAATCAGCCAGCATATAACCCCAATAATCGGGCTGTGATGAGTATAGACAGCCTGCGTAATCGCGCATTAACAGATGTTCTAGAACCAGGCTCAACGATGAAGCCTATGACCATTGCAGCGGCTTTGATGAGTGGTCAGTACGATCCAGATAGTCAGGTAGATACTAACCCAGGCTTTATTAAGGTCAAACGCAAGACCATACGTGACCACCGTAATTATGGTGTGTTGGATATCACGGGCATTATTACTAAATCTAGCAACGTTGGTGTGACTAAATTGGCCTTGTCGCTGCCCGAAAATAGCGTTAGAGAAACTTTTTATAATTTTGGCTTAGGTCAGCCTACTGCCAGTGGGTTTCCTGGTGAAAGTGCTGGGGTCCTACCCAGCTATGCTAAATGGAATCCAATTAACTTAGCCACCATGTCTTACGGCTATGGCATTGCAGTCACACCTGTGCAATTGGCTCAAGCTTATAGTGTATTTGCCAGCTATGGATTAAAACGTCCGTTGTCTATCTTGAAACAGGACACACTGCCAGAAGCCCAGCGAGTGATGCCAGAGCGTGTGGCTAAACAAGTGATTGCCATGCTAGAAACGGTTACTCAAAAAGGTGGTACAGGCACTCGTGCCAGAGTGCCTTCGTACAGAGTTGCTGGCAAAACAGGCACCGTGCATAAGCCCTCTAAAGATGGCGGTTATGACGATGATGTGTATGCAGCGGTGTTTGCTGGTATGGCCCCTGCATCCAAGCCGCGCTTAGTGTGCGTTGTGATTATTGATGATCCTAAAGGCGAACAATATTATGGCGGCGAAGTAGCCGCTCCCGTATTTTCTCGAATTATGACTGAGAGTTTGCGGCTTTTAAATGTGGCACCAGATGATCTGCTGCCTTTACAAAGTTTACAGTGAGGTTGGATGTGGATACCAAACGCTTACATGAACTGATGTCTTTGCCAGGGCAAGCCCAAAAGTGGGCAGACGTTTGTGTGTATGGGGTGTCATCAGATAGCCGGCAGGTAAAGCAAGGTGACTTGTTTATTACCTGTTTAGGGGAGCCAAAACGGCAGCGTCGCTACATAGAGCAAGCGCAGGCAAATGGGGCCGTGGCGGTAGTTATAGATGCACAACAGGTGTCTACATTGGACCCATCCAACCTCACTGTTCCCATCATTGGAATTGACGATCTGGCAACGACTCAAGGTTCAATTGCTGCTCTTATGCACGATAATCCTAGTCAACATATGTCATTGATTGGCATTACTGGCACTAACGGAAAGACCAGTTGTAGTCATTTTATTGCGCAGTGTTTGTCTAGCCTAGATCTGCCTTGCGGGGTTATCGGAACTTTGGGCTATGGGTTGATGAATGCTTTGGAACAGGGGCCAAATACCACGCCTCATGAAGTGACGCTACAAAACCAATTGGGTGATATGGTGCGCTCCGGCGCTAAGGCCTGCGCCATTGAAGTCTCCTCACATGGTTTGAGCCAGGGTCGTGTGAACAGTTGTCATTTTGATACTGCAGTGTTCACAAACCTCACCCAAGACCACCTAGATTATCATCTGACTATGAAGGCCTATGGTCAGGTAAAAGCTCAGCTTTTTAAGTGGCCAAGCTTGCGCTGTGCGGTAATCAACTTTGACGATGAATTTGGTAAAAGTTTACTCCAAGAAATTTCCCCAAGCGTAGAGGTTTATACCTACAGCGCAAAGATTTGCGAACTTAACCATGTTGATGTAGGTGTATCCAACGTTATACAACACAAACACGGTATTGAGGCGATGGTAGTGACGCCTAAAGGCGAAGCATTGTTGCAAGTGGGCTTGATTGGGCGCTTTAATTTAAGCAACTTATTAGCGACTTTAGCGGTGCTTTTGTTACACAAGGTTGATCTACCAAAAGCGGCGCAGGTGATGAACCAACTTACAACCGTATGCGGTCGAATGCAGTTAATAGCACCAGAGCTTAAATCTAGCCAGCATCCCCAAGCTATTGTAGATTATGCCCATACCCCAGATGCACTGGAACAAGCATTAATGGCGGCTAAAGAACACATAAACTCTGGTAAGCTTTGGCTAGTGTTTGGATGTGGTGGAGATCGTGATGTGCAAAAGCGATCTAAAATGGCAACGATTGCCCAGTCTTGGGCGGATCGCGTCATTGTGACTGATGACAATCCACGTACAGAACCTAGTGAGAAGATTTTAGCCGACATTGTGGGAGGCTTTAAACACCCAGAAAAAGTGGTTATTTTAGCAGATCGAAGCAAAGCCATTGCCTTGGCAATGCAGCGCGCCAAGCCCTTTGATATTGTTTTAATTGCAGGCAAAGGCCATGAGACCTATCAAGACATACAAGGCCATAAACACCATTTTAGTGATCAAGAGCAGGTGTTGAGTGCTCTTGCAGGAGGTCTTTTGTAATGAAATCTTTTAATCTTTTTGAACTATCAAAAATCATACCAGGCAGCCATGTAATGGGTGCAGCAACTTTTAGTGGGTTGTCTACAGATACCCGAAGCTTAACTGCTGGGGATTTATTTGTCGCTTTAGTAGGCCCAAACTTTGATGGACATGAATTTTTGGCCCAAGCTCAAAATCACGGCGCATGTGGGGCTTTGGTTAGCACCGTAATTGATACAGATTTACCCTTGTTAGTGGTACCGGATACACGCATTGCCCTAGGTCAATTGGCAGCCCTTAAACGTCTGCACCTTAAGGGCCAGTTTGTTGCAGTGACAGGCAGTAGTGGTAAAACCACAGTGAAAGAAATGCTACAAAAAGTACTGTTTCAAGCAGGTCAGGTTGAGGTAACAAGTGGCAATTTCAATAATGATATCGGAGTGCCTTTGACCCTTTGGGGTATGCATGATGACACTGATTATAAAGTGTTAGAGCTGGGTGCAAACCATGTGGGAGAAATTGCTTACACCAGTCGTATGGTAAAGGCAGATGTGGCTGTTTTAAATAACGCACATGAAGCTCACTTATCTGGTTTTGGTGGTCTAGATGGTGTGGTTAAAGCTAAGGGGGAAATTATTTCTGGCCTTAGTGATAAAGGCCAAGTGATTCTGAATTTAGATGACCCCCACTTTCATGTGTGGAAAAAACTAGCAAAATCCAGACGAGTTTGGAGCTTCAGTTTAAACAATAAAAAGGCCAGTATTTATGCCAGTGAGATCGAAGCTACGACCAAAGGGAGTCGCTTTATTTTGCACTTGGGTCTCCAAAAGAGACAGGTTGAACTGCAGCTGCTAGGGCAACACAACGTTGCTAACGCCCTAGCAGCCACGGGTGCCGCATTAGCATTAGGTCTTTCTCTTGATCAAGTTATTAAAGGGTTAGCTACGGTGAGGCCCTATCAAGGTCGCCTTGTCAGCCATTCTTTAAGCCAGCGTCGTTGCCTAATTGATGATACATATAATGCTAACCCAGGCTCAGTGACGGCCGCAATTGAGGTGCTGCAAAAATGTCACGGTAAGCGTTGCTTTATGCTCGGTGATTTAGCTGAGTTAGGTGAACAACAGTTACAAATCCATCAGCGCATTGGAGCCCAAGTTGCAGCGGCTGGAATAGAACAGTTTTATGGTTTTGGACCACTTGCTGCGGCGGCAGTTGAAAGCTACCTCAAAGAAGGTGGCAACTTCGGTGAAGTGTGTGTTGATAAGGCAAAGCTATCGGCCTGTTTTTCAAAGCTTCCTAAAAGTGACATGAGCTGTTTGGTCAAAGGATCTCGATCCAGCCAAATGGAAAATGTTGTAGAAATTTTAATCAACGGTGGAAACTAGCCCATGTTGTTATGGTTGGCAGAATATTTATCTCAGTATTATAGCGCTTTTAGTGTCTTTCAATACTTAACCATGCGCGGCATCATGGGAGTGCTTACGTCCTTGTTTATTGCCATGGCGATTGGTCCATATATGATCAAACACCTAAAGACTAAACAAATTGGTCAGTCTATTCGTGAAGATGGACCGCAAAGCCATTTGGTTAAGGAGGGCACCCCAACGATGGGAGGCGCTCTCATCTTGTTGGCTATTCTTATGAGTGCGCTGTTATGGGGAGACTTAAGTAATCGTTATATTTGGGTCACCATTGCCGTAACGGCGGTATTTGGCGCAGTAGGTTGGGTCGATGATTACCGTAAAGTGATGGAAAAAAATTCTCGTGGACTGATCGCTAGGTGGAAATATTTTTGGCAATCGGTAGGGGGGCTTGGAGCAGCGTTGTTTTTATACTACAACGCGCAAACCCCACAAGAGTTAGAACTCATCGTGCCTTTTTTCAAAATGGTCGGTATTAACTTGGGTGTGTTCTATATCTTATTGACTTACTTTGTGATCGTTGGCACTTCAAATGCAGTGAATCTTACTGATGGACTAGATGGTCTGGCTATATTGCCAACGGTACTTATTGCAGGGGCATTAGCCGTATTTGCCTACTTAACGGGTCACTCTGTTTTTGCTGAATACCTCAATATACCTTATATACGAGGTGCCGGGGAGTTGGTAGTTTTTTGCGCCGCTATTGTTGGCGCGGGTATGGGATTTTTATGGTTTAACACTTATCCAGCGCAAGTATTTATGGGTGACGTTGGTGCCCTAGCATTAGGCGCCGCTTTGGGTGTTGTGGCAGTCATCGTGAGACAGGAATTAGTCTTGTTGATTATGGGAGGTGTGTTTGTAATGGAAACTTTGTCCGTGATTATACAAGTGGCTTCATTCAAATTAACCGGCAAGCGGGTTTTTCGGATGGCCCCCATTCATCATCACTTCGAGCTTAAAGGCTGGCCTGAACCCAGAATTATTGTACGCTTTTGGATTATTACCCTAGTCCTAGTTTTGATTGGTTTGGCAACACTAAAGTTGCGATAAGCAACGTTCGTTTTAAAGAGGTAGAGTCAACAATGACATTGATCGTTAGTGATCGTTATAGCCTTATTATCGGTTTAGGAGTGACTGGGTTCTCTTGTGCTCAGTATTTAGAGCGTCAAGGTGAACGATTCTGCGTGGTTGATTCTAGGCAAGATCCCCCATTTTTGCAGCAATTAAAATCAGAGCAACCAGACACCCTTATACATTTAGGTGACTTTGCACTTGATTTATGCCTTAACGCTAGTCAAATTATTTTAAGCCCTGGCGTATCCTTACAAGAACCCGTTTTAGTTGAAGCAACTAAAGCGGGTGTGCCTATTCGAAGTGATATTGACTTATTTGCGCAGGCGGCCAGAAAAGCTTGCGTGCCAATTGTCGCAATTACAGGATCCAACGCCAAAAGTACGGTCACCAGTTTAGTGGGTGAAATGGCTAAAATAGCTAACTTAAACGTGGCGATTGGCGGCAACCTTGGCGTGCCTTCGGTGTCGTTATTGGATGCGGATATTGATCTATATGTGATGGAATTATCAAGCTTTCAGCTAGAATCTACCACAGGTTTAGGCGCAAGTGTTGCCTGCGTGCTCAATGTGAGTCCTGATCATATGGATCGTTATCATAATCTAATGCGCTACCATCAAGCCAAGCATCGAATTTTCCAAGCATGTAAAGCAGCGGTTGTTAATGCTGATGATGCGCTTACCAATCCTCTTGTGCCAGACACTGTTACTCAAACCCGTTTTAGTCTGGGCGAACCCGATGTAGGACAATTTGGTGTGCTGACAAAGAATGGTGAAAAATGGCTTGCTAAAGGTACGCAGTGTATTATTCCGGTTCACCAAATGTCACTAAATGGTGGCCATAATATAGCTAACGGGCTTGCTGCCCTAGCTATTGGTGAAGCTTCTGGCCTCCCAATGGATGCAATGATCCGCGCATTAACAACTTTTACAGGCTTGCCCCACCGTTGCGAACACGTGACTAATATCGACGGAGTGTCTTACATTAATGACTCCAAAGGCACTAATGTGGGCGCAACGGTAGCGGCCATAGAGGGCCTGGGGCCCGATCTAACGGGTAAAATAATATTGATTGCAGGTGGGGTAGGCAAAGGCGCAGATTTTTCTGATTTATCTATCCCAGTCTCAAAATATTGCAAACAAATTCTGCTGATTGGTGCGGATGCGCAGAAAATTGAAAAAGTTTTAGTTGATAAGGCGCTCTCTATTCACGCCAAAGATATGTCAACAGCCGTATCAATGGCACATGCGAATGCAGTCAGCGGCGATTTAGTTTTATTGTCGCCAGCATGTGCAAGTTTTGATGCTTACGATGGTTTTGAAGCACGAGGCAGGCACTTTTCGCAGTTGGTAAGGGCTTTGCTATGAACTTTTTATCTCAGCAGTGGCGCATTGTTTTGAGCCAAAGGTTAGATTTAGTCTTATTTCTTCCAGCCTTAGCCTTAGCACTTATCGGTTATGTCTCGATCACTTCTGCATCGATGGATGTTGTGGCTATTAAGTTTAACGACCCGTTTTATCAAAGCAAACGTCAGCTTTTGTTTATGATTTTGGGCAGTTTTAGCATGATGGCTTGTCTTCTGACGCCAGTAGATGTGTGGCAAAAACAAAGCCCCTACTTGTTGCTGCTAGGTGTGCTGCTATTGGTTGCAGTATTGATCCCAGGCCTAGGTAAAAATGTAAATGGCAGTACTCGGTGGATTCCCGTAGGGCCATTAAGTTTGCAACCTTCAGAATTTGCAAAAATAGCAGTGGTGGCGTTCATGGCGGGTTATTTGGTGCGCCAGCAAGACGTCATTAGAAATAACTTTTCAGGCTTTTCCAAGTCTTTAGTGGTGTTGGGCGTCTTTATTGTGCTGCTTTTGTTAGAACCAGATTTTGGCGCAGTGGTGGTAATGATGAGCGCCGTGTTAGGGATGTTTTTTTTAGGGGGTATGCGTAAACGACATATCTCCATCGTGCTTTTGGCTGCTGCAGCCTTAGGAGCGATGACGATTTTTGCTGCTGAATATCGTGTCAAGCGACTAATGACTTACCTAGATCCATGGAGTGATCCTTTTGGTAGTGGGTACCAACTAACTCAGGCGCAAATTGCTTTTGGTCGAGGAGGTTGGTTTGGCGAAGGTTTAGGGCAGAGTATGCAAAAGTTATTCTACTTACCTGAAGCCCATACGGATTTTGTTTATTCAGTTTTGGCCGAAGAATCAGGTGCGTTTGGGGCTTTGATCGTTGTGGCTCTATATGGCGTGCTCATTGTACGTGGTCTGCAGATAGGGCAAAAATCTGAGCGTTTAGGTCGTCACTTTTCAGCCTACTTAGCGTATGGATTGATATTACTTATCGCTACTCAAGCCATGATAAATATTGGAGTTAATCTAGGGCTGCTGCCCACCAAGGGGCTTACCTTGCCCTTTGTGAGCTATGGTGGTAGTAGCATGTTAGCGTGTGCTGGAAGTCTTGGCATTTTACTGCGTATTTCATTGGAAAATAATGCCGCTTATTCAAGCTCATCAAACGAGGTTGCTGTGGATGGGTATGCGGCTAAAAACTCAACCCATCGCGCAACTGAACCACTAGACCAAGCCACTCCAGGCTTAGATGATGTTGATCAATGGTTTGTCGATGATAAGACTAAGCGAGGCAAAACTTCATGATTGAGCCTCAACTAAAAGGCAAGGCAAAACGCATATTGATTATGGCGGCAGGGACGGGCGGCCATGTTTACCCTGCGTTAGCGACCGCTGAAATTTTGCGCCATCATAACTTTGACATACAGTGGTTAGGCACAGGCAGAGGTATAGAAGCGCGCCTGGTGCCCGAGGCAGGTTTAGTGTTGAATTGTATTGATGTTGTGGGTTTGAGAGGTAAAGGAAAACTATCTTTGCTGTTTGCACCTTGGCGTTTATGTAAATCATTATTACAGTCTGTACGTTTGATTCGGCGCTTTAAGCCTGATTGTGTTTTGGGTATGGGTGGCTTTGTAGCAGGCCCTGGAGGTTTGGCCGCTAAGTTATTAAATGTGCCACTAGTTTTACATGAACAAAATGCAATCCCTGGTCTGACTAATCGTTTATTGCGCCCGCTAGCCAACACAACTTTGCAAGCCTTTGAAGGAAGTTTTCCTGATGGAAAAGCAATCACTGTTGGCAATCCACTGCGATCTAATATCACTGCGCGCACTTCAAAAATTTCTGCTGATGATGCGCTTAAGGTGCTTATAGTAGGGGGCAGCTTAGGGGCGTTAGCTCTGAATGAACTGGTACCTAAAGCCATAGCCATGCTAAGTCTTGAACAGCGGCCAAACATTTGGCATCAAACGGGCCCTAAACATCAAGTGGTGACTGAAAATGGTTACCAAAAAGCGGGTGTTGTGGCAAAGGTGGATGCGTATATTGATAATATGGCACTTGCGTATGCTTGGGCAGATCTGGTTATTTGCCGTGCAGGAGCGTTAACGGTGAGTGAGCTTGCTAATGCTGGTTTGCCATCTATATTAGTGCCTTACCCCTACGCTGTAGATGATCATCAAACGGCCAACGCTAGGGTTTTAACAAAGGTAGGTGGCGCTATTTTATTACCCCAAGACAGGTTATCGCCAGCCGTTCTTAGTGAACAAATCCTGGCTGTGTGTGACCACCCATCAACGCTTAATAATATGGCTGATGCAGCGCTTACCTGCGCCTCCCCCAAGGCCTCTTACACCGTAGCACAACACTGCATGGAGATTGCCCGTGGTTAAATTTATCCCACCAAATCAATACACAATTCCGGAAATGCGCCGTATTAAGCGTATTCATTTTATTGGTATCGGCGGAGTTGGCATGTGTGGAATTGCAGAGGTTTTGCTCAACCAAGGGTATGAAATCAGTGGTTCAGATATACGTGTCAGCCCGGTTACAGAGCGATTGGCAACTCATGGGGCACAAATATTTATTGGTCATCAAGAAACCAACATTCGTGGCGCCCACGTGGTGGTAGTATCCACGGCCGTAACCGAAGAAAACCCAGAATTAATCGCTGCGCGATCCCATCGTATTCCTGTCGTCCAAAGAGCACAAATGTTAGCTGAGTTAATGCGCTACCGCCACGGCATTGCAGTGGCAGGAACCCATGGCAAAACCACAACGACGTCCCTAGTGGCTTCGGTTTTGGCCGCCGGAGGATTCGATCCAACATTTGTGATCGGAGGGAAATTAACCAGCTCAGGCACCAATGCAAAACTTGGAGCAAGTTCTTACTTAGTTGCAGAAGCAGATGAAAGTGATGCTTCTTTTCTTCACCTGCAACCCTTAACCTCGATAGTGACAAACATTGATGCCGATCATATGTCTACCTACGAAGGAGATTTCAATCGTTTAAAGAAAACTTTTGTAGAGTTTCTGCACAATTTACCCTTTTATGGCTTGGCAATTGTCTGTGTAGATGACCCTGTAGTATGGGAAATACTGCCTCAAGTCAGTAGGCCATTAATGACTTATGGATTTGATGAAAAGGCCGATGTAAAAGCGATTAACGTCCAGCAAAGGGCGATGGTCACTTCATTTACTGTTTGTAGGCAAGGCCATGAAGACCTAGATATCGCATTGAATATGCCTGGCAAACACAATGTTCAAAACGCTCTGGCAGCCATTGCTGTAGCAACAGATTTAGAAGTGGCTGATGAACATATCGTCAATGGCTTGAATAACTTTTCAGGGGTTGGCCGCAGGTTCCAAGTGCTAGGCGACTACCCAGCTCAAGCAGGCACGGCAACCTTAGTCGATGACTATGGGCACCACCCAACAGAGGTATCAGCCACCATTGATGCGATACGAGCAGGTTGGCCAGATCGTCGTTTGGTGATGGTCTATCAGCCACATCGTTTTTCACGCACAAGGGACTTATATGAAGACTTTGTGGATGTTTTATCACGTGTGGATGTGCTGGTATTGTTGGACGTTTATCCAGCTGGCGAGGAGCCAATCAACGGCGCTGATGGGCGAAGTTTGTGTCGTAGTATCAGATCCAGAGGGCAGGTAGATCCCATTTTTGTAGAGCGTGGGGCGGGTGTGGCGCCGGTACTGGAGAATGTTTTGCTAGATGGCGACCTATTATTAACTCAAGGAGCTGGTGATATTGGGCAAATTTCCAGAGCACTTCTTGATAAAATGCAACAGCAAGATGAAGGCAACTAATGACTAAATTGAACCTTTCCAAAAGCTTTGATCACTTGCTGACAGTGCCAGATATACGAGTGGCCGTCATCTATGGTGGCACATCTGCTGAGCGTGAAATTTCTTTAATGAGCGGCAAGCAAGTGTTGGCTCATTTAAAAACTGCAGGTGTGGATGCCTTTGGTTTGGACCTAGGAGCAGAGGGTCAGGATCAAGTGACGCAGTTACAAGAAGCGGTCATGGACGCTGCGTTTATTATTCTTCACGGCCGAGGTGGAGAAGATGGCACGCTCCAAGGTGTTCTTGATTTTATGTCTATACCTTACACCGGCTGCGATGTTTTAGCATCTAGCTTAGGCATGAATAAGTTGATGACCAAATTAGTTTGGTTGGCCCAAGGGGTGAGAACGCCAGCGTATGAAGTGCTCAATGATAACAGTGATTGGACACAAGTGGCACAGCGGCTTGGCTTGCCATTGGTGGTCAAACCTGTGCATGAGGGATCCAGTCTAGGTATCAATATTGTTGATTCAATAGAAAATTTAGAGCAGGCCTATCGTGATGCGGCTGAGTACGATCGAGAGGTTATGGCCGAACAATTTATCGATGGGGATGAATACACAGTGCCGATTCTTAATGGGATACCTTTGCCCGCCATCCGCCTAGAAACTGATAATGTTTTTTACGATTTACAAGCCAAATATTATTCTGAAAAAACGCGCTATTTGTTTGATAACCCCATGACTCAGGATGGGCAGAAAAAGATGGAAGACGAATGCAACTATGCCTTTAAGGTTTTAGGCTGTCGTGATTGGGGGCGCATCGATGTAATGCGCGACAAGCAAGGTTGTAACTGGTTATTAGAGGTCAACACAACGCCTGGCATGACCAGTCACAGCCTAGTCCCTATGGCCGCCAAAGCAGCTGGATTGAGTTTTCCTCAGTTAAGCTTGGTTATTTTAAATCTAGCTTTGGCACGGACTGCATAATGGCGATGCAGCAACAAGAGCAGGTGCAACAGGCAAATCGCTGGAGTTGGGGAGCCAAATTGCTTCTACTCTTTGTGGTGTTGACTGCTTCCCTTTTAACATGGCAGGCTACTCAGCCATGGGTGCATCGGCCTTTAGCACAGATTATATTGCAAACAGACATACCTGCCACAGACAAAGTAACACTGCAAAAGCAGTTGAATGCCCATTTATCCGATTCGTTTTTTGGAGCAGATTTAGAAGAGATCAGATTAGAGGTAGAAAATCACCCTTGGGTCAGTGATGCCAAAGTGAGCAGAGTTTGGCCGAATCGATTAATGGTAGAGGCATCGCCGCAAATTTTTATGGCAAGATGGTTTGACGGCGGCTTTGTAAATCATGAAGGCCAGGTCGTATTGGTGGATCCTGGGCAGGTTGTCGGTGCTGATCAGTTGCCTGTGTTAGATGGGCCAGCTGATAGTGCATGGATCATGAGTGAGCTTTTTCGGCAAATGAGTTGGTTAGTAGGTCGAGATGAGCTTGCTATTGACCAAATGACAATGGCGCGCCGCGGGGCGGTTGAGCTGCGCTTGGATAATGGCATCATACTCGTACTTGGACGTGACCAAGTGTTGCCTAGGTTAAAAAGATTAATGAAGGTTTATCACCGTTATTTTGTGACGAAAGCAGACGCAATAGAGCGCATTGATGGACGCTATGTTCATGGTGTATCTGTTGCCTGGAAAGACGCAAGTTAGTGCAGTGTCGTGAGTGGTAAAAACGCTGCTGTTTTACCCGATTATTCCACCACTTAAGAGGCAAAGTGTGGGATAATAAGGGTCACTTTAAATCGCTTTTTTTAGTGGTTTGAAAAACGTATTAATAAGGAAGAATTTGGTTGGCAGACTTAGCAGTTAACCCCATGGTTGTGGGGCTGGATATTGGCACTTCTAAGGTCGTTGCTATGGTAGCCGAGCTTGGAGACGATAGCCAATTGCATGTGGTTGGTATTGGTGCCCAAGAATCTCGTGGGTTGAAGCGAGGGATCGTAGCTAACATCGAATCTACAGTGCTGTCGGTTAAACGAGCCATTGAAGAAGCTGAGTTGATGGTAGATTGCAAAATAAATACGGTCACCGTAGGCATTGGTGGTAATCACATTAGTAGTATGAATTCACATGGGATTGTCGCAATACAAGCGGGTGAAGTATCTGAACTGGACTTAGAGCGGGTCATCGAAGCGGCTCGAGCTGTAGCGATTCCATCAGATCAAAAGATCTTGCATATCTTACCGCAAGAGTACGTCATTGATGGACAAGAAGGAATTCAAGACCCGCTTGGTATGTCCGGTGTTAGGTTAGAAGTAAAAGTGCATATTGTGACCTGTGCGTTAAACGTCGCTCAAAATATAGAAAAATGTGTCACTCGGTGTGGTTTGTTGTTAGACAATATAGTGCTCAACGCACTTGCTTCAAGCTACGCAGTGCTCACCGATGATGAGAAAGAATTAGGTGTGTGTTTAGTAGACATGGGAGGCGGGACGATCGATGTGGCTGTATTCACCGCAGGTGCTATTCGCCACACCGCAGTGATCCCCGTTGCAGGTGATCAAGTGACTAATGATATTGCAATGGCTTTGCGTACGCCAACGGTCCATGCAGAAGATGTGAAAGTAAGGTATGCCTGTGCTTTGGCTCAGTTAACCGATTTATCAGAAAGTATTAAAGTGCCAAGTGTAGGTGATCGACCCGCTAGAGACCTTTCTCGTCAAGCCTTAGCTGAAGTGGTGGAGCCTCGTTATGAAGAGCTGTATACCCTTGTTCAGTCTGAGCTAAGGCGCAGTGGTTATGAAGATTTGATTGCAGCGGGTATGGTTTTAACAGGTGGCACGGCGCAGATGGAAGGCGCTGTTGAGTTGGCGGAAGAGATTTTTCATATGCCGGTTAGACTGGCCAAGCCTCACAAGGCCCAGGGACCCAGTGGATTGTTAGACAATCCAACTTACTCTACCTGTGTGGGATTGTTGAATTATGCTCAGCAAGCAGGGCCTACTAACTCAGTTCCACAGTCCAAAGGTATGGGTTTTTCTTTGGATGCGAGTCAATGGTTAGTAAAGTTTAAAATGTGGGTTAAATCGAATTTTTAATGATAAGTCACTTAGGTGGTTATCTAAGCAAAGTCTGATGTCGATCAATTTCGTATCAGAAAATAATAAATTAGACTAGGAGCAAGGCGATGTACGAATTAGTAGATAACGTGCCGCAAAATGCAATCATTAAAGTAATTGGTATCGGCGGCGGCGGCGGTAACGCTGTGAGTCACATGCTGTCTAGCGAAATAGATGGTGTTGAGTTCGTGTGTGCGAACACAGATGCTCAAGCCTTAAGGGGCATGGAAGCACGCTCAGTGATTCAATTGGGTGCCCAAATCACTAAAGGTTTAGGCGCCGGCGCCAACCCTAATGTGGGTCGTGAAGCAGCCCTTGAAGATCGTGCACAAATAGAAAATATTTTGCAAGGTGCTGACATGGTCTTCATCACTGCAGGTATGGGTGGTGGCACAGGTACTGGCGCTGCTCCCATCGTGGCCGAAGTGGCCCGTGAAATGGGCATTTTGACAGTGGCTGTTGTGACCAAGCCATTTCCTTTTGAAGGACGAAAACGTATGGCCATTGCTGAGCAAGGCCTTAAAGAGTTGGCAGAACATGTGGATTCATTGATTACTATTCCAAATGAAAAACTACTCCCTGTGTTAGGTAAAAATTGTAGCCTTCTTACCGCCTTTAGCACTGCAAATGATGTGTTACTTGGTGCGGTGCAAGGTATTGCAGACCTTATTACCCGTCCAGGCATGATTAACGTAGATTTTGCAGACGTTCGCACCGTTATGTCAGAAATGGGCATGGCTATGATGGGCACTGGCGTCGCCCGAGGTGAAGACCGTGCTCGTGAAGCTGCAGAAGCTGCTGTGCGTAGTCCATTGCTAGAAGATGTTGATTTACGGGGTGCAAAGGGCATTTTAGTCAATATTACTGCCGGATTAGACATGAATTTGGGAGAGTTCTCAGAGGTCGGTAATACCATTGAAGAATTTGCTTCAGACAATGCCACGGTCGTTATTGGTACGGTGATTGATCCTGAAATGTCTGATGAGCTAAAAGTCACTGTGGTTGCTACAGGTTTAGGTCATGGGTATGAAAAAATTGAACCATTAGTGAAAGCTGTGGTCAATAACCCTAAGAGACGCCCCACCATCGATCAAATGGAGCTCCCGGCAGTGAAGGATTCGTTAGCTGGTGATGCGCATCTGAGTGAATCAGATGCTGATGCTTCAAATGGTGCTGAAGGCGATATCGGTTACTTAGATATCCCTGCGTTTTTGCGACGTCAAGCTGATTGATATTTAGACTTGGACCGATGTCCACGTTTTAATAATTTGCCCCTAATGGGCAGGTATTCAGCTTAAAATAAAGGTTTTTGTACTACAATTCTCGGATATCCCGTGTGTAGGGTCTAGGACATAATGGTTAAACAACGTACATTAAAAAATATTATTAGAGCCACTGGTATTGGCATTCATACGGGTAAAAAAGTTTACCTGACATTGAAGCCTGCGCAGGCTAATGTGGGCATCGTGTTTTGCCGAACTGATTTGGATCCGGTGGTGTCTATTGCAGCGACTGCGGAAAACGTCGGTGATACGACACTATCTACCAATTTAGTAAAAGATGGTGTGCGAGTCTGTACAGTTGAACACCTGTTGTCTGCTTTTGCGGGACTTGGTATAGACAATGCTTATGTAGAGCTAAGTAGTGAAGAAGTACCAATTATGGATGGCAGCGCGGCGCCATTTATATTTTTACTTCAGTCTGCTGGTGTTGAAGAGCAAAATGCACCGAAAAAATTCATTCGGATTAAAAAGTCTGTCAGTGTTAGCCAAGATGATAAAATGGCATCCTTGGAGCCTTTTAATGGTTTTCATGTAGGCTTCACTATCGATTTTGATCATCCATTGTTTGAAAGTCGTAATTGCACCACGCATTTAGATTTTTCTAGTACTTCTTATGTCAAAGAAGTCAGCCGTGCTCGTACCTTTGGTTTTATGAAGGATTTTGAATACCTTCGATCTAAAAACTTGGCCTTAGGTGGAAGTTTAGACAATGCCATCGCAGTCGATGATTATCGAGTTTTGAATGAAGATGGCTTGCGTTACCAGGATGAATTTGTAAAACATAAAGTATTAGATGCTGTTGGCGATTTATACCTACTGGGGCGAAGTCTTATTGGCAAATTTGAAGGCCACAAATCTGGACATGGTTTGAATCATATGCTTCTAAGAGAACTGTTATCGCAAGAAGACGCATGGGAGGTGGTGACATTTGACGATGAATTGGACTCCCCCATCGCTTACATGAGTCAAGCGGCTGCCATAGCGTAATAAATAATAATGAAAAAGCTGGTGTTCCTATAGAACTCCAGCTTTTTTACGTTTTAGGCCTTTGAAAAAGCGCTTAAGCCCCCATAGTAATAGTAGAGATAATAATCATCTCGTTTACCTTAACAAACGCACCAGCGCATATAAAAAGATAAGATAATGGTACAACTTTTAAAATCACTTTTTGGCAGTAAAAATGACCGTGAAGTAAAACGGTTTAATAAAATTGTAAGTAATATCAATAAACTAGAAAGTGATTTGCAGTCATTATCTGATGCTGAGATTGCCGCCAAACGCGCAGAATTTAAGCAGCGCTTTGATGCTGGTGAAAGTTTAGATGACTTATTACCTGAGGCATTTGCCGTTTGCCGAGAGGCGTCAGTCCGGTTTATGGGGTTACGTCATTTTGATGTGCAAATGATTGGCGGTATCGCCTTACATCAAGGTAAAGTCTCAGAGATGCGCACAGGTGAAGGTAAAACTTTAGTAGCGACACTTGCAGTTTACCTTAATGCTATTTCAGCTAATGGAGTTCACGTAGTCACAGTGAACGATTATTTAGCGCAGCGTGATGCTCAATGGATGCGTCCGCTCTATGAAGGTTTGGGTTTGTCGGTGGGTATCATTCTTTCAGGCCAAGAAAGCGACATCAAACGTGATGCGTATGCCTGTGATGTGACTTACGGTACTAACAACGAATTTGGATTTGATTATCTACGAGACAATATGGCATTTAGTGCTGTGGATAAAGTACAGCGCCCTTTGAACTATGCCATTGTCGATGAAGTGGATTCGATCCTTATTGATGAAGCACGCACGCCATTGATCATCTCTGGGCCGGTTGAAGATAACACCCAGATGTACCTCACCATCAATGGCTTAATGCCACAACTTGAGATCCAGCCAAAAATAGAAGGTGATGAAGCACCTACTGGGCACTATACCTTTGATGAATCCCACAAGACCATTGAGCTTACTGAAGCGGGTCATCAATTTGTAGAAGAGCTGCTCATTGGTGCAAACCTTTTGGGTTCAGGCGAGAGCTTATATGCTGCAGCCAATCTGCCATTGTTACACCATGTCCATGCGGGACTTAAAGCTCATGTCGTCTTCTCCCGTAATGTGGACTATATCGTTCAGGATGACCAAGTGGTTATTGTGGATGAGCATACTGGACGCACTATGGCAGGTCGTCGTTGGTCAGAAGGAATTCACCAAGCCATCGAAGCAAAAGAAGGCGTGAGTATTCAAAAAGAAAGCCAGACCATGGCTTCTACCACTTTCCAAAACTACTTTCGCTTATATGAAAAACTTGCAGGTATGACAGGGACTGCAGACACCGAAGCGTTTGAATTACATCAAATCTATGGCTTGGATGTATTAGTAATTCCTACCAACGTTGACGTTAAACGTAAGGATATGAATGACCTTGTGTATTTGACCATGCCAGAAAAATTTGCGGCTATTATCGAGGATATTCGTCTTTGTGTAACGCAGCAGCGTCCAGTATTAGTGGGTACAGCATCAATAGAAATGTCAGAAATGGTGTCTCAAGCCTTAACTGATGCTAATGTGCCCCACAATGTTCTTAACGCTAAGCAACACGAGCGTGAAGCCAGCATCATTGCTCAAGCAGGCCGTCCTGGTGCCGTGACTATTGCGACTAACATGGCGGGTCGAGGCACTGATATTGTTCTGGGTGGTAAGCTAGAAGCTGAGTTAGACGCTTTAGGTGAAAACGCAAGCGAAACAGAAATAGAAGCGGCCAAAGCCGACTGGAAAATACGTCATGAGTTAGTATTCTCATCTGGCGGGTTGCATATTATTGGCACTGAACGTCACGAATCTCGAAGGATAGATAACCAACTTCGTGGTCGCGCAGGTCGTCAAGGTGACCCTGGCTCATCGCGTTTTTTCTTATCATTAGAAGATAATTTATTGCGTATTTTTGCACCCGAGCGTATCAAAGGCCTAATGCAAAAGTTGGGTATGGAAAAGGGTGAAGCTATTGAGCATCGCATGGTGTCAAATGCCATTGAAAAATCTCAACGTAAGGTTGAAGGTCGTAACTTTGACATGCGCAAACAATTACTTGAATATGATGATGTCGCTAATGACCAGCGCACCGTGGTTTATGATCAACGCAATGAACTGATGTCAACAGATGACATTACTGATGTGATTACTAATGTGCGTTATGAAGTGGTAGATAGTGCGATTAATCAATTTATTGCACCCCAAAGCCTTGCAGAGCAGTGGGACATAGAAGGCTTAGAAACAGAGCTTAAAAAGCAGTTTGGTATGGAGTTGCCTGTTCAAAAGTGGCTTGATGAAGATGACCGCCTAGAAGAAGAAAATTTACGCAGTAAAATTCAAACCCAACTTAGTGATAGTTATCAAGCTAAAACTGACGTAGTAGGGGCTGACACTATTCGGGGCTTTGAAAAACAAGTGATGTTGCAAGTGATTGATTCGCGCTGGAAGGAGCATCTTGCAACTATGGATATGCTACGCCAAGGTATTCATTTACGAGGGTATGCACAAAAAAATCCAAAGCAAGAATATAAGCGAGAATCTTTTGACCTATTTCAACACCTACTCTTTGCTATAAAAGAAGATGTTATTCGTATCTTAAGTAATGTTCAAGTTCGCTCTCCAGAAGAAGTTGAGGCAGAGGAAAGGAAAAAGCGCGAACAAGCGCAAGCTGCCATGCAATACGGTCATGAACAAGCGCAAGCTCAGACGGGTGTGCAGCAACAAGCACAAGCACAAGCACAAGCAAGATCCGCTGGTGTACCAGGGGCTAAGGTAGGTCGAAATGAACCTTGTCCTTGTGGTTCGGGTAAAAAATATAAGCAGTGTCACGGTAAACTGACCTAACTAAAAAATAATGTATTTGGAATTAGATTATGGCAGTTGGACGTTTAGCAGATGTGAACTATCACCCGATTACAGGGTTTAAATTGGGCACGACAGAAGCTGGAATTAAAACTCCTGGCCGTAAAGATTTAGTGGTTATGCTTGCCCAAGCCGGTTCAAGCGTCGCCGGCGTATTTACCACTAACGCATTTTGTGCGGCTCCAGTGCAGCTATGCAAACGTCATTTGCTAGCAGATAGCCCTCTAGCGCTAGTGATCAATACTGGCAATGCTAATGCAGGTACAGGCGTTGTAGGTGAGGCTGATGCACTCACCTCCTGTCAGGAGCTGGCACAATGTCTCAGTTTAAACAGCTCCCAGGTATTACCCTTTTCAACCGGTGTCATTGGCGAAAAACTGCCAATAGAAAAAATCGTCTCACACTTGCCTCTAGCTGTTAATAAGCTAGACATTCACGGCTGGCAAGATGCAGCTTTGGGTATATTAACAACAGACACCCGCCCCAAAGGTGCTAGTGTGCAAATTGAACACCTAGGTCAGACCATCAGCCTCACTGGCATTTCTAAAGGTTCAGGGATGATTCGGCCCAATATGGCCACTATGCTTGCGTTTGTTGCAACTGATGTAAAATGTTCCCCTACCTTAACCCAAGACCTGTTAGACCAATCTGTGGAGCAAAGTTTTAACCGCATTACTGTAGATGGCGATATGTCCACTAACGATTCGTGTATGCTTATCGCCACCGGTGCTAGTGACTTGTGCCTAGATGATGATAGCGATCTAATCGCCAAATTTAGCAAAGCCCTCACTGAGCTTATGCAGCAGTTGGCTCATGCGATTGTACGAGACGGTGAAGGTGCCACTAAGTTCATCAGCGTAGAAGTTGAAGGCGGCGCGAATACACAAGAGTGTTTACAAGTGGCTTATGCTATTGCTCATTCACCACTCACCAAAACTGCAATGTTTGCTAGTGACCCAAACTGGGGGCGCATATTGTGCGCTGTAGGATATTCTGGAGTGCCCAATCTTGATGTTAACGCCTTAACCATTCACTTGGGCGATTGCCTTTTAGTTGATCAAGGTGGCTGTGCAGCAAGTTACACAGAATCAGCAGGTCAAGAAGTCATGGACCAAGAAGAAATTACTATACGAGTAAATCTTAAACGGGGTGATGTAAAGCAAACCGTGTGGACCACTGATTTGTCTTATGATTACGTTAAGATCAACGCTGACTACCGCAGCTAAGGTAAAACGATGCATGAACGTGTAGAGGTAGTTGCAGCAATCGTTGTTGATTCTTGTCAGCGTATCCTGATGGCACAACGCGCCGATTGGCAACATCAAGGTGGTAAGTGGGAGTTTCCAGGTGGCAAAATAGAAGCCGGTGAAACGCATTTACAAGCCTTGGCACGAGAGCTTGAAGAAGAAGTTGACTTAAAGATTGACCCGCGTTTTTGCGAGCTATTTAAAGCTGTACATCACGACTACGCTGATAAACAGGTGTCTTTGTATTTCTACCTAGTTAAGAATGTTTCAGGCATGGCTAAAGGTATGGAAGGCCAGCCTGTTTTATGGATAGATGCAAAAACACTATCTCAGCTGGCTATTCCTGATGCAAATAAAACCATTGCCGATGCATTGCTTGAAACTTGGCCTGTTAGTTAACTAGCCTGTCTGGCTGTATCTTCGTTAGCTTCAACATCCATCAATACCTCTTGCAGTAGCTCCTCTGCTTGGTCTGGCAAGGAGCTAGCCACAGCATACATAACATCGTCAGCCATCTCTGGTGCCACCTCGCTGATACTGTCAACTAAATCTGAGGCATTTTCAGGATCTGTTTGAGCGATAGATTCAGCCACTTGAACGGCGTCTTCTGGGAGCATTTCAGCGACAGCTGTCGCTATATCAAATGCTTGTTCTGGTGTTTCTTGGCCTAAAGCAATAGCAAGCTGCGCACCTTCTCCTAAGTAATCATCATTTTCTTCACCTGCTAGGAAACTATGTAACTCTTCGTCTGGGCTTGCAGCAATAGTTTCTGCTACACCAGCGGCTATTTCTACACTGGCTTCTGGTACTTCTTGAGTGACAGCAGTAGCGACTTCTACCCGCTGATCTGGGGCCGCTTGGGCTGCTAATACTGCAATTGTAGCGACTAACTCGGGCATATCATCGGCGATTTCATGACTCACTATAGCGGCAATTTCTGCAGCTTGTAGAGGTGCTTCATCTAACAGCTTTAATGTAAGCCTACTTAATGCATTAAAGCTTGCTGTGGGATCAAGTTTTTGTTGCTTGATTAAGCCACACATATACCGTGCTAAATCTGCACCCGCTAAAGGAGCAGAACCTGCCACATTGGTAATAATATCAAGTTTCAAGTGTGGCAGTTCATTAGCCAAGGCGATGGCTAGAGCGACAGCATCATCTGGGTAATTATAGGCAGTGGCTTGGGCTATGTTAACCGCTTCTTCTGGTTGATTTAGAGCGATGTTCAAGGCAATTTCTACCACATCTTCTGGATTTTCTTCTGCCAATAAAAGCACAGTTTCCGCCGCTATACTGGTTTCATCCAAGCTATTATATTCTGTACGCGGATCAAGTTCGGTCGCCATGGGTGCCATACCTTGCATCACAAATGATTCTTGTAGTGCGTCAGGCACCGCCTGGCGAATACTCATGCGATACATAACGAAGGAAATTAACACCAAGCATGCCCCAATTAAGTAGCCAAACAAAGCGCCTTCGCCCATGTGTTTCATCACCAATGAAGAGGTATAGGGGCCAATGACTCCACCTGTTGCATAAGCCAAAATAAGCTTGCCACTTGCCGCCACCATTTCAGTAGGTTTGAGGCGGTCAAAAGCATCTGCTAAGGCAATGGGGTACACGCAGGCCAAGGCGCCACTGAGAATGATGGCGCATGCAATGGTAATGGCCATTTCACCTTGAGAGGCCATAATGGGTAATACCATAGCAGCAAAGCAGGCCACTAAGAGTGTGATTACTAAAACCGTTCTTCTATCAAACAGGTCGGCTAATTTGCCGACTGGAAACTGTAATAGAAACCCGCCGACCATGGTGGCGCTCATAAACGTTGCTATTTGGCTTTTGGTCATTCCCACATCTGCACCGTATACGCTGCTCATGTTGTAGAAAGCGCCTAGGCAAATACCAGAAATCATGATGCCGATAACACCTAACGGTGATTTTTTGTAGAGGTTTTTTAGTGGCATTGATTCAGATTCATTAATGCGTGGGCCGCCAGAACGGCTCATGAGTACTGGAATCATACATAAACAAAACAGCATCGCGACGTAGATGTAGAGAATAGGGTCTTGTGGTTCTGCAAAATTTAACATGAGCTGGCCTAAAGCCAAGCCAAAATAAGTCACAAACTGATAACTACCAAGCACTGTAGCGCGATTTTCTCTAGTCGAACTCTCACTTAACCATGTTTCCATAGTCATAAAAAAAGTTGCGTTGGTAAAACCCATGAGCACTCTTAAAACTCCCCAAACCACAGGCACAGACCAAATGCTGTGTAATAAAGCGCACATGGTGGCTACCGATGCACAAGCGGCAAAAATACGTATATGGCCTACACGGCTGATAAGGTTCTTACCGTACATAGACCCTAGCAACATACCTACAAAATAAAGCGACATGACTAAACCGATAGCATCTGTATCTTGGCCATCTAAGCGCATGCTCATAGGAATAATAATGAACAATAAGCCATTACCCATAAGTAATAGGGTACAGCTTAGAAATAAAGGTAAAAATGGATTCAGCGCTTTCACGAGTTCCCTGCTAAGTAATTTTTATGAAGCGGGTAATTTAGTCGCAAAATATAGTAAATATAGACGTGGGTCAATGAATAAGTTTAGCCGTTTATAAGCGCTTGTATATTACTCACTATCCCAACGTCATTTACGCTGTTTTATGTCTTTATTAGTCTTGATATGACTCCACCGGAGGGCAAGAGCAAATAAGATTGCGATCACCATAAACGTTGTCTATACGATTAACGGTAGGCCAAAATTTAGCATCCAAAGTTGCTGTGGACGGAAAAGCTGCAACGCTGCGTGAATAACCACGATTCCAGCCATGACTCGCTAAGTCTGATTGCGTATGTGGAGCCATTTTTAAGGGATTGTGCTTCGGGCTCCACTCACCAGATTCAATTTTCGCAATCTCACCACGAATACTAGCCATAGCGTCACAAAAACGATCGATTTCACGCTTTGGTTCAGATTCGGTGGGTTCAATCATCAAGGTGCCTGCCACAGGGAAAGACATGGTAGGTGCATGAAATCCATAGTCCATCAAACGTTTTGCAATATCTTCTTCGCTGATTCCAGTGGTTTCTTTTAAACTACGAATATCAATAATGCATTCATGTGCGACACGATCGTTGCGACCTTGATACAAGATAGGGAAGTGTTCACTTAGGCGTGAGGCCATATAGTTGGCACTTAAAATTGCTTGAGCAGTAGATTTTTCAAGGCCTTGTGAACCCAGCAAATTAATATAAGCCCAAGAAATCGGCAAGATTGAACCACTACCATAAGGAGCTGCCGAAACAGCTCCATTGCCATTATTTTCGCCGTGAACGGGAATTACAGGATGATTAGGTAAAAATGGTGCCAGGTGAGATTTAACACCAATAGGTCCCATACCTGGCCCACCGCCACCATGAGGGATGGCGAAGGTTTTATGTAGGTTAAGGTGCGATACGTCAGAACCTATAAGGCCAGGTTTGCTCACCCCCACTTGGGCGTTCATATTAGCACCATCCATGTAAACTTGGCCTCCGTTATCATGAATAATTTGGCAAATTTCCACCACACTTTCTTCATATACCCCATGGGTAGAAGGGTAGGTGATCATCAAGCAAGACAGCTTGTCAGCATGTTGCTGCGCTTTGGCTTTAAGCTCGGCAACGTCTACGTTGCCCATATCGTCACAACCGACCACGACGACAGTCATATCTACCATCGAGGCACTAGCAGGGTTGGTGCCGTGAGAAGAGCTTGGGATAATGCATATATTACGATGGCCTTCGCCTATACTTTCTTGGTATTTGCGAATAGCCACAAGCCCAGCATACTCGCCCTGGGCACCAGAATTGGGCTGCATTGATACATGATCGTAGCCTGTAATCTCAACAAGTTGTGCTTCTAAAGAACGAATGAGTTCCATATAACCTTGTGTTTGCTCTACTGGTGCAAAAGGATGCATATTAGCAAATTCAGGCCAAGTTACTGCTGCCATTTGTGCTGTGGCGTTGAGTTTCATGGTACAAGATCCCAGTGGAATCATGCCGTGAACTAAAGAAAAGTCTTTATTCTCCAATTTTTTCATATAGCGCAACATGTCTGTTTCACTATGGTGGCTGTTAAATACCGGGTGCTCTAAAATAGCATCAGTGCGCATTAAATCGTTAGCCATACCCATGTTGATGCTGCTGCACAAGGCGTCTGTGGCTGCTAAGTCAAATGCTACTTGCGCCCCTGAAAAAATGTTAAGTAAGGCTTGAATATGATGTGTTTGGGTGGTTTCATCCAAGCTAATGCTTAAGCTATCAGTGCCCACTTTTCGTAAATTATAGCCAGCATCAAGTGCGCGTTGATAGATGACATCTTGTTGGCCATTGGTTGGCAACGTTAGGGTGTCAAAAAAGCTTTGGTTACTGGAAGCAAAACCTAAAGTCTCAAGCTGGGCTGCTAAAATAGCGGTCAAGCGTTGGATGCGACTGGCAATGGTGCGAAGACCTTTTGGACCGTGGTAAACCGCATAAAAAGAAGACATGTTAGCCAATAGGGCCTGTGCCGTACAGATGTTGGAGTTGGCTTTTTCTCGGCGGATATGTTGCTCACGGGTTTGCATCGCCATACGCAGCGCAGGCTTACCTTTAGTGTCAATCGACACGCCAATAATGCGCCCAGGTATGGAGCGTTTATATTTGTCTTTACTGGCAAAAAATGCGGCATGCGGGCCACCAAAACCTAAGGGCACACCAAAGCGCTGACTTGAACCAAACACCACGTCAGCACCCAGTTCACCAGGCGAACGCAGCAATACCAAGCTCATGATGTCAGCACCTACTGCAACCAAGGCTTTTTGCTCATGGGCTTGGTCAATAATGCTCTTCAAGTTACAAATAGCGCCATCACTGCCTGGGTATTGAACGAGCACACCAAACACGTCGTGTTGAGCTAAATCTGTCGCGGGGTTGCCAGTGACAATGTCAAACCCAAAGTATTCTGCTCGTGTCCTGATGACAGAGAGATTTTGTGGGTGCGTATTTTCATCCACAAAGAAGCACACACACTTTTTTTTGTTGGCCCGTTTACAAAGTGCCATCGCTTCTGCCGCTGCAGTGGCTTCATCTAGCAATGAAGCATTGGAAAGCTCCATGCCGGTTAAGTCCATAATCATTTGTTGGTAGTTAAGTAATGATTCTAAGCGACCCTGAGCAATTTCTGGCTGATAAGGCGTATAAGCGGTATACCACGCCGGGTTTTCCATGACGTTACGTAAAATAACGTTAGGTACTAGTGTATTGCTGTAGCCCATGCCGATACATGACACATTGACTATATTTTTGCTGGCCATCGTTTTAAGCTGAGCTAAAGTGTCTACTTCAGACTGTGAGGAAGGTAGGTTTAATGGCTGGTCTAAGCGGATACTGTCTGGCACTGTTTGATCCAACAATTCGTCCATGCTAGACACGTTTAGATGACCAAGCATAACGTCATTGTCAGCACTGCTTGGGCCAATGTGGCGGTCAATAAAAGCGTCGGTCTGAAGTAACTGTGAGATTGGAGTTGGAGTAAAAGCAGGTGCAGACATGGAACATCCTCGCTAGGCGCTCAACAAAATTATAGTGCGCACTAGACCAATTTATTATGAAATAGGGTAATCAAAAAGATGGCTTAGCCTTCGCTATCAATAACGTCAGCATAGGCTTTGGCACTGAGTAATACGCTGAGGTCTGCGTCTTGCGCTAGCTTAAGCTTTACAATCCAGCCCTCTATATAAGGATCCTCATTCACCATTTCTGGTGACTCTTCTAGCGCATCGTTAAATGCCATTATTTCTCCTGCTACGGGAGCATATGAATCTGATGCTGCTTTTACTGATTCAATGACGGTGTACTCTTCACCCGCATCCAAGCTTCGACCTACATCTGGAGCCTCAACAAATACGATGTCTCCTAGCAATTCTTGGGCGTGATCAGTGATGCCTATGGTTACAGTGCCATCACCATTGTCAGCCATCCATTCGTGGGAGCTGGTGTATAGCAGTTCATCAGGAATATTACTCATAGTTTTGCCCCTAGTTATGCATGCAAGATTAAAATACGTTGTCGGCTCTAATAACAAGCCGAATTTGATCTAGATACAGCTTAACATTTTGCTTAGATTCAATCAATAAAATAGCGTATAGGAAATATTTCCCTCTTATGTTTGTGTTGAATTTACGTGTCGCTAGTGGTTGTTTGTCTTGGCATGACGCCAGAAGTATGTCGTGTTAGCATAAGCTTTAACCTGTGAAACCTTCGAGATACAACATGTCCACTGAGCAACCAGATATGCCTGAATTAAAGATTGAATCCGGTTCTGGGCAGCAAACCAATGTCCAGCCGTTGCAGCTAGGTAAACGTTTACGTGAAATTAGGAAAAGTTTAAATTTAACCTTAGAAGAGGCCAGTCAAAAAACAGGTTTGGCGCGCTCGACTTTGTCTAAAATAGAAAATGAACAAATTTCACCAACCTTTACAGCGGTCCAAAAATTAGCGCATGGTTTGCAAATTGATATCCCGCAGCTATTCGCTAAACCCCGAACGACTATGGCTTCTGGGCGGCGTGTGCTTACTAAGTCGGGTCAAGGGACACCCCACCCTACCAGCACTTATGAGCATGAACTTTTATCTACAGACCTTGCTAGAAAGAAGATGGTGCCTTTTAAGACGCGTGTTAGGGCGCGTAGTTTTGATGATTTTGGTGACTGGGTCCGTCATGAAGGAGAAGAATTTTTGTTGGTATTAGAGGGTGAGTTAGCTCTTTACACAGAGTTTTACGAACCTGTTGCTATGGTGGCTGGGGATAGTGTGTATTACGATGCCAATATGGGGCATGCTTTGGTGAGTTTGAGTGAAACTGACGCATTGGTACTGTGGATAGTGGCCCGGTAACCGCAGAAAATCGGTGATAATTTAAAGAAATTTTATTTCCTATAGGAAATTTGTTATAATTTATGCGAAAAATGTGATTGTAACTCAAACTGCGAGAAGCTAATGTCTAATTCTTTATTAACTACCCCTTTTCATTCTATGCACGTTCAAGCGGGGGCTAAAATGGTTCCCTTTGCGGGTTACGATATGCCTGTGCAATATGCCATGGGTGTCAAAAAAGAACATTTACACTGTCGTGCTCAAGCGGGCTTGTTTGATGTATCCCATATGGGCCAAGTTCGTCTCACGGGACCATCCATGGAGTCAGTCGCTCTAGCTTTAGAAAGCTTGATTCCCGCAGACTATGTATCTCTGTCTCCAGGGCGCCAGCGTTATGGTTTTTTTACCAATGCTTCTGGCGGGATTATGGACGATCTAATGGTGACCAACGCCGGTGATCATTTCTTTTTAGTCGTCAATGCGGGTTGTAAAGTACAAGACATAGCGCACATGCGTGCCCATTTGGGTGGTGACATTAATATAGAAGTGCTTGAAGAGCGTTCTTTATTGGCTTTGCAAGGCCCAAAGGCCTGTGATGTGCTAGCTCGCATAGCTCCTGATGTTGAAGATATGCGTTTTATGGACGCTAGATCAGTGTCTATTTTGGGACACGAGTGCTTCATTGGTCGTGCTGGTTATACAGGTGAGGACGGGTTTGAAATTTCTGTTGCCAATGATCGGGCAGAAGCGGTAGCTGCAAGTTTACTCGCCTTTGATGAAGTAGAGTGGATTGGTCTTGGGGCTCGCGATTCTTTAAGGTTGGAAGCCGGCTTGTGTCTGTATGGCCACGATTTAAATGCTCAAACGACGCC
>JAIBDW010000077.1 GCA_024686035.1 Oceanospirillaceae bacterium
CGTGTCTGCAGTAAATCGCTTAATGCCGTTAAACACCGCTTCGTTAAATGATTTATCAAATTTGCCCGCTTTGTCATAGACAACTGCTGGCTGGATTTCTGCTTGCACAGTGCTGGCCGTTAATACAACTGCAGCGGCTGCGATCGCCATAGTGATTTTATTTAGCTTCATGATATTCTCCAGGTTTTTACTTAATCCGGCTTGTGCCGCTCTTTTTTTTACTACTTTTTATGTCTACTTTCTTCTTTCTACTTTCCAATTAGTCGCCGTAAGGCGTCCAAATATTTTTCACTTGTGTGCCTTGGCGTAAAAATTCTACGCCTTCACTTTGGATTGGATCCAGCCAATCTCGATCCAACTCTGAATGAGTCCACATGCGTTTTAAATCTGCTGCGCTGGTTTGCTCTGCTTGTTTATTAACCAAGTCCGTGGCCCAACACCACATAGCCTCAACTTCGCCATGGCCTGCCAGATGATCAGCAAGCTCTGCCTTTTGTCCTGCTATAATATTCACCACACCTGCAGGCACATCAGAGGTTTCTAGCACTTGCACAAGCTCTAAAGCGATACTTGGATACTGCTCACTTGCCACTAACACCACCCGATTACCCATGGCAATCGCAGGTGCAATAAGTGCGATGGTGGAAATCAAAGGCTGATCATTGGGTGCCACTAAGCCCATCACTCCCACCGCTTCTGGCAACGCCAAGGTAACACCACGGTAAGGTGCGTTGTGCACTGCCCCATCGTATTTATCTGCCCATGCAGCATAGGTAAAAAGACAGCTTAAAGAGGCCTCAAATTCGGCCTTAGCTTGGGCCACATTATAGCCACATACTTTTTGTAAGCGTTCTAGCCACTCATTTTCTCGCTGGGCTAAGTTTTCGGCTAAAAAGTAAATGACCTGGGCTCGTCCATGGCCAGTTTGTTGTGTCCACGCCGATGCGCCTAAAGCACCTGACACCCCATTACGAATATCTTTCCGGTTACCTACACCCACTATGGCAGCAACACTGCCATCATGGTTGTAGCGGGTTTGGCTATGGCCTGAATCGGGTCTTACCTGTTTACCTGCGATATAAAATTTTAAAGTTCGATCAATAGAGCCTGTTTCAAGCTCAACCTTTGCGGATGAATGAGCATCTGGCGCACTTTGCATAGTGGTAAGGCCGGTAGGCGTTAAATATTCATATAGCCCTTCTTTGCCACCTTCGCGCCCAAAACCAGATTCTTTAACCCCACCAAAACCACAAGCTGCATCAAATTGATTGTGGTTATTAATCCACACAACGCCCGCTTTAACTTTAGGTGCCACGTCCATAGCGCGATTAATGTTTTCACTCCACACACTCGCGGCTAAGCCATAGCGGCTATTATTGGCTAGCTCCACTGCCTCTGCTTGGGTTCTAAAGGTCATAGACACTAGCACAGGGCCAAAAATCTCTTCTTGCACCAAGGGGTGACTGGTATCTATGCCAGTAACTAATGTGGGCGGATAATAATTTTTTTGTGCATCCTTATCTTGAACTTGGTAGATGTCACCACCAGATTTAAGCCCATGGCTAACCAATTGGCTCACCGCGTTAAATTGTTCTTGGCTGACTAAACTACCCACATCGATAGTCTTATCTAGTGGCAAGCCTGTGCGCAATTGCTGCATGCGTAGTTTCAATTTAGCGTGCAATTTCTGCGCCACTGGCGCATGCACTAGCAGCCTTGAGCCTGCACAGCACACTTCGCCTTGGTTAAACCAGATAGAGTTTACAAGGCCTTCTACAGCTGCATCTAGGTCTGCATCTTCAAAAACAATAAAGGCAGATTTTCCGCCAAGCTCTAATGTTAGTTTTTTACCTTGGCCTGCCGTTGCCAAACGAATGGCTCTTCCCACCGCCGTAGATCCAGTAAAGGCCACTTTATCTACGCCCTCATGGGCCGCAAGAGTTGCACCTGTAGCACCTGCACCATTGATGATATTCACTACGCCATTTGGCACCCCAGACTCTTGGCAAATTTGTGCAAACAGCATGGCAGTTAAAGGGGTTTGTTCTGCCGGTTTAATCACGATGGTATTGCCCATAGCAATGGCTGGAGCCACTTTCCATGCAAGCATCAATAAAGGAAAATTCCATGGAATGATTTGCGCAGCGACACCCACAGGCCCATGGTTTGGAAAGGTTTCATCTTGTAGCTTGGCCCATCCAGCATGGTGGTATAGGTGACGAATAGCTAAAGGAATATCGGCATCCCTGCTTTCATGGATAGGCTTGCCGTTATCTAAGGTTTCCAACACGGCTGCCAAACGTGCATATTTTTGCAAGTTGCGGGCTAAAGCATAGAGTATTTTTGCACGGCCAAAGCCGCCTATGGCCCACCAGCTTGGCTGAGCTTCTCGTGCGCAACTGATCGCTTGGTCTACCTGTTCAGTGGTGGCGGCTTCAATCTGTGCCAATAAATCTGAGGTTGCTGGGTTATATACATCAATTAGTGCAGCATCTGTTTGGCTTACGAATTCACCATTAATATAATGGCCAAATCGACGCTGGTGTTCTTGCAGCCACGCTTGGGCTTGGCTATCACTTTCTAGTGCTTGGCTATAATTTAGCTGCTCAAATTCTTGTGTTAACGTCATTTTTGTCATCTTTTTGTTAGTAGTCATAGTCATGTTTTGCAAAGCTTGCGCCAAAGTTAGGCCAAAGCGTGTCGGTAATCTGCTGAGTAGTATCCACTTATATAGTGGTCTAGCTGCTTCTCTATATCACCCAACAAACTTGAGGCGCCAAAGCGAAATAAATCAGGCTCTAGCCAACGCCGCCCAAGCTCTTCTTGCATCATGGTCATATAAAGCAACGCCGTTTTGGTGTTGCTCACTCCGCCTGCCGGCTTAAAGCCAATATAGAACCCGGTCAGTTGGTAATACTCACGGATCATTCTCACCATAACCAAGCTCACAGGTAAGGTGGCATTTTCTGTTTCTTTACCGGTAGAGGTCTTAATAAAGTCGGCGCCTGCCATCATACAAACCATAGACGCTTTGGCCACGTTGCCTAAGTTGCCTAGCTCACCTGTGGCTAAAATGGTTTTTAAATGCGCGCTGCCACAGGCTTTGCGAAACGATTTAACTTCATCATATAAGGCTTGCCAGTTACCTTCTAAAACATGCCTTCGGCTAATCACAATGTCTATTTCATCAGCCCCTGCAGCCACTGAATATTCGATCTCTGCAATACGCAGTGGCAATGGCGAAAGACCTGCTGGAAAACCTGTCGAAACCGCTGCCAAATGAATACCAGAATCTGCAAGGCTTGCAGAGGCTGTGACAAGCATTTCGTGATACACGCATATTGCAGCCGTAGATAGGTGAAGTGTTTCTATCCCCAAACGTTGCTGTAACTTTGCCCCGATAGGGTTTTTAGCTTTACTACACAAACGCTTGACGCGATCTTGCGTATCATCCCCAGACAAAGTCGTAAGATCCATCAAACTAATGGCTTTAAGCAACCATGCAGCCTGCTGTTGTTTTTTTATACTACGACGAGTGCCATAAGTGGCGCAGCGACGCTCTACAGCACTCTTATTAACTCGAATATTATCAAGGTGCTGTAAGTTTAAAGCCATCCCAGGATTGCGCACTAAGCCGCCTTGACGATCTGCTTGCTGCTTAGTGGGTTTAACCAAGCTTATAGAAGATTGTTTATCATCCTTTGCAGATGCTTTTGTGGGCACATGCTTTGCCATTTATTTATTCTCCATCAAAGAAACTAATTTTTCTGCGGTCGCCTCACCCATGACTACATCTGTCACTAAACCAGAACGCAATGCACCCAGTAAAGCCAACTCTTTGCCTAAACCACCAGCCACTGCCACCACGCGTTTGCCTGCCATTTCGGCCGCATTGATACCTAGCCCATGGCCGTTAAGTGGATGATCCACCAGCTGCCCTGAAATATCATAGAAGCTACCAATCAAATCACACACAGCCCCTGCTGAGCGGAGCTCTTCCAGATCATGCTCAGTCACTAAACCGACACTTTTTAAGTAATGGTTGGTTTTAAGGCCACCTATACCCACGGCATAGACATTGGCATTGCGCGCCAAATTTAGACTAAATTGCACGCTAGCTTGAGCCATCAGCATTTTATGTTCTGCGTCATCACAGGCCAAATAAGGCACTGGCATAAAGTAGCCTTCGCCGCCTGTGCGCTCAACAAACTGTTGCACCACATCCAGCCTGTTGGTGGAAAATTTACGGGTAAAGCTGCCAGACACAGAAGCAAAGGTGAGATCTGGACGATTAATTTTAGGAAGTTTTTCTGCCAAGGCTGAAAGGGATCGACCTTTACCAATCCCCACACACGAGGCATTGGGCAATTGATTAAGAAGGTTGTAGAACAAGCGCGCGGCGCCGGCGCCTACTTCATTAAAATCGTCCTCACTGTCTTGCGCATGAAGATGATCTGATGGTGCAATTAAACAAGAAAGTAAGTTGAATTTTTGGGCCAACTGTTCTTCTAGTGCAATACAGTGCGCAGGCTCGCCTTCGATAAATATCTTTACCATGCCTTGCTGTTGGGCAAGTTGGATAAGACGGTGGGCTTTAACGGGTGACACACCCAAGCGTTTAGCGACTTCGCCTTGGGTATAACCGCCTATAAATGACAGCCAAGCAGCCCTTGTTGCTAGGTCTAATTGCTGGGCATCGGTGTCTTGTTTTGTGTTTTTAGTGCTCATGGTGAAAAATATTACACCATGTGTAAAAAATATACTAGGGTTTTATTTCAATCCATTGCATCATTTTTTAAGCGCGCCTCAACTAACTTGACCCATAAGCTTGCGCCCACAGGAATGAGGGCATCATTAAAGTCATAACTTGGATTGTGAAGCATACACGGCCCTAGGCCATGGCCTGTATCGCGGTGGTTTCCATCACCATTACCAATGGCAAAATAGCAGCCTGGTTTTTCTTGTAAAAAGAAACTAAAGTCTTCTGAGCCCATTGTAGGGGTAAAAACAGTGACCTGCTCTTCACCTAATAATTGGGTTGCTGCCTTGCGCACGTGCTGGGCCTGAGCGGCGTGGTTGATGGTAGCTGGATAGGATCTTGCAAACACAAACTGAGCTTGGCAATTAAAGGCTGAACATAGATCTTGTGATATTTTTGCCATGCGCTGTTCAACGGCTTGCAACACGTCTTCAGAAAAACATCGCACTGTGCCTTCAATCAAACAATCATCAGCGATAATGTTAGTGGCATCACCACAATGAATTTTGGTCACTGATACCACCACATTATCCAAAGGGTTAATATTGCGAGTAACAATAGACTGTAACCCTTGCACCAGCTGACAAGCCACCAATAAAGGGTCTGCACCCAAGTGTGGCATAGCGGCATGGGCTCCTTTACCTACTACTTTAATTTCAAACTCGCTGGCTGAAGCCATCATGGCGCCATCAACAATAGCCACTACCCCTTCTTCGTAGCCCGGCCAGTTATGGTAGCCGTAAATCTCATCAATGGAAAAACGCTCAAACAAGCCGTCATTAATCATGGCTTTTGCTCCCGCACCACCTTCTTCTGCGGGTTGGAAAACCAAATAAACCGTACCGCAAAAATCGCGATGATTTGCCAGATAGCCTGCAGCACAAAGTAATGTGGCGGTATGACCATCATGGCCACAGGCATGCATTTTGCCTGCATATTGACTCACATGCTCAAACTGGTTGTGCTCTTGTAGCGGCAAGCCATCCATGTCGGCCCTAAGTGCAATACCAGCGCCTGCCTTTTCGCCTTTAATCACACCTACCACACCCGTGACACCTATGTTTTTGTGCACTTCAATGCCCATTTCAATAAGCTTATCAGCCACAATTTTTGCGGTGCGGTGTTCGGTGTAGCACAATTCTGGATGAGCATGGATATCACGCCGAATGGCTTTAAAGGTGTCAGCTTCTGCAACGATTGGAGCGAGCAGTGTCATACAGGTGCCTCAAATTTTTACTTCATCTAGGTTCAAGTGCTATTGGGTTCAAGTGCCAATAGTCGCGAAATTCTTGCTGTGGCAGCATAGCTTAATTATAGCCTTAGTCAATAGTAGTTTAGGCAAACCTACAAGGGGATTAAGTTGCCATGGTAAGCATCTTTCATTAAAGTAGCCTATAGATCATGCTCGCTATTAAGCAACAGCTGATGTCCGTTTATTGAGAAAAAGCAATGCCCTTAGCGACTCTAGCCACAACGACCTTGCCCATAGAAGAGGTGTTGCCACAGCTATGTGAAACGCTTGAAAAACGCCATGAAGTCGTGCTTGTGGCGCCACCAGGTGCGGGTAAAACCACTCGTGTGCCTTTGGCGCTATTGCAATCCCCATGGCTTGGCCAACAAAAAGTACTCCTCATCGAACCGCGTCGCATTGCAACCCTTGCCACGGCGCAATTTTTATCTAACAGCCTGCAACAAGCCTGTGGCCAAACGGTCGGTTACCGCATGCGCCTTGACACCAAAGTCAGTGCTAATACGCGTATTGAAGTGATTACTCATGGCGTGTTGCTGCGCATGTTACAAACAGACCCAAGCCTTGAAGGTGTGGGCGCTGTGATCTTTGATGAGTTTCATGAGCGTAGCTTGGATGGTGACCTAAGTTTGGCGATGTGTTTGCAAGGCCGTGAATTATTACGCGATGAAACGCCCCTAAAGCTTATCGTGATGTCTGCCACTTTAGACGCTAAAGGTGTCAGCCAACTACTGGACAATGCGCCTATTGTCATTAGCCAAGGTCGGGCGTTTCCAGTGACTACACATTATTGCTGCACTGCATCCAGTGGAGGCCGTGTTGACCGCAACCTTTATGACACGCTTTACCATACTCTAGCCCAAGTACTGATTGACCATCAAGGCAGCGTGCTGGTGTTCTTACCAGGACGGGGTGAAATTAGCCGAGCTCAAGATCATTTGGCGAGTTTATGCTCAACAACAGTCAAGCTATTTCCTCTTTATGGCGAGTTACCCATGGAGCAGCAACAACTGGCCATTAGCCCTGCAGCAAGGGGTATGCGTAAGATTGTTTTAGCCACGGCTATTGCCGAAACCAGCCTCACCATCGAGGGTATAGATTGTGTTATCGATTTAGGCTTATCTCGCCAAATGGCCTATGACACTCGCACTGGGCTAAGCCGTTTAAAAACAGTAAAAGTGTCACGTTCACAAGCCACTCAACGCGCGGGCCGTGCGGGTCGCCTGAGCGCAGGCACATGTTATCGTTTATGGAATGAAAGCCAGCATCAAGGCCTTGCTCCCCATGCCACGGTAGAAATAAAGCAAGCCGATTTAACTAACTTGTGCCTGCAGTTACACGCCTTTGGCTGCGCAGACCCTAATGAAATGAAGTGGATGGACTTCCCCCCTCAAGGCCCATGGAAAAAAGCAGAGCAACTGCTTGTAAAGCTTGGCGCCTTAACGCCCAAAGGCCAAGGGTTTATTATTACTGATCATGGCAAAAAAATAAGTCAGTTACCTTTATCCCCGCGCCTTGGGCATTTATTACTTATTGCGCAAAGCTATAACGCACTCTTATTAGGTTGTCAGCTAGTAGCACTGCTAAGCGAAAAAGACCCATTAAAGGAAACTTCAAACAAAGATTACGACTTGATGTTGCGAGTCCATTGGCTTAATAACAAACAACCCATCCAGCACAACCTAAAAGGCCTTCATCTTAGAATCACCAAACAGGCCAAACGTTTGCTAAGCCAGATGCCACAAACCAAAGTGGTGCCGATAAACCACCCATATAATCCTAGCCAATTGGCGGCTATTTTCGTCGCCCATGCATGGCCAGAACGAATAGCCAAGCAAACATCAGATCCAAAACAATACAAACTTGCCAACGGCAAGCGCGTGGCCTGCCAGCAACCCCATGCAGGAGCTGCTTGGCTAGCTATTGCTAGCACTATTGGTTTTGAAGCCACATCAACACAGGCAACCCAGCGACTTTGCCTAGCAGTAGATTTACCTATTAATTTGTTTGCAGGCCCCCTTGAACACCTTACCCATGCTCACACACAAATACACTGGCATGAACAACATGACCGTCTTATTGGTCAACGCCATACCCAAGTGGGGCAAATTCTAATGGATACACAAAGAATTAAGAGCATTGATCCCCAAGATAAAATTGACGCTATTTGTCATCATTTAGCTCAGATGGAGTTGTTGCCACTAAACTGGGATAAGGACACCCTCAACTGGCAAGCTAAGGTGGCGTTATTGCATCAAACTTATCCACACAGCTCTAGCACACCAAACCCCTGGCCTGATTTATCCACGCCTGCATTAATAACAAGCCTGCCCACTTGGCTTGGACCATTTTTAGATAAAGCCACTCATGCTCAAGACCTTAAGCGACTGAATTTAAAACAAATATTATCCAATCTTTTGCCTTGGCCTTTACCCAATCAGCTAGAGCAACTTGCACCTGCTCGTTTTACCGTACCTTCAGGCAATGCCCACGCCATCGATTACAGCCAGCACCCACCCGTTTTGGCGGTAAAGTTACAAGAGCTATTTGGCATGCAAAGGCCACCTAGTGTTGGTTATGGTACAGCCTTGCAAGTGCATCTACTATCACCTGGCGGGCAAATCCTACAAGTCACCCAAGACCTAGCTAATTTTTGGCACACCAGCTACACCGACGTAAAAAAAGAAATGAAGGGGCGTTATCCAAAACACCCCTGGCCAGATGACCCTACCCAAGCACTGGCCACTGCTAAAACGAACCGTGCTTTGCGCCGCAGTTAGTTTTAGCCTGTAATACATTGGATAAATCACAATAAG
>JAIBDW010000117.1 GCA_024686035.1 Oceanospirillaceae bacterium
CATAGGCAGGCCTTGCTCTAGCAATAGCTGTAATACATAGTCAGCAAAATCTGGCGTCACAAAAATTTCAAAGCCTAGCTCACCCGTAAAGGATAAGCGCTGTGCTCGCACAGGCGCATGGCCTAAATAACCGCTTTGCCACGTATTAAAACCAAAGGCTTCATTACTGACATCCATGTCCGTAAGCGTGGCCAACAACTGGCGGCTACGCGGGCCTACGAGCGACAATACACCATAAGCGCTGGTAACATCTTGTATGCGCACCTGTTCGCCTGCTTGCACTTGGGCTTGCAAATGTAGGCGATCACGCCTTGTGCGCGCCATAGAGCTCATCATCATGTAGCTATCACATGCCAAGCAAGCCACTGTGGCGTCACTTTCTATGCCGCCGCGCTCATTAAGCATGAGGGTGTAGGCCAATTTGCCAGGCTTTATCCCTAAGTCATTAGTGCACACGCGCTGTAAAAAGGCTTGGGCATCTTTACCCTCTATCATCAGCTTGCCAAGCATAGAGTAATCGATCAACGCCAAGCCATTACGTGCTGCAGCTTGCTCGTCTTGACTATACGCAAACCAGTTTTGCCGCCCAAAACTATATTGGGTTTTGGCTTCCACGCCTTTGGGTGCAAACCACAAAGGCCGCTCCCAACCCATCACTTCACCAAAACATGCACCGTGTTGTTTGAGCGTGTGGTGAAATGGGGTTTTGCGTAAATTGCGCACGCTGTTGCGCTGATCATTGGGCCAATGCATGGCGTAAGTGCGTGTTTGTGTTTCTGGGGTGCGCTTTTGTAAGTATAAATCTCGTGCTTGAAAAGACTCTATGCGGGCGGGGTCCATGTCGTTTAGATCCATAGGCGCATGGCCTTTAATGATCCACTGGGCCAAAGCCCTGCCTGCACCGGCACCTGATTGTATGCCTGTGGAATTCACCCCTGCTAAAATGAAATATCCCTCAATTTGCGGCGCTGGGCCTAAGGTAAAGTGGCCATCATAAGAGTAGCTTTCTGGGCCATTAAAAAAGGTGCGAATGCCTGTTTCTTGCAACAAAGGCACCCTATTCATGGCCAGTTCAAACACATCTATCACGTTATCATCTACAAACTCTAGAGAGTCAAAACAAAACTCTTTAGGAATGCCCTGCATGCCCCACGGCTTTACTTTGTTATGGGCAAAACCAAACAGCAACTTGCCCGCATCTTCTTTAAAATAAGTGCAATCATCATAGGAGCGCAGCACGGGTAGATTGGCGGGTAAGTTGGGGATGACATCGGTGACTAAATAATAATGCTCGCAAGCGTGTAAGCCTATGTCTATGTTATTTTGGCGGCCTAATTCGCGGGCCCACATGCCTGCACAGTTCACTACAAAATCGGCCTTAATAGTGCCTTGGTTTGTGACAACAGCTGTCACCTGTTGTTGCTCGGCTTTCGTAGGCTTTACTAGCACCTGCTCTACACAGATGTTTTCAATAATTTTAACGCCTTTTTGCCGCGCCCCTTTAGCCATGGCCATGGTTAAATCGATCGGGTTTATATAGCCATTGCCCGGCACATGAATGCCCCCCACTACACCTTCTGGGTTCATCATGGGCCAGGCCTGCATGATGTCATCCACATGCATAAAATTGGCTTCTTCATGGTGTAGTAGTGCAAAATCGGCTTGCCTTTTAAGCTCTGCCATTCGCTCTGCATTGGTGGCTATAGAGATGGAGCCTGGGCATTTATAACCTGTGGCTTGGCCGGTTTCTTTTTCTAGCTGGCTAAACAAATCTGAGCCATATTGAGCAAAGGCGGTGGTGGAATGCCCGCCTTGCAAACGGCCTACTAAACCAGCCGCATGCCAAGTGGTGCCACTAGTAAGCTGCTTGCGCTCTAGTAGCACAATGTCTTTCCAGCCCTCTTGGGCCAAATGATAAGCCACAGAGCAGCCATGGATGCCGCCACCAATGATCACCACGCGGGCATGTTGAGGTAATGGGTGAGCCATAGTGATCCTTTTTTATTATGGGTAGATTTATAAGACTTATATCAGCTTTATAACGTTAAACAAACTTCCTTTTTGGGGCATCGCATCATGCACACCCGCCAAACGCAGCATATGCCATGCTAGGGCATGATTACTAGAGGTGACAGGAATGCCTAATTCGGCCTCTAAGGCCGGAATAAGACTAGCCACGCGCAAACTAGTGCAAGACACAAACACCCCGTCACACGGGCTTTTCTCAGCCAGCACACGCACTGCATCTACAATACTTTGAGGGCTTACCCTGCCTACTTCAAAATCATCAGTAAGATCAAAAGAGCCTGTGACCACTATGTCAAAACCTGCTTCGGTAAGGTTGGCCTGCATGGCACTAGTGACATCAGGGCTATAAGGGGTGAGAAACGCCACACGTTTGATGCCAAGGGCAGCCAAAGCGGCTTTACAAGCACTTAACGGATTAGTAACGGGTACATTAGAGTGGGCTTGTTGCACGGCTTGCTGCACACGCTGCTCACCTATTACAGTGGCACCAGAAGTGCAGGCATAAGCCACTACATCAAAGCCAAACTGGCTTGGCAACAAGTTTGCCGCCATGGGCAAATCTGCTTCCATTTTCGCCAATGTGCTGGGGGTGACTTCCATAGCGTTAGCAATGCGGCAGTGATAGGTGGCCACCTCTGGCAACTGCAACAAACTAGCTAGCTCGTGCTCTATGGTTTGGTCTGTTTGCAACACAATCACACCCATGCGAGCCACAGTGCCTAGGCCACCGTCTAAGGCACTTGGCAGGTGCAGCATGTGTGTATCTGCAAGGCTGTGGGCGGGTGTCTTTTTATGGTTATTAGTGGTCACATTTAAGCCCTAAAATAATGCATCTGGGCTGATGATACCACTCGGGTTGGGATGGGAAAATTTTTGTGGCGCTGTGTTTGTGCTTCTATGCGTCACTTGATTTAATACTTCTTAAACTAAGACACCTAAACTTTATGTCGTTTGTGTGGTTCTGTAATGATTTTTTTATTCAGTATGCGAACCTCCCCCACCATTAATAGACGCATATCTTTTACGATGTAACCAGCTAGTGCTTTGTCTTCTATATCATCACCATTTATATCAAGTCTAAACTCTTGGCCTTGGATGCCTCCCCCATTAGAAAAATCTATCTCAAAATCAAATACAACTCGCTTTTGTTTATTTGTATGAGTCATCTTATTGTTCCAATATTGGTTTTTTACAGCCGTCTTTCACTTTGCATCAAAAGGCGCTGCTTAGCTTTGCCCTTGCTCATGTGTGAATTAGGTTTAGTACCTAATTTCGGCCACTTAATCATTCCATGCTTCAACCAGCTAGCCACCAGCATTAGAATAAATCACGTAACCACCAACACCGATGGCAGCCCAAAAGGCAATCCCAATGACAATAACGACAAACCCATCAGGGTTTGGGTCGCGCTTAGCAAAAAGTTTGACGATGAAATAGCCTGGGCTCTTTATCGAAAACGCTAAGATTATTTCAAGAAAAAAGTAACCAATAAAACGCCTCAGCACTTTAAATATAGTTACTGCAACATCCTCTATCATGTGACTCCTTAGTGGTTATTCATACCAGTAACGGCAAGGCTTAATGCCGGGCACTATATTTTGAAATCACTTTGGTAATTCTATTTTTAGCCTTTCTATTTATAGCCTTTCTTTGCATATTCATTAATCAGTTCCATCAATTCACTCGAATGCAATACCCTAGCGTACTCCCCGTTTAAGTTTGCCAAAGACATTGCATGGACTTCATGGGCACATCGAAGAGTGCCAAAATAATCGCGCTTATCAAAAGTAAAGCAGGCATTTTCAACTACAAAAGCGTTTAATCCTAGGTTGCCAGCCGCTCTGGCGGTTGCTTCTATTGAGTTGTTTGTCGAAGCTCCCACTAACACAATAGATTTTGTTCCTATATATTGCAGCAGCCGTTCAAGGTAAGAATGGGTGAACGCACATGGCACTGTTTTAATGACTAGATATTCATTATCTAAAGGCTCAAACTCAGGCTTAAATTCATAGCCCTGTTGCTTTGGCCAAAAAGCTGAATCTGGTTCAACGCTGCTATGCTTTACATGGATAACCGGATAAGCCCTTTCCCGCCAAACCCCCAGCAGCTCTAACATACACACTTGAGCATGGTGATTGTTGCGTGAGCCCAATTTTGGAAAGTCGATGCCTTTTTGTTGATCGATGATTAGTAGAGCATGCATATTAGTTTGATCCTAAAAACCTATTATGTTCAAACGGTGCCGCCTATTGGGTAGTTACACCACTTAATGATTAGGCGCCTTTTCACACGCTAGAGGTGCTTTAATTATTGGCCTTGTGCTACTTGAACCAATGGAGAGGCGGTCAAAGACTCTTAGCCCTGTGTAAATCCACCATGCACGAATTGAACTCATACCATCTGTTTTGCACATTTGCTGCAAAAGCCGATCTGCTGGTTTTCGAGTGGTATTTTGGTCCAATAGTTTCTCTCTCATTAATTGATACAACGCATCATGCACCAGGGAGCCTCGCATAAAGTTACGAGTATCTATCGCTGGGCCAGATGGGCCATCCCACGCATAACCTTTTTTAATAGTGAGCAATCCACCGATTGTAAGTGAAATGAATTCGGAGGGTGATGAGGCATCCTTTGTTGGGATAATAGGGGTTTGTACTGTGTATGCCTCGATAAGCTGATACTTGTAGTCTTTTTTATAGGAGATACATTCCACTATTAGGCCCCCTTGTTTGAATAGAGTCATAGGGCTTTTGCCACGGGTGGGACATACGGTTTGACGGTGATACTCAAGGAGTAGCAAGCTGATACTTTTTTTGCTCCATGGGTGTCATCCAG
>JAIBDW010000097.1 GCA_024686035.1 Oceanospirillaceae bacterium
CCATGGGTTGGTCCGGGTACCGGGTTGTCCCGCTTATGGTGCTTCCAAGGCAGGAATTGTCCTATTGACCAAGCAAATGGCCGCGGAATATGCCAGGCAGAATATTCGGGTCAATTGCATTTGCCCTGGCGCAGTGAACGATGAGCGCATGGACCGTGTCATCAGCAACATTGCCAAAGCCACTATGGAAAGTGTAAAAAAAGTGCGCCAAGACAATGTAAAAAACACCTCTATGTCTACCTTTGTTGATGCCATAGACATTGCCAATATGATTGTATTTAGCTTTTCTGATTTAGGCGCAAAAATTTCGGGCCAAAGCCTTAGCGTAGATGGTGACACCCATAGTTTGGCCACTTATTAACAAACATGATGCCATGTAAATACGGATATTCAATGACACAGGGGGGGATTGATTTAACTCAACCAGGTCGCATGTGGATAAACATTTGTCTATTGCGGAAAAACGCTTTGTTCAATTCACAATAATATGCTAAACGTGAAAAATAAGGGTTGTACCTTAATAGCATTTAACGTTACTTTAGATGCTAGGCTGTGAAATTATTTTGGGGAGCATAGGTTAAATGTCCAACGGATTTCACATTAATTTCTTCTCAACTATAAATGAGTGCCCTATATGACTGGTGAAACACCACTTGTACGCTTTGAAAACATTCAAAAAAGCTACGATGGCGAAACCCTCGTCGTTAAAGATTTTAATCTTGATGTTGCCCCCGGTGAATTTGTCACCATGCTTGGGCCCTCAGGTTCTGGTAAAACCACTTGTCTAATGATGCTGGCAGGCTTTGAGCCTGCTACCCAAGGTGAGATTTACCTAAAAGGTAAAGTGATCAACAATGTACCGCCCTATAAGCGCGGCATTGGCATGGTATTCCAAAACTACGCCCTATTCCCCCATATGACTGTGGCAGAAAACTTAGCCTTCCCTTTAGAGGTGCGTAAAGTGCCCAAAGCTGAGCGTGAAGAACGCGTGAAAAAAGCGTTAGATATGGTTCAACTTGGTGCCTTTGGTGGCCGTCGCCCGATGCAACTCTCTGGTGGCCAACAGCAACGCGTGGCTGTGGCGCGTTCTTTAATTTTTGATCCAGATCTAGTATTAATGGATGAACCTTTGGGAGCATTGGACAAGAACTTACGTGAGCAGATGCAATACGAAATTAAACATTTGCACGAGCAGCTTGGCCTAACCGTAGTCTATGTTACTCACGATCAAACTGAAGCATTGACAATGTCTAACCGCATTGCTGTATTTGAAGACGGTATTGTGCAGCAATGCGCTGCACCAGCAGACCTTTACGAAAAGCCACAAAACGCCTTCGTTGCCAACTTTATAGGCGAAAACAACCGTTTAATGGGCAAAGTCACTGCAATCAATGGTGATAGAGTAGATGTACTCAGTGATAACGGTGATGTGCTTGTCGCCACTAAAATTAATGTCGATGCTGTGGGGGATCGCACCACTGTTTCACTGCGCCCTGAACGGGTTTTTGTTAACCCAGAAGCTAGCAGTGTAGACAATTTATTTTCAGCCAGGGTAGAAGAGTTAATCTATCATGGTGATCATATCCGTACTCGTTTCACCGTGTGCGGCCACGACGATTTTATCGTCAAAGTTCCTAACTCAGCTGCCAATAGCTTATTGCAACACGGCAATACGGTTCCAATCGGCTGGAAGATGGAGGATTGCTTAGCTCTTGATGCGTAATTTAATATGACCATTAAGAACCTAGCAGAATTGTTGCAACAATTCACAATAACAATAATTTGGAGAAATATATAATGAACAAGCTTGTAAACAAGACCTTGATCGCCGCAGCGGTTGCTACCACTATGATGGCCGGTAACGCTTATGCAGGCAGTCATTCAGAGTCTATCACCGTGGTATCTTGGGGCGGCGCTTATACTAAGTCACAGGTAGAGGCTTACCATAAGCCATGGATGGCAGCGACGGGTAACACCATCGTATCCGAAGATTTTAACGGCGGTTTGGCTGAAATTAAAGCACAAGTAGAAGCAGGCAACGTCACTTGGAACGTAGTAGACGTTGAGCTTTCTGACGCCGTTCGTGGTTGTGACGAAGGCATCTTAGAAGTAATAGATCACTCAACACTGCCAGATGGAGACAACGGCGTTCCAGCTGCTGAAGATTTCCTTCCTGGCGCTCTAATGGAGTGCGCTGTAGGTAACATCGTATGGTCTACTGTATTTATCCATGATGAAAGCAAGATCCAAGGTGTTGATGGCCTTACAGACTTCTTTGACCTTGGCAAATTCCCTGGTAAGCGAGGTTTACGAAAAGGCGCTAAGCCTAACCTAGAATTCGCTCTTATGGCTGACGGAGTTGATCCAGCAGACGTATACGAAATGCTATCGACAGATGCAGGCATTGATCGTGCATTTGCTAAGTTAGACACCATTAAAGATTCTACAGTTTGGTGGGAATCAGGCGCACAGCCACCACAGCTATTAGCTGACGGCGAAGTGACCATGACTACTGCATACAACGGCCGCGTATTTAACGCAATTGCCTCTGAAGGCAAGCCATTTGTAATCAACTGGGACGGTCAGATTTGGGACTTGGATCTTTGGGTTGTTCCTAAAGGCGCACCAAACCAAGAAGCCACAATGGACTTCGTTAAGTTCTCCACTGGTACAAAACCTCTTGCAGACCAAGCTAGCTGGATCCCTTACGGTCCTCTACGTAAGTCTTCATTTGGCCTAGTAGGCACTTTCCACAACAATGCAGAAATTGATATGGGCGTTCACATGCCTACTGCTCCTGATAACTTCAAGCGTGCTTTACAGAACGACTTTGAATTTTGGGCAGATAACTCAGACCAGTTAAATGAGCGTTTCAACGCTTGGTTAACTAAGTAAGTCATCCGACTTACCTTCTAGGGCGGGCCTAAGTTTTGGCTCGCCCTATTTCTATTTATTTCTAGATACCTCACTGTTTATGACTACTGCGAATCCATCTATAGATCAAACCGATACTTTGCCGTTAAAGCAGAAGCTGGCTAAAACCACAGCTATTCAGCGCCGGCGTGCATTTTTACTAACCGTGCCGTTAGTATTGTTTTTGCTTATTAGTTTTGTCTTCCCTATTGGTCAAATGCTGTTTAACAGTATCCATAACGACAAGGTGTCTGGTGTAGTGCCCAAGTTTGCCGTTGCCATCCAGAGCTGGGATGGGCAAGGTTTACCTTCGGAAGAAATTTTTGAAATTTTTGTTAAAGATTTAGCCATTGCTAAAAAAGTACGTGAAGTAGGCCGTACTGCAGGCAACATGGCCACCCGCATTAACTATGAGCTACCAGGTAGCAGGAGTCTGTTTACTAAGTCTGCTCGTAAGGTAGGTAAAATTACTGAAGGTCCCTATAAAGAAGCGCTCATAAAAATTGACAAAAAATGGGCTAACCCTCAAGTGTGGCTTACCTTACAACGCGCGTCTCACGATCTTGGGCCATCATTTTATGTCGCTGCGATGGACATGAAATACAACGAAGCCGGCGAAATCGTTAAAGCCGATGAGTTGTATCAAATTTATTTACAAAATTTTATTAAAACCATGTGGTTGGCTGCGCTTATTACCTTTATCTGTGTGCTACTGGCTTACCCAGTGGCATATTTACTGGCCATTTTGCCCCTACGTCAATCTAACCTATTGATGATTATGGTGCTGCTACCGTTTTGGACCTCTTTGCTAGTAAGAACCACAGCATGGATTGCTATATTGCAGACCGAAGGGGTCATCAATGACCTGCTGGTTTATTTTGGTGTGATTGGTGAAGATGGCCGTATCCAAATGATCTATAACCAAACAGGCACTATTATTGCCATGGTACATATTTTATTGCCATTTATGGTGTTGCCACTATATTCGGTTATGAAAACCATTCAGCCTTCTTACATGCGTGCTGCATTATCCATGGGTTCTAAGCCATTTAATGCCTATCGCCGTGTGTATTTCCCACTCACCATACCCGGCCTTGCTGCGGGTACTTTATTGGTGTTTATTTTGGCCATTGGTTATTACATCACCCCAGCCTTAGTAGGCGGCCAAGATGGATTATTGATCTCTAACTTGATTGCATATCATATTCAAAAATCTCTCAACTGGAGTCTGGGCGCTGCACTGGGCACCATGTTACTGGTGGTTGTATTGATATTTTATTGGCTCTACAACCGATTGATCGGCATAGACAAACTAAAGTTCGGTTAAGGCATAATTGAGAGATACACATGACTAATTTTTTTAAAAAACAGATTAAAGACAAAGGCCGAGCCTACATATACTTGGCCATAGCCACGCTATTGGTCGTGTTGCTAACCGGCACGGCTAAAGCAGCAGTTGGCTTTTTATTGATCTTTGGTATTCCACTATTTTTTATGGAAAAAATGCCGGCCTATGCAACGACAGGCGAGCGCTTTAGCCGCTATGCATTCTTGGTGATTGCCGCCAGTGTTTTGGTGTTTTTGATTGCTCCTGTACTGATCATTATGCCTTTGTCGTTTAATGCCGAGCCTTACTTTACCTTTACCCAAGGCATGCTAAGCTTTGATCCAAGCGCCTACTCAATGCGTTGGTATTTAGATATTCTTCACAACGGCATGAAAGACCCTGCCGCCACAGTAGGCTGGTGGTCAGACATGTGGAACAATGCTCAATGGATACGCGCTACTCGTAACTCGTTCTTCATCGCCACTGTGTCAGCCACTATTGCAACATTTTTAGGCACCTTGGCTGCCCTAGGTTTATCTCGTCCAGAAATGCCTCAACGTGCACTGATTACTAGTTTGCTTATTTCGCCGATGATCGTACCTTTGGTTATTACAGCTACTGGCATGTTCTTTTTCTATTCATCTGTGGGCATCGCCAAAACCTACACAGGGGTTATTTTAGCTCACGTTACCTTGGGTGTGCCTTTTGTCATCATCACTGTGACAGCCACCTTGAGCGGCTTTGACATGAGTTTGGTAAAAGCTGCACAAAATATGGGCGCTAATGGCTGGACTACCTTCCGTCGCATCATCATGCCTTTGATTTTACCAGGGATGATTTCTGGCGCTTTATTTGCCTTCATTACCTCCTTAGATGAAGTTGTGGCTGTGCTGTTTATAGCCGACGTAGAGCAACGAACGATTCCACGTCAAATGTTCTCAGGCATTCGTGAGCAAATCTCCCCTACTATCTTGGCCGTGGCAAGCATTTTGGTGGTGATGTCAGTGATGCTGTTAACCGTATTAGAGCTACTTAGACGTCGAAGTGAAAGGCTTCGTGGCATGTCACCAGGTTAAGCTATACACTCACTTAAAGCGGGTGAATGTAAGGCTTCTTTGTAGGAGCCTTTTTTTCATCTCGTTTATCTTATTATTGAGCTTTTAAACGGTTAAAGTCATGACAAAACCCTTACATATTGGCCTTTTATTGTGCCATAGTTTTGAAGATATTTTGGATAAAGTCGGAGGGCTAAACTATTCCGCTATGTTTAGGCAACAGTTTTTGGCTATAGATTCTAGGATTACATTCTCAGATTTTAGTGTACATGAAGGACACTTTCCAGAAACTGTCGACCAATGTGATGTATGGCTAGTGAATGGCAGCCCTTGTGGAGTGTATGAAGATATCGAATGGATTCACACGCTGGGTAATTTTATTAAGCAGCTTGATGCCGCTAACAAACCCACCTTTGGTATTTGTTTTGGGCATCAGCTCATGGCACAAGTGTTGGGGGGCAAAGTAGAGCTTAGCCACAAAGGCTTTGGGATCGGCCTCACTCACAACAAGGTGACTAATGAAACCTCATACATGCAGCCTAAGGCGCCTAATATCGATATTATAGCCTTTCACCAAGACCAAGTAGTGCAGCTAACTGCAGGCGCAAAAGTATTAGCCACCAATGATTTTTGCCCTAACTTTATGGTGCAACATAACCCGCATATGCTTAGTATTCAAGGCCATCCAGAGTTCACTAAACAGATCATTGAAGGCCTGCTGACACTCCAACCCTATAACAATTGCCCTGATCTTAGAGCAAAAGTCATGGCTACCGGAAATACCACACCAGATGCTGCTTTGTTATTCCAATGGGTGATTAATTTCTATCAACAGGCATTAAGTGAGACTAGATCTTTACCACATTAACGTATTTCAAAAGTTAGACTTGCCCAGTAGCTTTCCCAGTCGATGTTTTGTTGCTCAGAACGTATCATTTCCACAGTGTGAAGTAACCACACGCCCCTGTGTTCTATTGGCATAATGGCATAGCCTTTTTCGTCAGTGCGCACACTAAGATTAAATGCCGGTTTGTTCTTTATTTTTCCATGCAGTAATAAGTTTGCCGCTGGTTTTTGCTTAAAGGTCAACTGAACACGTAAATCGTCTCCCTTTGATAGCTCATAGGGGTTTTGTAGTGGGCTTATGTTCAACGGATGATTAAAATCATAGTTATAAAAATTATGTTCATTCTTATCGCCTACTTTAATGATTGCCTTAACATTACG
>JAIBDW010000022.1 GCA_024686035.1 Oceanospirillaceae bacterium
ATGTTTGCATAATGATCTTCATAAATAGTGCCTGCAGCATCGCTTTTTTTAGCCATAGCCCACACAGCACCCACAAGCCAAAAGAGGCCAGTAAAAAAGCCTACAGCCATCAAACAATAAGCGATAAGGGCGTTAGTTTTTGCATCATCATCTTTGGCAGATAACGGCTTTGAGATTTCCTCATGTGGTTGCATATCGGTCATTGTTGTTCCTTTGTGGGTTTAAATTTAACGGCTGTACCAAAAACCATAATCTCAGATGAGCCATCCATAATACTGCTTGTAGTAAAACGAATACCCACCACAGCATCGGCTCCCTTTGCATGAGCATTGGCCACTAAACGCTGCACAGCGGTATCCCTAGCTTCAGTTAGCATTTGCGTATAGCCACGTATTTCACCGCCTACAATGCTTTTTAAACCAGCCATGATGTCACGTCCTATATGCTTTGCTTGCACAACATTACCGGTAACAACACCTACTATCTCTTCTATTTCCTGGCCAGGAATGGAATCTGTGGTTGAATAAATCATAAAAACTCCTTAAATGTTGGTTTCCGTATGGTTATAGATAACTCTCTATAAACAATATATCACCAAAAATAATAAACTATTACAAGCTTATCGATAATATTAAGCTTAGCATCCCACAGACGTTTAGTTGTATCGCGTGGGTGAAAAATGGCATTTAAACGTATTAGGGTGCTATAGACGACAAGCCTTACTTACGTAAATCAAACGCAATCACACAGCGTTCTACGTCTTTTAACACAGGCACTGTTTGGTGAAACAAAGAGGATGGAAAGAGGATAATATCCCCAGGGTTTGGCTGATACGTTTGGTGCGGGTAGTTGGCATCTATAACAGGGTAGTCATACCCGTGCAGGCCAAATTCAATGGCACCTTCATTGTCGATAGGCTCTGATACAGTTTTAAGGTAAATCACACCACTTACACACCCTGCAGAATGAATGTGCGCACTTTGATGGCCATTTTTTAACATGCGCACATACCAAGATTTAATATGGTGCTCTTTTGGCCAGTTTTGCGTCAGGCCATGCCCTAGGTGTTTGAATTTCTCATAAAACGAGGCCAATTCTTTTTCTACAATTGCTTCTAATATTTTCAGCGCATCACTGGGCGTGGCAAACAGGTTGCCTGCCGTATGAAAGCCCGATTTTGTGGCATGGTTTTTGGGCTCCCAAGTGGTGGTTTTGTTATTCATTTCATCCAGCAATGCTGCAATATATGCATCAGCATCAGGCATGTGGTCTTTTAGATTGCCAAATGCCACTAGCTCGTTGGGCTTTTTACAAAACGGAAAACGATCTGGCTGTTTAAGCTGGTGCGATGCATAGGCACTCAATGCTGCCACCCTAATGTTTGATGGGTTTTGCACAGCAATGGTGTCTATGCGCGTATTAACGTCATCATACTGCGCTAGTCTATAAGAGCACTCTAGGGCTTTGGCTACAGAATATTTGTCGCTCAGCTTGTCAAAACAAGCTTGTGCTTCTTCATAGCGTTGGCAGTCATGCAAAAGGCTACCTAAGTTTTTAGTGGCATCTGCAAAGTCTGGCTTAAGCGTTAGGGCTTTTTTGTAGCTCTCTTCTGCTGCTTTTATGCTGCCCTTATCATTTTGCGCAGCAGCCATGTTGTAATAAGTTTCTGGAGAATTGGGTTCAATTTTTATGGCTTTTTTGTAGCTAAAAATAGCCGCATCAAATTGTAACAAGCCAGCATGTGAGGCCCCTGCTATATTGTGTAATAGTGATGATGACGGAAACTTAAGCAACATTTTTTTGGCGCCAGACAAGGCCTTTTTAAACTCACCTTTAGCAAACAAGTCGATGATGGCTTGTTGCTGCTGCGTGGCTTTTTGCAGCTGCTGTTGTTGCTTGGTGAGCTTGGCAGCATTAACAGACTGCTTAAGATCTTTGCTTACTGTAGGTGCCATAAATCAATCCGTCATCTATTCTTTGGTGGAATATTAACACTGAGGTTATGCTATTTAAAGCGGTATTGCCTCACCCTTACTGGGCACATTAACAAAATCCAGCCCTAGCGCTTTTTGTTCAAACCACATAAACATAAAGTCAGCGGTTAATGCTTGCTCGATCGCCATGGCGCGTTCGGTGGGACAAAATATGGTCACCAATACTTGCGTATCTCCAAGCTCCGAAGTAGCCACTTGAATATGGGGCTGGGGGCCTGCAATATTAATCTCAAGCCTATTTTCAATAAGCTGATTATAACGAAATGCAACGTCTTTAAAGTCTTCACAATACTCGTGTGCTTTTGCATACAAGCGATCAATAAAAATGAACGGGTTCACACTGCCATCCCGGGTAATGGTGAAGTGATGCATGGCATAGCGTTTTAAAAAATTTAGGTTTTTAATAGGTGCTGTAATCAGCTTACTATTGGGCAAATACAAAGTGATGCCAGTGTATTCATAGGCATCAATGTTCACTTCTAAAAGCGTAAGCTTCATCCAATCGGTAGAGTGTACCTCGCCATACGCATCGCCTACTTGTATCCAATCACCCGTACGATAAGGCCGGCTTGAAATGATGTACATAAAGCCTATAAAACATTGGATAAATTCTCTAGTGGCAAGCACTATGGCCACTATAAATGCAGCAATAGAAAAGGCAAACTTTTGAATTTCTTCAGACCAAATATTGAACAGTACAATCAGCAATACGACGCTGACTAAGTTGTTGATGACATTTATTTTAGCGCGTTTATTGTCTGCATATTTCTTTTTGATCAAGCTGATGATCAAAAATTTAATAAACAGCACGCCCACAAAAAAGCATACAGTAATGACAAATTTATTGGCCATTAAAGCCAAAAATAATGGGTAGTAGGTTTGAGTCATAATAGCTAAAACAAGAGTAAAAATGGGTTATCGCAGTAATCAAGGCTAAGACTAGATAAGCCTCAAAAACCCAGCGTTTAAGCAGCATTATAGGGCTATTATGCGTGTATGACTATGAACAAATAGACCACTAACCCTTTTAGCTTTCATAAACACATACACTGCTATATAGTTTGCCTTTGGCAAAAAATAGGGCTGCAAAAATGAAAATAAGCGATGTAGAGAGGGTTGACCTTGTAAAGTGGGTTGCCACCATAATACAGCTTATAGGCTATGGTATGACGGGCATGAACCTAGTGCCTTACAATATTTATATGTTTTTTATTGGCATATTCCTTTGGTTTGCAGTGGGCTGCATGTGGAAAGACAAAGCCATTATAGTGGTCCATGTTGGCGCATTCATTTCCTTGCTAATTGGCTACTTGAACGCATAATCATTTTTAGACGCACAAGGATTCACCATGTACCTAGGCATCGACATTGGCACCTCTGGCGTAAAAATATTACTACTAGATCAAAGTCATAAACTAGTAGGTAGCGCCAGTGCCCCGTTAACGGTCACTAGGCCAGAAATCTCTTGGAGTGAGCAAGATCCTGATGATTGGATTACCGCCGTTACCCAGGCCATGGATGAACTTCATCAGCGCTACCCCCGACCACTTTCAAGCGTTTGTAGCATCGGGCTTTCTGGCCAAATGCATGGCGCGGTGCTTATAGGGGAGGATGATAAACCCCTTAGGCCGTGTATTCTTTGGAATGATGGCCGCAGTGAACAACAGTGTAACCAGTTGTCTCAAATAGCAGATTTTAAAGGCATTACAGGTAATTTAGTGATGCCTGGGTTCACTGCACCCAAGTTGAGATGGGTTGAACAAAACGAGCCAGATGTGTTTAGTAAAATACATAAGGTGCTGTTGCCCAAAGATTATGTGCGTCTTTGGCTTACAGGCACTTATGGCACCGACCTATCTGACGCATCTGGCACTTTGTGGCTAAATGTGGCCCAACGAGATTGGTCTGACACATTGCTTACAGCCACACATTTATCTAGGCAACACATGCCGGCCCTATCTGAAGGTAATGCGATCACAGGGCAACTGCGATCGCAGCTTGCTAAACGTTGGCACATGTCATCAGCCATGGTGGCAGGTGGTGGTGGCGACAATGCCGCATCGGCGTGTGGTATGGGCGTCATTGCGCCAGGCAATGGATTTATTAGTTTGGGTACTTCAGGTGTCGTATTTGCACCCAGCCCCAGCCCCCAGCCTAATACACCAAGAGCTGTGCATTCATTTTGTCATGCCTTTCCAGATATGTGGCACACCATGGGGGTCACCCTTTGCGCCGCAGACAGCCTGAGCTGGTTGGCTAATGTCACTAACACTAGCGTGACCACTATGGTGAATACCCTGCCTAATAAAATAGAGCGGGCATCAGATGTTCAATTTTTGCCCTATTTATCTGGCGAGCGCACTCCACACAATGACGCTGATGCGCGGGGCGCTTTTGTGGGCTTACACCGTGCCACCTCTTCTGAAGACTTAGTGCAGGCGGTGATGGAGGGCGTAGGCTTTGCTTTAACCGATTGCTTAAGTGCCATTACACAGGTAGATGCTCAGCACAGCACTAAGCTTAATAGCGCCTTTGTCGTGGGCGGTGGCAGCAGCTCTTCACAGTGGCTAGAGATTATTGCAGCAGCCATGGATATCGATTTATTGGTACCTGAACAAGGTGATTATGGCGCAGCTTTGGGCGCTGCACGGTTGGCTATTTGTGCCGTAACAGGCGAACATATTAGCAGCGTATGCTCACAGCCCAAAGTGTCTAAGGTGATACACCCCAACCCAAGCTTAGTCGAGCAGTATCAGCGCTCCTATGAGAAATTTAGCACTATTTACCCAAGCCTATATCATGAAAGAGTCCCCAAAGACTAAGCTAAAAGGCTTACGGCTTAGGCGATTTTAGGTCTTCTATTAACGCCGAATACCCTTCGCGGTAGGTAGGGAATTTGAATTTATACCCACTATCTAATAGCTTTTGATTACTGCAGCGCCTAGCAGCACGAGTGTTTGCAGCCTGTGCTATTAAGCTTACATTCAGGCGTGCCGCCAACCAATGACGTACTTCATATAAGGTGACTGGCTGGCAATCTGTGGCCACATAAATAGGCAATAGGGGCACTTCTTGCTCATTGAGGCGCATAAAGTGAGCAATCACTGCGGCACAGTCTTCACTATGTATCCGGTTGCTCCACTGCTCAGGCTGTTTTGCGCACCCAACCCCTGCTAGCACTTGATCTAGCATGCGGCTGCGCCCTGGCCCATAGATTCCCGAAAACCTTACCACTAGACTTGTGTCTGAGGCAGCTAATATATTCTCTTCGGCTTGGCGCAGTGCTTGGCCAGAAAACGATGAGGAACGAGCTTCACTATCTTCGTCCACCCATGCCCCCATACTTTGACCATACACACTGGTGCTAGACACCCAAATAACCAACTTAGGTTTATATACAGCGCGTGAAATAGCTAAGGCTAGAGCCGCAGAAGTCTCAACATAGGCTTTTTGATAACCTTTTGCGCTCATATCGTCTGGTGTGAGGGTAGCAACCACCACATCAAAACCTTCTGCAAACACCGTGTCCAGACATGAGTTATCTCTAAGGTCTCCCACTAAGGGCGTAATACCATAAGTCAGCATTTTGGAGCGGCGTGTTAAACCAAAAAACTGGTATTCACTTGGTAGGTTTGGAGGGATACGCTGGGCAATATCGCCGCAGCCTGCTAATAATATTTTCAATTTACCGGCTCGCTTAATATCTGTACCCCAATATACCATCTACACCGCTTTTGTGGCTTAGTTTGTACACTATTAAAACGTTGAAACGCACTATAATTTTGACTACAAAGGCTGCCGTTGACCCATAGGTCAAATGCATATAAATGGCACTAATGCTGCTACAGTAGTCAAATAAACGGACTGGCCTATAGGAGTTCCAATGCAGCAGCTAGCTAATCGGTTGTATCATAAAACCATAAAGAGATGGATGCCTTTTTGGCGAGACGTGTCGACCCAAAATAATTCGCTAGAAAAGCTATCTCTGGAACCTGTGCTCAATGCTAACCATGAAAAAGTATTGCTAACGTGGATGGATGCTTGCCTTCAAAGTGATGGGGGCGAGGTGGCTGCAAGAGGCCGAGCGGCAGAGCTTGGAAGGCACTTTTTAGGCTTAAATGATGCCGGAAGAGTGCGTTTTTTATCCTTAATGGCAGACCATTATAATGTAGATGAACCCCGCCTCACTATCGCCACCAAGGCTTGGTTGGCAGCGGATGCAGGGGAGCGGGTGAGTTTAGAGGCAGAACTGCGTAGTGCTTTGGAGCCCCCAAGAATGAAACTGCTCACACAGTTTAATGAGCTGCCCCAAGGCATTAAATTTTTGGTTGATATGCGCGAGCAATTGTTGCGCCTGGGCAAAGAGCACCCTAACCTTGTGCCACTAGAAGCGGATTTAAAGCGTCTTTTAAGTGCATGGTTTGATGTGGGTTTGCTGCAAATGGAAGAGATCAACTGGCGCTCTAGTGCAGAGCTGCTTGAAAAGCTGATTGCCTATGAGGCGGTGCATGCTATTAAAGATTGGAATGATCTTAAAAACCGGCTTGATTCAGACCGCCGCTGCTTTGCTTTTTTTCACCCCAACATGCCTGATGAGCCGTTGATCTTTGTCGAAGTGGCTTTGGTAAAAGGTATGGCCAGTAATGTTCAAGAATTACTGGATGAAACGGCGCCTTTAGAAGATATTAGTCTGGCCGACACGGCTATATTTTATTCCATTTCCAACGCCCAAGCAGGGCTTGCTGGTATCAGTTTTGGCAACTTTCTTATAAAGCGCGTGGTTAAGCAATTACAGCAAGAATTTACTCAATTGACTGCCTTTGCAACCCTTTCACCTATACCAGATTTTTGCCGGTGGTTAGACACCATAGATGTTGAGAAAGAATCAGCTTTGTTAGATGAAGGGTTGGCCTTAAGGTCACCTGAGCATATGCAAAAAATGGCGATTCACTACCTTGGAAAAGAGAAGCAAAAGCGCAACCCAAACCATGCACGTGACCCTGTGGCACATTTCCACCTAAGTAATGGTGCCCAGATTGAGCGCTTAAACTGGATGGCGGATACGTCTGACAAGGGCATAAAGCAATCCAACGGCATGATGGTTAACTATCTTTATCAGTTGCCGCATATAGAGAGCCGTATTCAAGATTACAGCACCAAAGGCAAGGTCGCCTTGTCTGCTAAAATTGAAAAACAGCTCAACATATAAAAGCCAAGGCTAAGTTGGCAGCCCAAGTTTTAAACTTTAGTGAGCCAACCAAAGCGGTCTGTTGCCAAACCAAACTGAATATCGTTTAAGGCTTTACGAAGCTTAACCGTGGTTTTCCCTGGTTTACCTGTGCCTACGGTATAGTCTTTGCCCTGGTGTATTAAGGTGCCTACGGGGGTAAGCACGGCAGCTGTGCCAGAAAGTGCAGCTTCCGCATCAGGGCGAGCACTGCGCTCTAGCAGCTCCGCTACACTAAGGTCTCGCTCGCTGATCTTCATGCCCATTTCTTGCGCCAAGGTGAGTACAGAGGCCCGAGTGACGCCGTGCAAAAAAGTAGAATCCAGTGCTTTGGTGATGACTTCATTACCATCTATTAAGATAAAGTTGGCGGCGGCTGTTTCTTGCACATCACCTTGAGGGGCGAATAAAACTTGATCAGCTTGGTGCTCTGTGCGGGCTTTATTTAATACTGGCAGTGCGCTGCAATAATTACCACCACTTTTTACCATGCCCATGTGGGGTGCACAGCGCATACCTTCTTCATCTATGAGCACTCTTAAAGTGGTATCGCCACTGGCAAAGTAGTCTCCAACAGGTGATCCCAGTATATACAGCATAGACTCATTTGAAGGCGTGGCAGCCTTACCAATGGCAGCTTCTGTGCCCATATGAGTAGGGCGTAAATATAAGGTGCCTGGAGCCGCTGGTATTTCATCTTTATAGCGGCCAACAAGGTCTAAGATCATGGCCTCTAGCATGGCTTCATCTACCCTAGGCAAAGAAATCAAACGGCTACTTTGTGCCAAACGTTTGATGTTTTGATCCATACGGAAAATATGGCTACTGCCATCAGGATGACGAAATGCTTTTAGCCCTTCAAAACAAGTGCTTGAGTAATGTAGTACATGAGCACCAGGGTGTATTGAAATGCTGTTGCTTGGCACTAAACTTGGTGTGCTCCATTGTTTGCCATCAAAGGTGGCTAAGGCCATTTCTGGAACAAATTGTGTGCCAAACGCAGTCATGATGCTCTCACTCTATAAAGGTGTTCAATTAAGGCTCACATCATACCACCGCAATGGGTTTTTTTTCGAGTGTTGAGAGCGAAAATTACGTAAAAATGCACTCGCTATGAGATCGTCGTGTGTGTTTTTTTAAGCGTCATTATGCAACATGAGTCGCGTGTTGAATAAAAACGCTCGCATTAAAGCTTTAACTGGCTGCTGTTTTAACTTAAAGTAGGCCCCGTAGGTGGCTACACGAATTTAGCTTTCACGGGAAACAGCCTTATTAAGAGCTGTGCTGCCCCCGCAACGGTGAACAAGCAATGCTTGTCAGTCCGGAGACCGGCCTGCACTTAAGGGGTTAAACCCGCTAACATTAATTTTATCGTGCGGGTGAGCACGTGGAGGAATATATGACTACATCGACAGTAATTTCAAAGGGTGATTCAGCGGTATCAAGCCGCGCTTTAGCCAATTCAAGTGTACAAATGGCTGCTGCTGCAATCTTGGGCATGGTGGTATTGATGGGAGTTGGTTTTGCTCCTATGGATGTCGCACATAACGCTGCTCACGACACGCGTCACTCTTTTGCATTTCCTTGCCATTAAGAATTACGACGTCTTCTTAGGATAATTTTATGTTCCGCTCTATGGTGTTAGCTGCGCTAGGAATCGCCTTGGCCGCAGGTTTAGTTTTAAGTGCAGTTCAAGCATTGCAAGTATCCCCTATTATTTATGCTGCTGAAGCCTTTGAAATGGAGCAGCCAGAAGTAGCTGCGGCCATTCACAAAGATCATGGTCATACCCACACTCATAATGTCCAAGCATGGGCTCCTGGCGACGGCTTTGAGCGTCTTGCTTTCACCGTGTTATCTAATGTTTTATCGGCCTTTGGTTTTGCCATTATTTTACTAGCGGCCATGCTCACGGCTAAAGATAAAGCCAAGCTAAACGTGTCTTGGGCTAGAGGTATTTTGTGGGGTTTGGCAGGTTATTTAATGTTTTTTGTCCTACCAGCATTAGGCCTCACTCCAGAAATCCCTGGTATGGAAGCGGCTGCCCTTGAAGGCCGCCAATCTTGGTGGGTATTAGCAGTAGTGAGCACCGGCTTAGCAATTGCAAGCTTGGTTTTTTTGCCAGGTATCGCTAAAGCCTTTGCTATCGTATTTATAGCCGCGCCTTGGCTTGTGGGTGCGCCACAGCCGCAAGTACATGGTTTTTTACACCCAGACGCGCAAGCGCTAGCAGCCCTTACCGACCTGCAAGCACAATTTATTTACGCTACGGCCATAGCTAACGCCGTGTTCTGGGTCATATTGGGTGGCCTAACTGGATATACCGCCAAACGCTTAGCGCAGGATTAATCTGTTGGTGTCTTCCCAATCGGTCTATGATTATGTGCTTGAGTTTGTGTTTGATGTTTATTTATTAAACCCAGCAGCACTAAAGCTGAGGCTGGATATGGCAAAAACGGCCATGGAAATCACAACTGAAGGGCTGCAGTTTAGCCTGCCGCAACTTTATGATTTTGCATGCCTAGAAATAAAGCATATAAAACACCCAAAGCAGCAGTCCTACCAAAGCTTTAGGAGTTGCCTTTATGGGCAGCAAACACAGGTGAGGCTGCACGCCTTGGGTGGCCAGGTGGTGATCACTTGTAACCAACAAAATGTGAATGAAAGTTTATACTGCCTGCAGGCCCTGAAAGATTAAATAATCGATAAAATGCTATAATTTTTTAGTCTAATTTAGCGAAATAAAAATACAGAGAGCGAAAAAGGGTATTAAGTGGAAATAAGTGTTCTATTAATCGGCTTTATGATCGGCATGCGTCACGCCCTAGAGGCGGACCATGTTGCTGCAGTGGCATCTATAGTCACCCAGAAGCAAGGTAGATCTGCTGCACTGCGTCACGGTGCTGTTTGGGGCCTTGGCCATACGCTCACTTTGTTTGCCTTAGGCTCTGTTGCTTTGCTAAGCGGCGTTTTAATTCCTGAATATATGGCTACTTTATTAGAATGTGCCGTTGGGTTTATGTTGTTGTATTTAGGCTTAGATGTGCTTTGGCGCATGAGCCGAAAAGGCATACATTTTCATGCTCATCAACACCATGGTAAAACACACCTCCATGCCCATCAGCACCATGAAAACGATCTCAAGCTAGATGTAGGTGCTCACTCACATATCCACAAAACGCCATTTCCAATACGCACGTTAATGGTGGGGATTATGCACGGCATGGCAGGCTCTGCCGCACTTGTGGTATTAACCCTAAACGCGGCACAAGATTTATTGGCAGGCATGGGATATATGGTGCTGTTTGGCATAGGGTCTATTCTAGGTATGGCATTATTATCTGTTGCCATCAGCGTGCCCTTCAATTTGCCAGGGAAACACTTAGAGCGCTTCTTAGGCTACCTGCAATTAGTGATAGGTGTAGGCACTTCAGGCCTAGGTGGTTTTACCGTGTTTAATTATTTTTATTAGCCCCAAGCTTTGGTAGAGCGCACATGCATAATCGGCTTCAGTGGCGCTAAATGGAGTTAATGGGGGTTAATGGTGTTTTGACGAGCGCAAATTGATCACTAGGCCCGCGATGATTAAAATGGCCGCCACCCACTTCCACCAAGGCATACTCTCATATAAAAACACACTTGAAGCAGCCATGCCAAACACAGGCACCAGTAGAGCCCACGGGGCGACTAACGCTGCTGCGTGACGTTGTAATAATAAATTCCACAGGCCATATCCAATAAGGGTATTGCCTATGGTTTGCCACAGTACAATAGCCCATGCATGCCATGTGGCAGACCCTATGCTTTGCGTGATAAGCGCAGGGCCTTCAAGATAATAAGACATTACCGCCAGTGGCGGCACTGCAAAAAGAGAAGACCATGCCAAAAAGGCTATGATATGCACCTTGCCACAACGCTTAACAACAAGATTACCCGCAGCCCAGCTTACAGCGGCCACTAGAATGACGGCTAAGCCAATAGGCGTCGCATCGGTATTGCCTTGCACTGCGATTAATAAAATACCTGCAAAAGACACCACTAAGGCTGCCACCTGAGGCCACCGGATGGTTTCTTTAAATAACAAAAGCGCCAATAAGATGGTAAACACAGCCTGTACCTGAATCACCAAAGAGGCCAGTCCAGGCGAAATATGGCTATCCATGACCCAAAACAATAGCCCAAATTGGCCAAACCCGATAAACACCCCATAGGCGATTAAATAGCGCCAAGGCACCTTTGGGCGAGGCAAAAGAAACACCAAAGGCAAGGCGGCAAAGGTAAAGCGTAAACTGGCAAATAAAAACGGCGGTAAGTCGTTTAAGCCTAATTCAATAAAGACAAAATTGGTGCCCCAAATGAGAGCGACAAAAACAGCTAATAACTGATGAGTGATGGGCATTTGGAATCAGCTTTCTCTTGATGAGGTAAACCAAGCCAGCTTATCATGCAAGCTAACCACGCGCCCTACCAAAAATAACGAAGGAGACATCACTTTTTCTGCCTCGATCAGCGCCGGTAATTGTGTAAGGTTGGATACTAATACCCGTTGGTCTTGAGTGGTGCCTTTTTCAATCAACGCCACCGGCATATTGGTGTCCATACCGTGAGCGATGAGCTGTTTGCAGATTAATGGTAAGCCTTTTAAACCCATGTAAAACACTAAGGTTTGGCCTTCTACTACGAGCTCTGGCCAAGGTAAATTGACACTGCCATCTTGTAGTTGGCCTGTGACAAAGCGTACTGATTGAGCATAGTCTCTGTGGGTGAGAGGGATGCCAGAATAAGCCGAGCAGCCACTAGCTGCGGTGATGCCGGGCACCACTTGAAACGGCACATGTTGCTGCGCTAAGGTTTCAATTTCTTCACCACCACGTCCAAAAATAAACGGGTCTCCACCTTTAAGGCGAGCCACACGTTTGCCTTGCTTGGCATAATCCACTAGTAATTGGTTGATCCCTGTTTGCGGCACGCTGTGGTTTGCACGGCGTTTACCTACATATACCCGCTCTACAGATTGTGGCACTAAAGCCATCACGCCATCAGAAACTAAAGCGTCGTAAAGCACCACATCAGCCTTTTGTAAAAGCCTAAAAGCCCTTAGCGTGAGTAGGTCTGGGTCACCTGGGCCTGCGCCTATCAGAAACACTTCGCCTGTGTTCATGGGTTTGTTAAGGCCGCGGTCTATTTCTTCTAATTGGCCTTTAAGCATGCTCTCAGCGTCATCATGTTTGCCAGAGAATACGGCCTCGGCCACAGGGCCCTGCAGCACCTGATGCCAAAACATAGAACGCTGCTTGGTGTCGGGTAAAGCCTTTTTTACTTGTGGGCGATAAGCACCCACTAAACGAGACAGTTGGCCATAGGCTTTGGGCACAAGTTGCTCTAGTTGTTGGCGTAAAATACTGGATAAAACCGGCGAAGCGCCACCGTTATTGATAGCAATAGTCAAAGGGGCACGGTCAATAATGGCGCCAAATATAATGTTGCCATCATCTGGCACGTCGGCCACATTCACCAACAAACCCATGGCTTTTGCATCCAGGGAAATTTGGTGATTTACAGCACGATTATCCGTTAAAGCACAAATAAAGGTATAGCCGCGCATCACATCGTCGCCGTTATAGGCGCCTAAGGTGACTGTGCCGCCAGCTTGTTCTACTAACTCGGTAATGCCGTCATTGACGCAGATCGACATTAGATCAAAGCAAACACCAGCTTTAACCAGTGTTTTTACGCGGCGCTTGGCTACATTTCCACCCCCAATGAGTAGTATTTTTAAATGCTGGGTGTTGTGAAAAAGAGGGAAAAAGGTCATTCGGATTCCTGTTGTATCCATGTGTGGCAATAGTCTAGTGCGCTGGCGTTATTTATATTTTGGCTTGGATCTATATTACCAAAACGCAACAAACTAGTATTTGAATTAATGGCCACTAGGCGTATTAAAATACCATGTTTAGCTGCACTTTGGTGTAGCTTTTGAGCTAGTTTTGGGGCCATGCTAAAGCTTCGAAAGAGTTCGTGAGAGCCTGCTTGATAAGCCCCTAGGGCAGTCATAGCTGCTTGCCAAATGTTACGTTGTTGTAGGCTTTCATTGGCTAAAGTAGTGCGCATGTTTGATTGCCACAGGGTATCATTTAAAGCAGCAATAGCAACAGTTTGTGCAGGCCCATTAACAGCCCAAGGGCCTATTTCTTTAGCTAAATGCGCTAATACGCTGTGTGCTGCAAAAGTGAAGCCCAAGCGTATGCCAGCCAAGCCAAAAAACTTGCCTACAGAACGCAAAACCACTACGTTTTTGGCCAGCGGTTCTGTGAGTAAACTAGCGTTTGGCGTGGTGTCAATAAAGGCTTCATCCACCACTAAAAACCCATTGGAAGCCTGTAGTTTTTGTGCCCAAGAGCGTAGCTTTTGTGGGGTAAAGCGTTCACCTGTAGGGTTGTTGGGGTTAATAATGAGTAGATGACCTATACGCTTATCTTCTAGAGCCGTGTTTATTTGCTGTGTAGCTAAAGCGCTATCTAGACCACTATAGGTGTTTGTGTTACCACACTTAGACCAAGCGTGAGCATGCTCTTGATAACCTACATCGGGTAACCATGCAGGCCCGGCACTGCCTAACTTACGTAATATGCTAGGTAATAACTGAATAATACTTTGGCTGCCGCTACTGGCCAAACACCCATGATCTCCATAGTAGCTTGCAGCAGCAGCGCTAAGCTTGGGGTCTAAATAAGGCAGCTGGTGCCAAGCCCTTTGCTCTATGGCGGGTATAGGGTAGCTGTATTGGTTAATGCCGGTGGACAAGTCTATCCATTCACTAGGGTCTCGGCCGTAGATAGCGGATGCGCTTTGCAAATCGCCACCGTGGAAAAGTAGGCTCATGACACCTGGCCTAAAAGGCTAATGCCACCGATCACCAAAACCCATAACGCTAGGCTGTAATTGACTAAGCTGCAGGCATCATCAATGCTTTTAGCCATGGGAGGCTTGCCTGCGCCAAGCACTGGCCGCTGTTGCTCTTGGCCATGGTAATGTGCGCTACCACCTAGCACCACGCCAATAGCGCCAGCACCTGCAGCCATTACTGGGCCTGCATTAGGGCTTTTCCAAGTGCCTGCTTGTTGGCGCCAGCTTTGCCATGCGTTTGTAGTGTGTCCATTAAGGCTTGCGCACAGTGTGTAAGATAGTGCAGTGAGGCGGGCAGGGATAAAATTGAGCACATCATCAAAACGTGCAGCAGCCCACCCAAAGTGTAAAAAACGTGGGTTTTTGTAGCCCCACATGGCATCTAAGGTGTTGCTCAAACGATAAATAACCACCCCTGGAATACCGGCCACAATAAACCAAAACAACGCAGCAAAGAGCGCATCGGCGCCATTTTCCAGCACAGACTCTGTGGCGGCAGTGGCGATTTCTTGCTCATTTAATGTTTCAGTGTCACGGCTTACAATACGGCTCACTGCAGCACGAGCAGCGATAAGATCACCCAAAATAAGAGGTGTAGATATGGCTTTAGCATGCTCTATCAAGCTGCGCCAACCAATCGCTAAATAAAGCACCACAGCAGCCAAAAGAATTGAAAATACTGAGCTTTGAGCCAGTGTTTGCTCTAGTGAGTAGGCCATAAAACCGATGGGCCCAATAGCAAGGCTCAGTGCCAAAAGGCCTTTGCCTTTTAGTCGATTGTCTTTACCAGCAAAGCGAAGTAATCCATCTTCTGTGTTAAGCCACTTCTCCAGCCCATCAGCCAGCGCACCAAAGCCCACCAAAGGGTGCAGCCGTTTAGGCTCGCCTAGAAAATAGTCCAGAACAAGCGCTAGTGCAATAATAATGACCAAACTCATGCTAAAGGCTACCGCTCATAATGTTAAAAATCCTCTCCATAGGCAACTCCACTTCTACTTCATCGGCCAAACGTTCAATTTCTGAGGCCCTTAAAGCGGGGTAATCAAAAGCGGTGCTTGCTTGCAAACCTGCCCAATTTAACAATAACGCAAGCAACCTTGGCTCATCAAATAAACCATGCACATAGCTGCCTATTACGGTGTCTTCACTGTTTTTTGCCCCATCTGCACCTGTGTTGAGGGTCATTAATGGCTGAGCAAGGTCACTGCCAGTGGTTTGTCCTACATGAATCTCATAACCTGTCACTTGAATATCCCCTTCTGAGGATAACCAAGCGCCTGTTACATTGCGTAACTGTTTTTCACCTTTTAGTAAGGTTTCAATATTTAAGTGTCCCAAGCCCACACTTGTGCCCGCGGCAGACTCGGTGCCATCAGGGTCGTGCACAGCGTGCCCTAGCATTTGATAACCGCCACAAATACCAATCACTTTGCCACCCAAACGCAAATGCCGCTGAATGACCGCATCCCAGCCAGAGCTTTTAAGCCATGCCAAATCGCCACGGGTGTTTTTACTGCCCGGTAAAATGATCAGGTCTGCACCTTTAAAGGTTTGCACATCTCTTAACAGCTGGCAATCTACCTGTGGATGCATTCTTAAGGCATCAAAATCTGTGTGGTTACTGGCCCTTGGGTAAATAGGCACCACTACTTTAAAATGTTGGCCTTGGTCATTCTTTTCAAACTGATCCACAGCCAAAGAGTCTTCAGCCTCTATGTGCAAGTTATGGATGTAAGGCAACACGGCTAATACTGGTTTGCCTGTTTTTTCTTCTAGCCAGTCCAAACCACCTTGAAGCAACGCTTTATCACCTCTAAAACGGTTAATGATGAAACCACGGGTGCGTTTTTGTTCACTTTTGCTAAGTAACTCGTAGGTGCCATATAAATGGGCAAACACACCACCTCGGTCAATGTCAGCCACTATAATCACAGGGCAATCTACGGCTTCAGCAAAACCCATGTTGGCAAGGTCATGCTCACGTAGATTAATCTCGGCAGGGCTGCCAGCACCTTCCACTATAACTAGGTCGAACTCTTCTAATAATTCACCATGGGCCAGCACCACATCCTGCAGTAGCTTGGGTTTGTGCAGGTGGTATTCCACGGCCTTCATGTTGCCAATGGCTTTGCCACGGAGGATCACCTGTGAGCCTAGGTCACTGTTGGGCTTGAGTAAAATAGGGTTCATGCGTACATCAGGTGCGATAAAGCAAGCTTGGGCCTGTACCGCTTGAGCGCGACCAATTTCACCACCATCAGGGGTAACAGCGCTGTTGAGTGCCATATTCTGGCTTTTAAAAGGGGCCACCTTTACGCCCTTACGAGCTAATATACGGCACAGTGCCGTGACTAAAATACTCTTGCCAGCATCGGACGTGGTGCCCTGCACCATTAAGGTACGAGGCCCTTGCGCCATGAGGGTAGGCAGATCTGCACTGGTAGATTTAATCATGAGGCGGTTTCCTTTTGCTGATCCAAATCTAACAGCAAATCTTGTAAGGCTTGTTGGTGTTCGCCAGGCTCTTGCCACATGCCACGTTGGCAAGCTTCTAACATGCGCTCAGCCATTTCTTCTAGTGCAGCAGGGTTGTTGTCGCGCATAAATTGCTGGTTATCAGGTTCAAGTATCAACGCATCACTGACTTGTTGGTATTGGTAGTCGGCGATTAAATCGGTGGTGGCATCATAGGCAAATAAGTAATCTACACTTGCGGCCATTTCAAAAGCACCTTTGTATCCGTGGCGCTGCATGGCCCCAATCCATTTAGGATTAAGCACCCGCGAGCGCAGCACTCTATTAAGCTCTTCGCTAAGAGTGCGTATCTTAGGCACGCTTGGGTTGCTGTGATCACTGTGATACACCGCAGGGGCCTTGCCACTAAAACTGGTTACGGCGTTGGTCATGCCGCCTTGAAACTGGTAGTAATCATCAGAATCTAGCAGATCGTGTTCGCGGTTATCTTGGTTTTGCACTACGGCTTCTAGCTGACTTAAACGGTGTTTAAAGCCTTCATGAGCCGCCACACCATCACCTGTTTGGTTGCCATAGGCATAGCCACCCCAGTTTAGGTATGCGTCTGCAAGATCACTGCGCTGCTCCCAACATCTCTCATCTATAAGCCCTTGTAGGCCAGCGCCATAGGCACCAGGTTTGCTGCCATACACACGATAGCTGGCTTGGCGCTGAGCTTCTGTTGCATCTAGGCCTTGGGCTTGGAGCTGTGCTTGGCGTTGTTCTACATTTTTGCGTATGGTGTTGCCGTTGCCATTAATGGCACTTGTGCTGGAACCTGGCTCATCAAAAGTAGCTAAGGCCTGCACGGCGGCGTCATAAAGTTTCATTACGTTAGGGAAGGCGTCACGGAAAAAGCCGGAAACGCGAAGGGTGACGTCCACACGAGGGCGGCCTAGCTGCATCGCAGGAATTATTTCAAAGTCACTTACGCGCTGAGAGCCTGCCGCCCAAATAGGTTTGATGCCCATCAATGCAAAGGCTTGGGCAATGTCATCACCACCGGTGCGCATGGTGGCTGTGCCCCAAACGGATAAACCAAGCTGAGTAGGGTAGTCGCCGTGCTCTTGCAAATGCCTTTCAATAAGGGCTTGAGCTGAACGCTGGCCCAATGCCCAAGCAGCAGCAGAGGGTACACTGCGGTTGTCTAAAGAAAAAAAGTTGCGCCCAGTGGGTAAGGTGTCTAAACGACCCCTTGTAGGTGCGCCGCTAGGCCCAGGCTCTACAGATGCGCCTGATAAACCTTGAATAAGGGCTTGGGTTTCACGCACAGCGCTGTCTTCCAAAGCCGCTAAAATCACCGTTTTTGCGTAAAGTAGCTGTTGGCTGGTGCGTGGTAGCTGCTGCGTTAACTCATTGATATATTTATTATTTACTGAAAAAAGATAGTCATTAACCAAGCTTAATGCCAACAATTCAAGGCGCTCGCGGGTGTCCATGCTAGAGCGCCATACACCAAGATCTTGTTTGGCTAATAATACAGGCCTAGGGCCAAGCCATGGCGTGACTTGCGTGGCCAAAGGGTCATAAGGGGTGGTAGGGTCGGATGAGTGTAGGCCTAAATCACTGGCTAAATTATGCAAAATGCCCTGTTCTTCATTGGCTTCACCCCGTGGTAAACGCAAAAGAGCCACCATGGTTTCACTGAGTTCTCTAGACTCAGGTAATTGCCCTAAAATATGTAAGCCGTTGCGGATTTGAGCTTCTTTAATGTCGCATAAATAAGTATCAAGCTCGGCCAGCATTTCACTTTCACTAGTGTAGGCAGTGAGCCCTAGCTCTTGTTTTAGGTGGCTGCTGGCCAAAGTGGCTACAATTTGCTCCCTTAGCCATAGCTCACGAGCCGTGTCCAAACCTGTGGCTTGATATAACTCATCAACCAACGCTTCTAGATCTGCCAGCTCGCCATAGGTTTCTGCGCGGGCCATGGGGGGCATTAAGTGATCAATAATCACCCCTTGGGCACGCCGCTTGGCTTGGGCACCTTCACCTGGGTCATTCACAATAAATGGGTAAAAATGAGGCATAGGCCCCAATGCAACCTCAGGCCAACATTCATCGCTTAATGCCACGCCTTTGCCCGGAAGCCACTCTAGGTTGCCGTGTTTGCCCAAGTGAATCACAGCATCTACCTGATAAACATGCCGTAGCCAAAAATAAAACGCCAAATAACTATGGGGAGGCACTAGGTCTGGGTCGTGGTAGTTGGCCGTTAGATCTAGGTTATAGCCGCGTGCTGGCTGAATGCCCACAAAGGTTTCACCCAAGCGCAAACCTGCAAGCATAATGCGCCCTTGGCGATATTTAGGGTCTGTTTCAGGGCCACCCCAACGCTTATGCACTGCGTCTTGGCAGGCTTGGGGCAAGTTTGCAAAATGCGCCATATATTCGGTGGCATCCATACTTTGCCAACAGGGCAGATGGTGTAGAGTGTTGGGGTTATTAGTGACAGATTCTAATAGCTTTTCTATTAAGGCATTGCCATTTTCTGGCACGCTATCAATGGCGTAGCCTGCATCTTGCATGGCTTGTAATACATTAATAGCGGATTGCGGCGTGTCTAGCCCGACACCATTACCAATGCGGCCGTCTTTAGTGGGGTAGTTGGCAAGGATCAAGGCGATGCGTTTGTCGCTGTTGGCTTTATGGCCTAGGCTGCAGTAGCTCTTTGCAAGGCGAGCTACAAACTGCGCCCTTTGCGGCTCTAGCTCATAGCCCACAAGGTCTATCTGGCATAGCTTGCTATAGTAACCCATGGATTTAAAGCTGATAGCGCGAGTGAGCACATGGCCATCCATTTCTGGCAACACCACCTGCATAGCAATATCGCGAGACCTTAAGCCTTGTTTATGCTCGCGCCATGCTTCACAAGTGGTGGAAGACAATACCAGCTGTAAAACAGGAATATTACCTTCAATAGGCAACTTAAAATGTGTGGGCGCAGAGCTAAGGCTTGGGGCATCTACTTTGTTGCTGGCAAAGCCTAAGCTGCTTAATACCAGCTTAGGGTTAGATTGTTTGATGGTGTGGTTCACTAAAGCCAGCGCTTGTGGGTCTTTAAGCGAGGTGACAGCCAGTGCGATAGGGTTCATCCCCTGTGCTATTAAGCTTGCCATTAAGCCATCAAACATGCGCGTATTACCGCTTTGTAAATGGCTACGATAAAACAACAAAGCCACCACTGGAGCGTCTTTCAGGCCTTTAGTAAGGGTGTCTTTTTGCCAATCCGTTAAGCTTGCTTGGGCTATACCTGGCTGATATATCAATGCCTGAGGCAACTGGGCTGGTGGTTGCCAGCGTGTTTTTGGGCTAGAAGCAGGCGTTTGCGTGGCTAGGCTTGGGTGGCATTCTTGGTGTAAATAACGCAATAAATTAATGCCGTTACCTACCCCGCCTTGGCGTAGATACTGCCAAATGAGCCCACAAGATTCGGGGCTGCAAGAGCTAGCAAGGGTAAGCTGTGGGTCTGGCGCATCATCGCCTGGCACCAAAATAAGTGTGCGTGCAGGCTTGGCTTTTTGCCATGCTTGTAAACGCACAAAACCATAATCCCAATAACTTGCGCCACCTAGCAATGACACCATGACAATGTCTGCGTGCTCTAGCACTTTGTGCTCATAAAGATCAAAAGCAGCAGGTTTTAGCAGATGGCTCCAGTTTGCCAAACGCATTGAGGGCAGCTCATTACCTAGCTGCTGCGCTGCTGTGGCAAGCATGGCTAGGCTGGTGTCTGCGGCAGCCAAGATCACCATTTTGGCTGGGTCTTGGCCTAGATCAACAATGCCTTCTTCTTCAACGAAGCCGCCAGGTTGTGCTGCAAGCAAGTGCATGGGTAGTGATTAAACCTCAGCTACTTTTAAGGCCAGAGTAAGCTCATCTGCGTGCAAGTGTTTGCCAATCATAACTAAAGAGGTGCGGCGAGCTTCATCAGCCCCCCACAAGCGGTCAAAGTGGCTTTCTAAACGCTGGCCTACCGCTTGAATCACTTGGCGCATAGGTTTGCCAGGCAAGGCGGCAAAGCCTTTAGCACGGTAGATCTGTTGCTCAGCAAGTAGCTTAGATAAAGCGCTTTGCAAACGGTCTGCATCCACTTCACCTAAGTGAATGACGCAAGAATCAAAGTGGTCATGGGCGTGTTCATGGTGATCGCCGTGGTCATGGTGATGATCGTGATGGGTGTGCACCGCTTCAATGCGATGCTCCGCAGCGGCCTCTAGGCCCAACACTAGCTCTAAAGAGGCATCACTTGTGCCATCTTCTTTTTGGCCAATGTAAGCAGTTTTTACCGCGCTAGGCACTTTAGCAGCTACGACCTTTTCTACAAGGCCACGCTCTTGATCAGACAAAAGATCACTTTTAGAAACGATCACAAGATCTGCCGCACTTAATTGGTCATCTAGTAGCTCGGCTAAATCTGGATCATGATTCAAGCTGTCATCAGCCAAACGCTGAGCCTGCACTTGATCTGCATCATGGGCAAAGCGCCCTGCAGCTACAGCCGGCCCATCGATCACGGTAATCACCGCGTCTACAGTGAAATGTTGCTTAATGTCTGGCCAGTTAAACGCTTGCACCAAAGGTTTTGGTAAAGCCAAACCGCTAGTCTCAATAAGAATATGGTCTATGTCATCACGACGCTTTACCAGCTCTAGCATCACGGGTAAAAACTCTTCTTCTACCGTGCAGCAAATGCAGCCGTTGGCTAGCTCGTAAATGCCTTGCGAAGAGCTAGTGGGCGCTTCGCCTTCGTCATCACAATCTAGTGGGCAATTGCGCAACAAATCCGCATCAATATCTAGCTCGCCAAACTCGTTTACGATCACCGCAATACGCTTAGGGTCTGCACCACCAGAGATCTGGCGCAACACGTTAGACAATAAAGTGGTTTTACCACTGCCTAGAAAACCTGTAACAACAGTAGCGGGGATTTTTTTCAGTTGCATGGGATAACCTTGTGCCAAACGGCATGCTAAAAGAGTGTATGAAATTGCCCGCTATTTTGGCACAAAACGCCACTAAAATCAGCTTACTCTGGGCATAAACTATCTTTCATGCGACGCTTTTTAAATGCATTTTTTGTGGCTGGGCATGTGATTCTCAAAAAAGGGTCTATGCTTTAAATATTTATAAGATCCATAGCCGCGACCATCCAATAATTACTATGTTTAAACTTCGTAAAAGCTTTCTTCTAAAAATAGCGCTGTATGGGGCACTGGCCATATACATAAGTACCAAGTTTTTTGACCTAACCTACAGACAGCCATTTCAAACCATTAACGACACCCAAAACTATGGCTTTGAGTCTGTGGATTGTTGGTTTGATGAAACGTCTGCACCCCCTCGTACCGATTGTTATCACATGCATGTGCCAGAAGATCATGCGCAGCAAGCTAATAAAGCCATTACATTTCCTGTGGTGGTTTTTCGAAGTGACTCAATAATCTCAACCAAAGCTCCTGTGCTTCATCTGGGCGCGGGAGGCCCAGGTGCTGCGATGTATATTGATTCAATTGATGGTATTAGAGCAACCTGGAAGTTTCATAGAGAACTATCTACCGATCAAGGCAGAGACTTGTTTGTAATAGACCCAAGAGGAGCAGGGCTTTCCAAGCCACTACTCACATGTGACACTTTTATTGAAAACGAAGAAAAACGTCTAAAGTATCACTTATCAGTCACTACACAGTGGCAAGAATCAGATCAAGACTATTTTGATTGCATTGCTAAGTTTAACAATCAGGGGGTTAAACTATCCACTTATAATAGCTTGTCCATCGCCCATGATATTGAAAAAATGCGCGTGGCAGCCAACGTAGAAGAATGGGTATTAATAGGTGTTTCATATGCTGCAACATATGCTCAGATCATTGCTACGCAATACCCAGAGTCTGTTGAATCTATGGTTTTGGACAGTGCAACCTTCCCAAATTTGAAGGCTCATAATAATTTTTTGGATAATGCCATGGCTGGCTACTTGGCACTTTATGACTACTGTAACTTAGCACTCAACTGCTACAAACCCCTTGAAAATATTGAAAAAAGAATTTGGAACCTACACCAAGAGCTGAATCTAAACCCTATTAAGTTAGAACTAGATCACCCATTTAAGAACAAAAAAATTGATGTGCTTCTTAATGGAGATCGATTTATATCAGCATTGTGGGCTGGGCTTTACGGTGTAGAAATATTTGCAGACCTTCGTCATATTATACCTCAGCTAGAAAAACGCAGCGTTTATACAATCACTTCATATCTTGAAAACCATGTCTACTTTTTACTAGACCCTGCATTTGGAGATGTAAGTATGAGTAGCCATTATTGCTATGATGACAAGCCATATACTGATTTTGAATCTCTAAGAATACAGGCAGATCAGCTACCCAAAGGGTATCTTCGTGATACTGCGTTACTGGCACTGAGTTTCCCCCATAATTGTGATGAAATGCTCATTGATGCGAGTGACCCAATTGTGTCAGCAAAAACAAAAACCAACATACCCACGCTATTTCTTCATGGAGAGCTTGATACAATCACGCCTTTAAGTGATGTGACAGAACAACGAAAAACATTTACTAAAAACTGCGTAGTGACATATAAGTTGTCACACTCTGTGTTGGGTGGTAATAAGTATGCACAAAGAGTAGCGGCAAAGTTTATTGGTGATAACAAGAAAGATCAGAAAACATTAGATTGCAGTGAATATAAATGGCTATGAAACGATTAACCGTACCCAACGCACTCCAAAGCTTAGCGGGTGTTGCAACACCATTTAATGCGCTTTTTAGCCATGGTTCTTTAAGCATCGAAATATACAAACCAGAAGGTGTGGATTTACAACAACCACACAGCAAAGATGAAGTGTATGTGATCGCCTCTGGCGCTGGGTATTTTGTGAATGGCCAAAGCAGAGAGAAATTTGAAACAGGCGAAGTGTTATTTGTGCCTGCTGGGGTAGTTCATCGCTTTGAAGACTTTACCGATGACTTTTCAGCATGGGTATTTTTCTATGGCCCTGAAGGGGGCGAGGTAGATTCATAGCAAGGCGCTTGCGTTTGTGGAGATTGTTGCGCTAATTAAACATGTGCCCATTGTCTTACAATTAGTGATTTCAGATTAGACTTGTTCTATATATTGTACAACTTAAAAAGGGGAGCTATGCGAATTGTATCTTTTACTGAGGCAAGAAATGGCCTGAAATCTGTGCTGGATCATGTCGTAAATGACGCAGACTAAACAATCATTACCCGCAGGCATTCTGAAGATGCTGTGGTGATGTCTTTGGTTCATTACAATAGTTTGATGGAAACGGTGCATTTATTAAAACCCTCTGCTAACGCCGCGCATTTAGCTCGCTCTATTGAGCAATTTAAATCAGCCCAAGTGGCTGAACGAGAAATACTAGATGACTAGGTTATTAGCATGGACTAATGATGCTTGGTTTGACTATGTTTACTGGCAAGGGCAAGGGCAAGGGCAAGGGCAAGATAAAAAAACGTTTAAAAGAATCAATAAATTAATCACCACCACCCAGCGCACCCCATGTGATGGGGTAGGAAAGCCCGAGCCGCTCAAAGAAAATTTATCAGGCTTTTGGTTTAGGCGCGAGGATGAATCGAACCGCTTGGTATATGCGGTTAGCGATAGCCATATCACGGTAATCTCTTGTCGCTACCATTACTAATCTGCGGCCTTTCCTAAAGCACTAGGGCACGCAGCAAAAGCTTAGCAAGAACGATATTAAAGGAGCAATGCAATGCCAATAGGCCCCTCAAAAGAGCTTACAGCTCAGCTGGCTGTTGAAATATATGTCAGTAACTTAAAGCGCTCTTTAGCATTTTATAAAGCTCTGGGGTTTAGCATTGCCCGTTGTGATGACACCTTTGCAGTAATACGCTGGGATGAAAGCTATATATTCCTAGATCAAAGAAACCAAGTAGCGCCCACTTCAGACATGCCCGTTGCTAATGTGCGTGTGGTTGTAAACCACATAGACACACTGTGGGAGCAAGTGCAGGCAGCTAACATGCAAGTGCTCAACACCTTAACCACCCAAACCTATGGCTTGCGCGACTTCACCATCGCCGATCCGGATGGTTTTGGCGTACGTTTTGCTGAAATTATTTAATGAGATGGCTAGATTGTAGCCCCTGGTGCTACAGAAACCATAGTCATTTTCTGATTTATTGCCTACAAATGCTGCCCAATACTATGATATAAAAGAAGTGTAAGCA
>JAIBDW010000099.1 GCA_024686035.1 Oceanospirillaceae bacterium
ATTTTAAAACAAGCCTGGACGCAGGATGAAGTCAACTTTAAAGGGCAAATTTATAACTTTGAAAATGTGCCCACAGGCCCGGCGATGCCATATCAGCAAAATGGCGGCCCCTTGTTGTATTTTGGTGGTTATTCACCATCTGCATTAGATTTATGCGGTGAGCATTGTGATGTGTATCTGATGTGGCCCGAAAAACAAGAGATGCTAGCCCAGCGGATGAAGGCTGTGCATGAGCGTGCACAAAACTATGGCCGAGTGTTAGATTATGGGCTTCGTGTGCACATGATCGTGCGAGATACCGAAGCTGAAGCCAAAGAATATGCAAGGGAATTGGTGTCAAAACTAGATGACGAGCAAGGCAAACTGATTCGTGAAAGAGCCTTAGATGCGACTTCTCTAGGGGTTTCCCACCAAGCCAAAAATCGTGATCTTGCAGATTTGGAAGGCTATATAGAGCCGCATTTATGGACCGGTGTTGGGCGCGCGCGTTCTGGCTGTGGTGCTGCATTAGTAGGCTCTACGGATCAAATTTTAACGCAGATTGAAAACTACAAAAAAATGGGCATACGAGCTTTTATATTCTCTGGTTATCCACACTTAGATGAGTGTGAAATATTTGGCCAAAAAGTGCTTCCACAACTTGAAACATGTTCATTACCTCAAATACAGGGTCGGGTTCCGGCCTCTACCCCACACACACCATTAGGCATAGGAGCAAGACGTTAATGCAACGCATAGCACTCTCAAAAGATCTAGAGTTAAGCCAAATTATCTACGGCATGTGGCGTTTGGGGGATGTAAGCGACACTTCCCCTTATGCTGTGCAAGCCAAAATAGAAGCCTGCCTAGAACAAGGCATTACATCGATAGACCAAGCAGACATTTATGGCGGCTATGCTGCTGAAGCATTGCTTGGCAAGAGTTTTGCTGCTGCTTCGCACTTGATAGATAAGGTAGAGATCATCACCAAGTGCGATATTGTCGCCCCAGTGGGCAGGCATGAGAATGCTCGAGTAAAGCATTATGACACCTCAGCTGCACACATCAATTATAGCGTTGAATGCTCTTTAACGCATATGAACATAGAGCACATAGACTGTTTACTGGTTCATCGCCCAGACCCTTTAATGGATCATGAAGAAACTGGCCGCGCATTAGATAACTTGGTGCGCTCTGGCAAAGTGGGCTCTATCGGTGCTTCCAACTTCAAACCCCATGATTGGAGCTTGCTGCAAAGCGCCATGAGTAGTAAGTTAGTCACCAACCAAATTGAGCTTAGCGTGGTGGAAACCAGTGCTTTCACCAACGGCGACATTGCTTTTTTGCAAGAAAACAAAATCAGCCCTATGGCTTGGTCTCCCCTTGGTGGTGGTTCATTGTTTAGTGCTAAGGATGATAAAAGCAAGGCCATTCTTAGCTGTCTCACCCACATTGCCAATGAGCAAAACACCACCGCCGACGCAGTCGCTATTGCGTGGCTACTCAAGCATCCGTGCAATATTTTGCCGGTGATGGGCACCAACAACCTTGAGCGTATTAAATCACTGTCTAGTGCGCTTAAGGTGAGCCTTGATCGCCAGGCATGGTTTGAGATTTACACGGCCTCCCTGGGCCATGAAGTCGCTTAATATGATGCAAGAGACAATGATCCAAACAACCCTTGATACGCAAAAAGAACTTAGGAATGCCCTAGGGCAATTTGGCACGGGCGTCACAATTATTACAGCCCATGACAACCACATTCCAGTGGGTATTACAGTCAATTCTTTTGCGTCAGTTTCCTAAGACCCTGCTTTAATCTTATGGTCTGTAGCCAACAAATCTAGCAACAAAGATTTATTTTGTAATGCCCCATTTTTTGCAGTGCATGTGCTCGCAGAAGACCAAGCCGATCTTGCCTTAAAGTTTGCTAAAGACTCTAGCGCATTTGCACAGGACCAATGGCATTTTGATAACAATCATTTACCCATTTTACACCATGCTATCGCTAGGTTTGAATGCAGCATACACGCTACTTTTGATGGCGGTGACCACACTATAATTGTTGGCAAAGTGAATCAGTTCACACATAATCAGGGCAAACCGTTGATGTTTGCTGGAGGCCAGTTTGGTAAATTTGCTCAATAGTTCACTTAAGATCCATCTATTTTTAAACACATAATAGCGGGGCAAGCTTGGTAAAAAGTATCAGTGTAATTTTGGCAGTATTAGACGCGATTAATACTCGTGCGCTTAAGTTTGGCCGCACTGTAGGCTATGTTGCCCTTGGTTTGATGGTGTTGGTGATTTTGATGCAAATATTTTTTAGATATGTGCTCAACAGTGCCCTGCCATGGCCAGAAGAAGCCGCCAGAGGTTTGATGATCTGGATGATGGCGCTAGTTGCACCTTCTGCCTATCGTTACACAGGCTTTGTTTCTATTGATATGCTGCATGAGTTTTTGCCCGTGGGGCTTAAAAACTATTTAATATTAGCAATCTTAATACTGTGTACTTTTGTCTCTGTCATCATGCTGCAACATGCATGGTCTCATTTTTCTGCGCCGTTATTATTTGATTCATCTGGACTAAATAGGCTGCTGCAAAACACAGGCATAAACCAGTTTTTAGGCACCCAAATACAGTTTAGAACAGCCTATATTTATTTAGCCATGAGTGTGTTGCTCACGCTTATTTTAATGGTGTCTGTAGAGTTGATTTTGCGTCAGTTTGCCAGAATCATATGGGGCAATGAGCGTTTCCCTATTCCCAAAACGCCGACTGAAATGGGGGCAAATTCCTGATGTTAGCTTGGTTCTTGCCTTTGTTTCTTATATTTTTGATGATTGGCGTGCCGGTTTACTTCGCTATGCTTGCAGCGCCAGGGTTTTTGCTCTATTTCAATGGACAAGAGCGCGATATTGCACTGATGTATCGCAATATTTTTAATGGTATAGACAACGGTGTATTGCTGGCCATTCCGTTTTTCATGCTCGCTGGTGAGCTCATGAACAAAGCCGGCATCACAGAACGTTTAGTGGCATTTTCTCAAACCATAATAGGCTCTGTAAGAGGCGGGCTTGCACAAGTTAACATTCTGTCTTCTATGCTGTTTGCTGGTATGTCAGGGTCGGCAGTTGCCGACACTTCTGCCCTTGGCTCAATGCTCATCCCAGCCATGGAGAAACAAGGCTACACACGCAAATTTGCTGCCGCCATTACCGCCGCATCCTCGGTAATTGGGCCTATTATTCCACCTTCAGGCATTATGATCATCTATGCTTATGTAATGGAAGTGTCAGTGGCGGCTTTATTTGCCGGCGGCATCATTCCAGGCATTTTGGTAGGTTTGGGTTTGATGATTGTTACCCGGCTTATGGCCAATAAATATGAATTCCCTCCAGCAAAACGTTTTGTTATTGAAGGGGTAGGTATTTCCACTGCCGAAAATATTGCCGCCCGTATCATTGCAAGGTTAATGGTGGCAAGCCTTCTTTACCCATTGGTGGTTAAGCTTATCAATGTTGACATGGGCAGCTATTCCACAAACCTATCGTTTCACTTTGCAGGCGCATTAATCGTTACAGAAGTTCTATTTCAAATCCAAAGACGCTTAGTCTCCAATGATTTTAGGATAGTAGCCAAGCGTGCCGTGCTGCCTTTACTCACACCTGTGATCATTTTGGGTGGTATTTTAGGTGGTGTAGCCACCCCCACCGAGGCCTCTGCTCTAGCTGTCGTCTACACCGCATTGCTTGGTTTAGTCATTTTACGTTCAATAAATTTACAAGATCTTAGGCCCATATTGGTTAAGTCTGCCATCACTTCTTCGGTGGTTTTATTGTTAGTTGGCGCCGCCATGGCCTTTAAAACAGTGGTGAGTCTTTCTCATATCGCAGAAGATCTAGCCGTATACATACTGGCTTTAACCAACAATCCTTTGTTGCTGCTGCTGTTGATTAACCTATTACTATTTATAGTGGGCATGTTTTTGGATGCAGGGCCTGCGATTATTATATTAGGCCCCATTTTAGCGCCTATATTTATTGACTTAGGCATTCATCCTGTTCACTTTGCGATGATTATGTCGGTTAACTTAACCGTTGGGCTTGCCACCCCTCCCATGGGTTTGGTGCTGTTTGTCGCCTCTTCTGTTTCGGGCGTCAAAGTAGAAACTATATCAAAGGCCATCTTGCCTTTTTTAGCGGTCGAAATTTTTGTTATCTTTTTAATCACCTATTTCCCTATCATTTCACTGGGTATTCCATCGTGGCTAGGGTTTGTAAAAGATGTTGATTTAATGGGGCCCATTGCTGGCTTATTCTTTAAATCAACTTAAGCGTTTATGCATTTTCCTTATACTTCGATAGTAAACCTCAACAAGGGAACTGTTGAAGGGAAAAGGCTTGAAACTGACGAACTTAAAATATTCGTCAACAATAATAAAAGGGCATAAGCCCAATTTACTGAGGAGTTTATATGAATAAATTTATTAAAACTTTGGGAGCCACAGCGCTCACAGTGGGTTTGATGGCAGGCAGTATAGCCACTGCAAATGCTGCAGACTATACGATCCGTGCCACTGCAAACTCAAACGAAAACGACGAAGATTATGATGGTCTTGTGGTTTTCAAAAACTTTGTTGAAGCCGCTTCAAACGGTGAAATTGCTGTTGAGTTGTTTATCGGCACCCAGCTTTGTTCCAAAGGCGCTGAGTGTTTACAAGGCATAGCCGATGGTTCAATTGATGTATACATTTCAACATCAGGCGGCGCTGCTGGCGCATTCCCATATGTGCAGGTGCTAGATTTGCCTTACCTTATGGCCAATGACCGAGTTGCAGAAGATGTATTGTCTGGCGACTTTACCCGCACCATGCGTGATATGGCCCTTGCAGACTCTGGCGATAGCATTCGTTTGATGACCATCGGTAATACGGGTGGATGGCGCAACTTTGCCAACACCAAGCGCAGAGTTCAAAATCCAGACGATATGGCCGGTCTTAAGATCCGTACCGTTGTAGCCGATTTGCCACAAGAGCTCGTTAAAGCCCTTGGCGCGTCTCCTACGCCTATCCCTTGGCCTGAGCTATTCACGTCATTCCAAACAGGCGTGGTTGAAGGTTCTAAGAACGGTATCACAGACATTATGGGCATGAAGTTCCCTGATGCTGGCCTAAAGTATGTCACCCTTGACGGCCATGCCTATATGGGTGCTCTTTGGTGGATGAACAATGAAAAGTTCTTGTCTATGCCTATAGAACTGCGCCAAGTGGTAGTGGATGGTTTTGCTGCGCTTCAGCAAGCTACATTTGCTTCACCAAAGCGTAAGTCTATTAAAGCTTATGAAGATTTCGTGGCTGAAGGTGGCGATTTGTATGTGCCTACCCCTGCTGAAAAAGCTGCATTTAAAGCAGCGGCTACTCCAGTTTATGATTGGTTCCAAACCAATGTTAAGGGTGGTCCAAAAATCTTTAACGCTTTAACTAGCGCTGTGGCTGATGCAGAAGCAGACATTACTGCAGGCAATGCAAAAGACTTAAATTAAAACTAAGTCAGGGCCGTTCGCACTTTTGAACGGCCCAATTTATGTCGTGATGTTTTTGTATATTTAGATTTGCTGTATATTTATAAAGCCCATTTTGAATTTATCTAAATGGATAAAGCCAAACTCTATAGTCGTCAATTAATATATGCGCTTTTTCAATTTGTGCTGGGGTCATTTTTTTCACGACCTCTTCTTGGCTTATAGCCGCATCTGGATCGCCACCGATCGCAGAAAGAACATACCACATGTAGGCTCTCACAAGGTCGGGCTTCTCAATGCCCCTGCCCACTTCATAATACCAACCCACACCACTTTGAGCCCCTGCATGCCCTTTCATGGACGAACGCAAATACCATTCAAAAGCCCTTTCATCGTCTTTAGGCACACCCAAACCCATCGCGTACATTACCCCGATCAACTCTTCAGCATCGGCATTACCAGAGCGCGCCGCTGGCCAAAGCTCAGTCATAGCCTGCTTAAAGTTTCCCTTTTCCATAAGATCTCGTGCGTGTTCAATCTCTGCAAAACACGAGATAGAAAACACCATCAACCCAAGCAACAAAAATTTGCGCATAAGTTCGCCCTTTTAATATTAGTACAGTTAAGCATTGGCATCTCTGCCTCTAGTGCTTTAGATTTGCCCAAACCTTTAACCCTAGATGATTTCATCACTTTTGATCAAAGGCAAGCCAAACTTGGCCAGTTATTATTTTATGACAAAGTGTTATCTGGTAACCAAAATATATCATGTGGCACCTGCCACCATCATAATTTTGGTGGCGCAGATGGCTTATCCTTGGGCATTGGTGAGGGAGGCAATGGGGTTGGCACCACACGAACACCGGGTATTGGCGAGGATAAAATAA
>JAIBDW010000057.1 GCA_024686035.1 Oceanospirillaceae bacterium
GGGTAGCTACGTTCGGACAGGATAACCGCTGAAAGCATCTAAGCGGGAAGCCCCCTTCAAGATGAGATCTCACAGGACTTTAAGTCCCTAAAGAGCCGTTCAAGACTAGGACGTTGATAGGTTGGGTGTGTAAGCACGGTAACGTGTTGAGCTAACCAATACTAATTGCTCGTGAGGCTTGACCATATAACGCCAAAAGCGTTGTACAAGCGAATGAAGTCGTATGCGAATGCGGTGACATGAAGTACAAACAATCAAGTTTACGATACGACGGGTAAGCCCTCGGTAAGCGCATTGTGTATGACCTAAACGAAGATATATCACAAATTCAAGGATGTTGATCGAAAGATTATCATTCAACTTTTTTTGCTTGGCGACCATAGCGAGATGGAACCACCTGACCCCATTCCGAACTCAGAAGTGAAACGTTTTAGCGCCGATGGTAGTGTGGGGTTTCCCCATGTGAGAGTAGGTCATCGCCAAGCACCTCATTCAGTACTAAAAAACCCCTAGCCCAAAAAGCTAGGGGTTTTTTATTGGGCGTAAGAAAATTAAGCCAGTAAAGGTGAAGTAAAGTAAAGGTGAGGTAAAGCTAATCTTCATAAGCTAACCAGAGTGTTTACCATGTTATAATATGATCTATTTCATTAAGGCGAAATATAAATGTCGACAAACACGTTAATCTTAATTCTTATGCTATTTTGTATAGTCATGGTGTTGGTGATAGCACGCATCTTTTATCGCCAAAATCAGGCTCACAAAATCAACCAGCAGCGCATTTTAGCGATGCAAGAAATGCTCAAAAAACAATATAATCATCGCGTAGAGAGTGTAGATGTGATCACAAGAGCAATGCTTGATAAGCAATGTGAACTCACAGAAGGGTGTATCCGCTTAAAACAGTTATTGGACTATGTTGGATCAGATTTATTAGAACTAGATCAATACCAAGTGATCAGCCTGATGTACCGTGAGACTGAACACATGCCAATTAAAGAACAATGGACGCAGTTAGATAAGAGCGCTAAGGCAAAGTTTTCAAAGCATCGTTTAAGCTTGGAAGCCACCCATGAAAAAGCCATTCATGCTGCGTTATTGGCCCTAAAGCAGCATGAATTTTCAGCGTATCAAGACCTAAACTAATGCTTTCTTGATGCGGCTTACCGCTTCTTCTAGCACCGATTTAGCGCAACCAAAGTTGAGTCTCAAAAAGTTGTTATCGTTAAAGTTGCTGCCAGGAGATAAACCTACGCCTGCTGCTTCAAAAAAGCCACATGGATCTTTTAAGTTTAATGCTGAGACATCTATCCATGCTAAAAATGTAGACTCCAAAGGCAGCATACGCAGCCCCTCAATGGCATTGATTTGCTCAAGTAAATAGTCTCGATTAGTGCGTAAATATTGATTCATAGCGCACAACCATTCATCACCCTCACGTAATGCCGTTAAGGTAGCGACATAGCCAAATGGATTGATCTCAGAAATGATCCCATGCATTTCATGCTTAAATGCTTGGCGTATGTCATCATTAGCAATAATTGCCCATGAACAGGCTAGTCCTGCGACGTTAAATGCCTTGCTTGCTGCACCTAAGGTGATGGAATTATTAAGGGCGTAATCACTGGTTCCAAAGTAGGGAAGATGTTGTTTGTTATCATCTAAAATAATGTCTGCGTGTATTTCATCAGATACTAAAATCAAATCATTTACTTCACAATATGAATCAATACGACTTAGCTCTTTATCAGTGTAAATCGCACCACCTGGGTTTTGTGGATTACAAAACAACATCACACGCGCATCTTTTGCGTTACGTTTTTCTAACGCGTCCAAGTCTATGCGTACACGATCTTCAGCATAGGTCATGGCTAAGTGGTTGGCTTGTTTTCCCACAGCCGCTGGAGTGGTGTGCAAATATGGGTAGACTATGTCGGGTGTTAGAACTTGCTGGTGCTGCTTAGATAAGCTGCCAATAGCCAGGGTTAAGCTTGCGACAATGCCAGGTACCCATACAATCCAATCCGCCTCTACATGAAGACCATATTTTTTTTGATAATAATTAGCTACGACCTGGTCACGCTCCTTATCGGTAGAGGTGTAACCAAATACACCATGTCTTGCACGTTCTTCTATGGCCCTTTGAACCACTGGTGCAACTTTAAAGTCGGTATCAGCAACCCACAATGGGATGATGTCTTGGTGTTTGTATTTATCCCACTTTGACGAGTGGGTATTATGGCGATCGACAATGGTATCAAAATCGTAGTTATTGTTGACTGACATAGGGTCTGTGTCCTTTTGTGTATTGCCAGAGACTGGGTCAGAGGCTATATTAGAGGTCATATTATCGGTGTAAGTTTGGACGATATTGTCCCCTTTATCTACTAAAAAATATGATAATTTTGAGCTTTTCGATAAAGCTGCATAAACCATAAAAGCGTTTGTGCTATATTCGCCCTAAGTTTAGCTTTAGTTGCTAAAAGAACTGACAGTAAAATCACTAGTAGAATAAACTATGCGTAGGTTTCCAGTGCTTGATGAAACTCAAAGGTTGCAGTATTTACAAACAATTGGCATTACCAGTTGGTTGCCAACCGAAGCATTGGTGGGTACTAAGGCGAACGATGTCTTTTGGTGTGAATCAACACAGCAACCAATAAGTCCAAGATTGGCACCTATTATAGTGCCCACTGCTCCAGTGCCTATTTCACAGCCCATGCAACCTGCTTCCTCAGTGCAAAATGCGCTTGAGCAAGACACTTCTGCAATAAGCGGTTTGAGTATACGTACCCAAACATCAGACAAGCCACATTCAGTATCAGCCCTGTTGGAATTGGACACGAGCAGCTCGCTCGATGCGAACGTGCCAACCTTTGGCAAGGCTAAGGTCATGGGGGCAGATAGGCTAGCACCCCTGCATATAGGCTTGTCTTGGTACAGTAATGGCGTATTGATTGTTAACGACATACCGGTACAAGAAGGCGCGGCAATGAGCAGCCCGATACAGCGGTTACAAACCGCCATCGTTAATGCGATAAGAGGCGAGACAGAAGATGATAGTCTGCAAGTGATGCCCGCCGCGTCTATGGAGTTCAATTGGCCTTTGGTGCCTGGCCCCCACGCGGATCATTCTTTAGTAGGCGCTCAAAGTGGCCTTAGGTATAGCCTGATCAAGTTATTAAAAGATAATCAATGTGAAAAGATTTTGGTGATGGGTCCTGCAGCAATAAAGCTTTTAAAGCCACAGATGAATTTGGGAGAAGTGGGTGAGATTGAACTGTTTGATAAAGGAGTTTGGTCAGTTTATAGCCACAGTTTACACCAGCTTTTGGCAGTGCCTAGCCTCAAGAAAGAGACATGGAATCATTTGCAGCCGTTTCTTAATGCACCTAGTTTGGCTTAAATTATGATGGCCACACGGGTGCTAAGTGAGTCAGATATTGATGAAATATTGAAACTTTCCTTAGGGCCTAACGATGCCAGTTGGACTAAAAAAGCGTTAGAGCAAGCTTTAATTGGTGCACTTAGTGGCAGTTACATCGCCCTGGTTGGATTGGACAAGTCAAGTGGACAGGTCATCGCTTATGCCGTTGCAAGCTATCTATTTGATCAAGCAGACGTGCAGAATATTATCGTAAGCCAACCTCATAGAGGGCGTGGTATGGGTCGCAAGCTGCTACAGGCGTTAACCCAAGCCTTGACTAACCAAGGCGTGGAAAAAGTGTTTCTAGAAGTGCGCGCTTCTAACCAAGCGGCTATGAATTTGTATCAATCTATGGGTTTTGTGCACATACAAAAACGCCCAGATTATTATCTAGGCGTTGATGGTAAGCGTGAAGATGCTTTTGTGTTTAGCCTAGCGTGTCTGTAGCTACTTTATAATCTGGATCTTCAATCACATTAAGCTCAACCATATTGCCCGCTTTAGATAGTAAGCGCTTACAATCTGAGCTTAAGTGGCGTAGGTGTAATGTTTTACCAGCGCGAGAGTAACGTTCTGCTAAAGTATCAATCGCTTCCAAGCCTGAGTGATCGGCTACACGTGAGCGTTCAAAATCAATAATCACATCGTTAGGATCTTGGCTGGGGTCAAACAGCTCCAAAAAGTTTTGTACTGATCCAAAGAAGATGGGGCCGCGTAAGTAATAAATACGACTACCATCCATGTCTTTGTGAGTGACTTGGGTATGTTTTGCATGTTTCCATGCAAACACCAAAGCTGAGCATATAACGCCCACGACCACGGCGATAGCAAGGTCAGTGATCACAGTAACGCCAGAGACTAAGATTAATACAAAGGCATCGGACTTGGGTACCTTGCCCAAAATACGGAAGCTAGACCATTCAAAGGTACCGACAACCACTATAAACATCACGCCTATTAAAGCCGCTAAGGGGATCATTTCGATTAGGGGAGAGGCGACTAAAATAAAGGCCAGCAAAAATAGCGCCGCGCTGATACCAGAAAGACGACCACGACCACCAGAGTTTACGTTGATCATGCTTTGGCCAATCATTGCACACCCTCCCATACCACCGAACAATCCAGTAGCCGTGTTGGCAATACCTTGACCCACACATTCTCGATTACCATGGCCACGCGTTTGAGTAATTTCATCTACCAAGGTTAGGGTCAGTAGAGACTCGATCAAGCCAATAGCCGCTAAAATAATAGCGTAAGGTAAAATGATAATGAGCGTTTCTAAATTGTAGGGTACATCAGGAAGGTGAAAGCTTGGCAAGCCGCCAGCGATAGAGGCAATATCACCCACAGAACGGGTATCCAAATTGAAGAACACTGCAAGTAAAGTAACGACTAAGATCGCTGCTAACGATGAAGGAATCGCACGGGTGAACTTAGGCAAAAAGTGAATAATAGCCATAGTTAAAGCAATTAAACCGATCAAAAGGTAGAGCTGAGTGCCTTGTAACCACTGTAAATCGCCATTATCGTCTAAAAATTTAAACTGGCTTAACTGGGCCAAGAAAATAACAATCGCCAAGCCATTCACAAAACCTAGCATTACTGGATGTGGAACCATGCGAATAAATTTACCTAGGCGCAAAACCCCAGCGGTAATTTGTAAGATGCCCATTAATACCACGGTAATAAAGAGATACTCCACACCGTGATCGGCAACCAAAGCCACCATGACCACTGCTAAGGCACCGGTAGCGCCTGAGATCATGCCAGGCCTGCCACCAATAGCGGCGGTAATTAAGCCCACCATGAAAGCAGCATACAAACCTACTAGTGGATCTACACCTGCGACAAAGGCAAAAGCGACCGCTTCAGGGACTAATGCTAGAGCGACCGTGAGGCCGGAGAGTATGTCATTTTTTGCATTAACCGGCGCGCGGCTAGCGAGATCGAACATAGTATTTCCTAATCATAGGGAGAGCTTGTAAAAACGCGCGTATTATACGTAAATTCACAGGATTACTCAATGTTGGGGTAGGGCAGTGGTCGATTTTTAGCCAGTTCAGTAGTGTTTTATATTGAGGAAAAGTGCGGAATCATGGACAATAGACCCTATTCTAGGCACCTATAAATGTGCCGCCTATATCCCTTAGATTGTACCCATATATGTCCAACTTAATTGCAGAAGAAGTGGCTTCACGCAGAACCTTTGCCATCATCTCTCACCCTGATGCGGGTAAAACCACCATCACCGAAAAACTATTGTTATTTGGACAAGCTATTCAAACGGCAGGCTCAGTTAAGGGTAAGAAAGGGGATAAAAAAGCCACTTCAGATTGGATGGCTATGGAGCAGCAAAGGGGTATCTCTGTTACCTCTTCAGTGATGCAGTTTCCGTATAAACAGCGCACGGTTAATCTTCTGGACACACCAGGACACGAGGATTTTTCTGAAGATACCTATCGCACCTTAACGGCAGTTGACTCAGTGCTCATGGTGATTGACGGCGCCAAAGGTGTGGAAGACCGAACAATTAAGCTGATGGAAGTGTGTCGTTTACGCGATACTCCTATTTTCACTTTCATTAATAAAATGGATCGGGAGGTGCGTGAGCAAATAGAAGTGTTAGATGAAGTTGAGGATGTGCTTAATATTGCCTGTGCGCCAATTACCTGGCCCATCAGTATGGGTAAGCGATTTAAGGGCGTGTACAACTTATATACCGACACACTGCATTTATTTTCGCCGGGGCAAGGCAGCACCATTCCTGATGATATTCAGATTAAAGGTCTAGAGTCCGCTGAAGCTGCAGACGTATTGGGCGAGTTATTGGATGAATTAAAGGAAGAGATTGAATTAGTTCGTGGCGCCAGTCATGAATTTGATATGCAGTTATTCTTAGAGGGTAAGCTAACACCGGTGTTTTTTGGTACGGCACTGTCTAATTTTGGCATACGTGAAATGCTGGACTATTTTGTAGAGTGGGCCCCAGCACCAAAATTTCGTGATGCAGGCGAGCGCGTGGTGCAATCCGTAGAGCCTAAATTCACAGGCTTTGTGTTTAAAATCCAAGCCAATATGGATCCTAAACATCGAGATCGTATTGCCTTTATGCGCATTTGTTCAGGCACTTACGAACGAGGCATGAAGATGCGCCATGTGCGTATAGGAAAAGATGTAAAAGTAGCGGATGCCGTGACCTTTATGGCAGGTGAGCGTTCAAATGTTGAGCAAGCATGGCCAGGTGATATTATTGGTTTACATAACCACGGAACCATTCAAATTGGTGATACGTTTACCGCCGGTGAAAATCTCAAATTTGCAGGCATTCCTCACTTTGCACCAGAACTCTTTCGTCGAGTCCGTCTTAAAGACCCTTTGAAAATGAAGCAACTTAAAAAAGGTTTGCAACAATTATCTGAAGAAGGTTCAACACAGTTATTTATGCCTGGTAAGAATAATGATTTGATCGTGGGTGCAGTGGGCGTATTGCAATTTGAAGTGGTCGCTTATCGATTACAAGATGAATACAAAGTGCAATGCATTTATGAGCCCATTAGTGTCAACACCGCGCGTTGGGTAGAGTGTGACGATGGTAAAATACTTGAAGAATTTACCCGTAAAGCATCTGAAAACTTAGCCATTGATGGCGGCGGACATCTCACTTATTTAGCCCCTTCTAGGGTTAACTTAAGTCTAACTGAAGAACGCTGGCCAGATATTCGCTTCCGCTCTACGCGAGAACACTAGCCGCTGCAAAGTCAGGAGGGTTGAATGCATCCGCTCATTGATAGCCATTGCCATTGGGATGACCCTCGCTTGCAAGCACTCCAGCCGCAATTATGGCAGTCATGTGTCACTCAAGGGGTACAGCAATTAGTTGTTCCAGGCACCCAAAAGGCCTTTTTTGCTCGACAAATTACTCTTTGTGAGCAAAACCCACTATGGCACTTAGGGCTTGGGCTCCATCCTTATTTTAGTGATCAACACCGTACGCAGCATTTGCTGGACTTGGCTAGGGCAATCGATGATCACCAACCGGTTGCGGTGGGCGAAATTGGACTGGACTTTGTTGTAGATACCACGCTCCAAGGTTTCTCTAATACCCAGCAAGAGCGCTGGTTTATAGCCCAGGTAGAGTTAGCTAAGCAGGCCAACTTACCTATTATCCTACATAGTAGAAAAGCTAATGATCGTTTAGGGCAGCTATTAAGGCAGTTAAAATTTGACCGAGGCGGTATTGTGCATGGATTTAGTGGCAGTTTGCAGCAAGCACAAAAGTTCACGCAGTTGGGGTTCAAAATAGGCTTTGGTGGCACTTTAACTTACGATAGAGCCCAAGCCATGAGGCGTTTGGCAGCATCATTACCGCTGACAGATATCGTATTAGAAACGGACGCGCCTTATATGCCTATGGCTGGGCAACCAAAAGACCAGCCCAATCAGCCTGATAAGCTGCCGCGGGTATTAGAAGTATTGGGTGCGGTTAGGCCAGAACCTGCAGCGCAGATTGCGATGCAAACCATGGCTAACACATTAGATGTGTTGAATTTAAATAAGCTGCCATTAACTTCAAGCGCTCACCTCTAGCACATATCTTCAAACGGGTTACTCACAGACAAACTCACAGTTTTGGCATAGCCTGGTATATGAATTTCGTTGCGATTGATCAATAAATCTTCGCCACAGAGTACGTTATGACCAAACTTATACGTTGGTTTTGATAAGCCTCGTATACTTTGGGCATCGTAATCTTGGGCAGCTTCAATAGAGACTTCTTGTGCTATTTGCATCTGTTGCATCGCTTTGGTGCCATGTTTTTTAACCATCAGCTGATTCGCGATGTGAGGCCCCATTAATACCGCACTGGCATTGTTGCCACCAAAGCCTTTAGAGTTTAGCAGCACTGTGTCAATACCTTCTGTGCCCACTTCATGGTGGCCTGCTTGGATGGTTAGATTGCTGTCGTGAACGTCGCTAGCAATGTGGTCGATGGTTTTAATGCCAGGTAAAATTCCATAGCGCCATACACCTAAAGAAACTGCGAGTTGGTCACCGCCTGCAGTGCCTTGCGAGTGGCCCAAATAAGCTTTAACAGCAGCCACTTTCCAGCGGTTGATACCGAAGGCTTTAGCTGTTTGATTAATCACATGAGACTCAGTGACTCGATTTTGTGGTGTACTTGTACCATGAGCTTGTACACAAGAACGCTGGCGAAGAGACTCGGTGCCAAGCATGCTTTCGGTCAGCGCCGCGGCCTTTGCCAAGGTAATATAGTTACCTATTCCGGGTGCTGAAATAGACTTTTTATGGCCATCGGCGTTAACAAATACACCAGGTACAGCGCCGTGTATTTGTGCCCCAAGTTTCAGTGCAAGGTCATCGCTAGTGAGCACAATCCATTGAGACGCTTCACCCATAGTGAAACCACAATTGGTGGAAAAAGGACGAGAAGTGCGACGTAGATCTGGTTCAGCAGAAGCATCTAATGCACTTAGTTCATGATCTTCAGCTAACGCACCCATGGTACGAAAACCTTCCATGACCTCAGGTGTGATAGGAGCATCGCTACCGCCTACAATCACAAGGTCGCGGCGACCACTTTTGATATCTTCAACAGCGTTGCGCAAATTGTATAAAAATGTAGCGCATGCACCTAAGGCAGACCCAACGGCCCCAACACTGCCCAATAAGTATGCATTCACAAAGTCGGCAGGCATTTGACCGTAACCTAAAGGCATCTGCTTAGAAGTAATTCGTCTACCGGCGCTTGGGCTTTTTAGCAACCCTCCAAAGCCAGCTTCATCTAGTTGGCCAATGGAATTACTAGCGTAAACAGCGATGCGATCTGGTGCGACTTGATCCTGCATAGTTTGCCATGGGATACCAGTAGAGCTAAGGGCATCGGATGCACCAAATACAGTCATTTGTAGGTTGCGAGGATGGTTTCTAGATTGATATAGAGAACCTGGATCAAAACCATCAGGTAGCTGACCTGCAGCACTTACAGGTGCACGTTTTGAATCGGGTAAAATGGCTGAGAAGTTGCCGGTAATGGTGACTTCTGCGGTGTCGCTGTCAATAGAAGTGACTAGCCAATTGTCTGGGAGCTGATTGGGAACGTGTCTTTTGCGCATCCGAATACAGGTACAATCACCCGATGAGGGTTGTATTTGAGCTGCTTTGTTCAGTATCAGTCGGTGTATGTCGTAGGCTTCGGGTCGAATAGGCCGAATCAGAGTGGCTTGGGTGAGCTCATCTGTAAGCTGATCGGCTAATTGAGCTTGAGTTAGACCTTGGGGTTGCCCCGTTACATAGTAAAGGCCATTAGAAAATGTAGCTTTGTTAGTTAACGTGGCTAGATCTGTCACGGTATCTAGTTGGCTTTGTTTGTCTAAATGATCCGCAATGAGGCGCCGATAACCATGATGAGAGGAGGTGCGGCCAGCGGCATTTACTCCGCCAAAACCAATAATGACTGGTAAACTGGACACTAACATTTCCCCAAGATGAATGACATGAACACATTATTCTGCCATTCTAGCAGAGTGGCGGCTAAACTCTAGAGCTATCAGCGATTCTAGTGGATTCGATGTACATCCAAGTGCAAGTGAATGGCTTTTTTACCCAATAAGTGTAATTCCCCCGAACTTCTTTGTTCGCCATCACTGCTAAATTCAAACGTAAATTGGCGTAAGGGTGATATATGGCCCTTACTGTCGCGTTTAAAACGGGTTTTTTTAAGGGCCACTGTATCATCAAGTAGCTGAAGATCTTGTTGTTCGCATTGTTGTTTTGCAAGAGTGCGAGCCCTATCTTTTGCAGCGCTAGTGTCCCACCAATAATACAAACCCAAAACTAAGGGCACTAAAAGCCATTCTAAACTCATTTCCCACCTGCCTTTTTAACCGAAGACCAACCATGCTTAGACAGCAACACAATGAGCGCATCGCGATGATCGCCTTGCAACTCAAGCACGTTACCTTTGACTGACCCACCGGAGCTGGTCTTTTGTTTGAGCTCTTTAAGTAATTTTTTCAACGGGGCTTCAGCTAAGGGAATACCAGTGATCGTTGTCACTCCCTTGCCTTTGCGACCTTTGGTTTCTAGGCGAATACGTATATTACCATCGCCGATAGGATGGTTATTTTGGCTACATTGGCATTGGGCAAGGCCACAATCTGGGCACAAGCGACCTTGATCAGTGGAGTAAACCAGTCTAGACATGTTACTTGCTCTCTAGGGTGGTGAGCCCGCCTACGGGGTCTTTAACGGATACTGCCGGACGGACCAGCTGCACTAGCTCACTGCAAGGATGTTTATTGTCGTCACCCCACCATTTTTGTTGCCATGGTTCTAGGTTATTAGTACGAATCATCGACCTAATATCATCAATGTATTCAACACCTCTAGTAGAGTAACTTTTTAGCCCTGCAGACAATGCGCGAGCAGAGACAAAGTCGCCATTGGTGATTAGGCATATACGAATATCACGCAAACCTTTATAGCTTGCATGGGAGTTTAGGTTGCGGATATAGGCATCAACCGATGCTTGGGGATCTTTAAACTTTCGCACCTCATAGGTAGCGCCTTCAGGCCTTCCGCTTGGAATTAAGCCACAACCTAAGCTAAAACACCATTGGCCGAATAAATTATTGCCTTCAGTGGCGAAGCGAGAGGTGCCCCATGCACTTTCATTCGCTGCTTGAGCAAGTACAAGAGCTTGGGGGATGATATTAATCTTGCGTAATAACAAGTTGATTTGTTCAGCAGGTTCTTTGGTTTTAATTTTATAGCTCTTTGATAGCCTCTTTAGCCGCTGTTGCTGTTGTGAGGTGAGACGCTGAGGGTTAATACGCTGAATTTCTGTACGCAACTGTATTATTTTTTCATTTCCAGTCTGGGCTAAGGTGTTTAGGTAATTAAAAAAGGCCAACTTTTTTGTTTTTACATCGACCATAGATGAAAAGTTGGGCAATGGCATGACTTTAGGATTGAATCTAGATTCAATAGCGTGGCTAATGCTTGAGGCCACATTGGCAATAGACACTGAGCGTGCTGGTGTGTCTGGCTTTGGACGTAAGTAATCATTTACTTCATTGGCTACTGTGACTGGGGTCAATGTCTTTAATGGTTCAGTAGGCACACCTATTGTACTTTGAGCTAAATCTCGAACCGGAGCCGTTTTAAGTAAAAAAGCCACGATAAGAACGATGACTAAACCTATTAGAAAGGCGTACTGGCGAATGTATGTAACGATGTTCATAGGCAGCTCTAAAATGCTAGGGTTTTAAACCTTGGTTTTTGAAATTAGGATGACTTCCTAGCTGAGCGACTAAACGTGCGTTTTCTTGTTGCAATTGTGATATTTCCAATGCATTGACTAGACTCTGGCTTATCATTAGTTTGACTTTACCTTCTAAGGTCTGCAACAGTATGGCTGCGCTTGATAAGGGTTGTACGCTAGTCATTGAATTAAGTTTTTGCCTCTTTTTTGGCCTTTTCTATTGCCGAAAAAGCGCTCATCTGTGCTTTGGTAGCGGGTAATTGGTGCGTATTTTTCCATTGATCATAAGGCATGCAATAAACATGCTCACGGGCTTGGTCGTAATCCATAGGGACATTGTTTTCTTCAGCAGCAGCCATAAGCCACTTGCTCATACAATTGCGGCAAAACCCCGCCAGTATCATTAAATCGATGTTTTGCACATCTTTGCGTGTGTCTAAATGTTTAACCAATCTGCGAAAAGCGGCTGCTTCAAGCTGTGTTTGTGTTCGTTGGTCCATATAAGTCTCGTTAAGAACAAAAATAGCGACCGCCATAATATCGCTTTACCCGTGTTAGTGCCAGCAGGCGTATATGGATCCTTGATCTCTGAGCCATTATAGGTAAAATACTGGATGTATGCACAGCTTTATGGGGGCATCATCTTGATGAGCAGGAAAATAATTCATTGTGATTGCGATTGTTTCTATGCTGCTGTGGAAATGCGCGAGGAGCCAAGCTATCAACATAGGCCGATCGCCATTGGTGGCGCAGCCAATAGTCGGGGCGTCATCGCTACTTGTAATTACCCGGCTAGAAAGTTTGGCATCCACTCTGCTATGCCATCAGCCCAAGCACTCAGGGCTTGTCCAGAACTATTGATTCTTCCTGGACGGATGGCATTGTACCGTGAGGTTTCACAACAAATCATGGCTATTTTTGAACGTTACTCTAATGTTATAGAGCCTTTGTCTTTAGATGAAGCGTTTATAGATGTGAGTGATTCTACTTTGTTTGGTGGCAGTGCCACGTTAATTGCTCAGCAGATTAGAGCTGATGTTGAAACAGAAGTGGGTATTACTATTTCTGCAGGAGTGGCGCCTAATAAATTCATTGCTAAGGTTGCTAGTGATTGGAGAAAACCCAATGGTTTATTTGTAGTCAACCCTCATGAGGTGGATGAGTTTAGTGCCAAGTTACCCGTAAAAAAAATACCTGGTATTGGCCCTGTGAGCGCCGCCAAACTGGCTGCACAGGACATCCACATTTGTGAAGACTTACGTGTTTTTAGTGAACTAGAATTAGAGAAAAAATTTGGCCGCATGGGTCAAACCCTGGCTTTGCGAAGGTTTGGTGAAGATCATCGACCCGTGCAAACTAGCCGTGTAAGAAAATCAATTTCTGTCGAAAATACTTATGCTCAAAACTTAACCAGTATAGAAAGCTGTAGTGATGCTTTGGGGCCACTGTACTTAGAGCTCATGGAGAGGTTTGAAAAAATATCTCACCATTATGAAGTTTCTGGACTGGTAGTGAAGTTGAAGTTTGCAGACTTTTCACAACTTACAAGAGAACAAGCCAGCACAAATATTCACGTGGATTTCTTCAACAC
>JAIBDW010000144.1 GCA_024686035.1 Oceanospirillaceae bacterium
GTATCATGCGTGCTCCCATACGGGCCTGTGGCGCAGCGGTTAGCGCAGAGGACTCATAATCCTTTGGTCGTCAGTTCAAATCTGACCAGGCCCACCATATGCGAAGGGTTAGCAGGTAAGTACTTGCTAACCCTTATTTCTTGGTCTACCGATGGTCTACTTCAGACCTAATTTTTTATGCTTCTTTTGTATCTTCTAATTCCCGGAAAGCACCCCCTTTCGGCTATAAGAACACTCACGATTAGATCTACAATATTAGATTTATTACTGGCTTATTCAGCCCTGATAACAACCTCGCCTTTGCCCATTTTTTGACACTGTATACTCTATAATAATTCTTGCTAGGTTCTTTGGGGCGGTTTGGTCGTGGGTAGTTTCGCACTACAAGTGTCACCTAGCGACACATAAACCGAAACCTACAACTTAGATGTAGGACGCTTGATGTGGTAAAATAGAAGCTACTTTCAGCAGCCCTATGGAGCCCTACACCATGTCTGAAGATACCATCCACCTTGGCGTTAGGCTTAAGGAAGCTACCGCTCAGAGAGGCATTCTGAGCACTGAGCTAGCCCGAGCTTTAGGAGTCAACTCTCAACAAATCTACCGCTGGCATAATCAATCAGATATGTTGCTATCTAGCCTCACTGAAATTTGTTCAGTATTGGATATGAATTTAGATGAGTTTGTTTATGGATGAGGGACTACAAACGGCCCTTAGCAAACCCTAGTAACAATCTATGACTTCGTCTAAAAGAAGAAAAAGGTGTAAGACTTATACCGAAAGCTAAATTCTAAAGTTGCTCATCAGTTACACACTTTTTCATGTGAAAAGCAGGCCCACAGAAAACATAGTGAGGTTTGTATAGGTCTTAACTAATCAAAAATAATGGCGGTTTTTACTCTTTAATCTGCCACATATTGAGAACCATATCACTCTACAAATGATCTATCAATTTTAATAGCATCTTCATAAACACGAGATAAAAAACGTTCTCTCTTCTGGCAATAAACGAGTTACTAACAATTCTTGTACCCACCCTCAAAACAGCGTTTAGACATATCCTGAGCTTCGGAAATATCCTCTGGAGCCATCTCTTTAGAGAGCTCTATTAAGTAACCTATAGCTTTTGGATCACCGTTTTTGCTGGCTGAATTCCACCACATAAATGCACGTCGATTGTCTTTTGGAACACCATACCAACTTCGATACCTAAGCGCCCCAAGCCAATGGCAGTATTAAATATTGCGCCACCCACTAAAGGTGCGTAACTTGTTTGTCCAGAGTTGGATAGCACTGGCACCATGTCAATGAGGGCTTCACCACAACAGATAATCAAAATTGATCCTTACTGTTAAGCATGTTTGAAAAGAATAAAATAGTTTGAATAAAACCTAAAAAACCAGCTTTAATGCACTCATTTAAGCCCAAACACCTTCTTATTTAGGCCACCCTAGGAGACGATACTATATTGCTTAATTAGCGATTAATTTATACTAATTTGCAGAGATATTGTTTTAATATTATAAAAACGTCAACAAAGCACCAGTGGTTAAAGCTTTCGTACTGTTTTATATACCTTCTCAGCAGCTATTATAGCCTCAGTGTGGCGCTCTAAGGCTTTAGGCTTGGCGCCTTAGAGCCTTTTGTAAGGCAAAGTAAGATTGCTTTGGCGTACGCTCTAAACTATCAAAATCTACATGCACCAGGCCAAAGCGTTTGTCATAACCTAGAGACCATTCGTAATTATCAAGCAGTGACCAAGCAAAATAGCCCTTAACGGGCACACCTTGACCAATAGCCTCAAGCGTAGCTTGCAGGTGCTGATTAAAGTAATCAATTCTAGCCGCGTCTGCCACTTGCCCTTTGTGCAACACATCAGCATTGGCCATACCATTTTCTGTAATATATAAAGGCAGATCTGCGGTGTAGTTTTTTGCAGTGCGCACCAAGAAGTTACTCAGACCTTGAGGGTAAACCTCCCACCCCATTTGGGTTTTTGGTAACGGCCCTGTAACCGATTCATAGTGTGGCCATGGGCCGTCGCTAGACTTAACACACGCCCTTGTGTAATAGTTTATACCGCACCAATCTAATGGACTGCTAATCACATCAAAGTCGTCTTGCCAGCCCTTGGGAAGGTGCGCCTCTAGGCCATCTAAGGCAAGCTTTGGATACGTTGACTTAAATAAACCACTCAAAAAAAAGTCATTATAAATAGCATCGTGGCGGGCACTGGCTAGGGCTGATTCTGGAGTTTTATCCGCAGGGTTAGCCCATTCCATATTCACCACAGCACCTAAGTTTTTAATACCATTAGCTCGCATGGCCTGAATGGATTGCCCATGGGCCAACAACACATGATGCATCGCACGGGCGGTAGCTCGAATATCTCTAAGACCAGGCGCATGGGCGCCCATAAAGTGGCTAAGCCAAGTCACACACCAAGGCTCGTTTATGGGCGCCACACTATGCAAACGATCCCCAAGGCGGCTGGTTACAATGTGACTATAGTCAGCAAACCAACTTGCGATATCACGGTTGCGCCATCCGCCAATATCAGACAAGGCTGAGGGCAACTCCCAGTGATA
>JAIBDW010000107.1 GCA_024686035.1 Oceanospirillaceae bacterium
ACTCATAATAGCGCTATTAGGCATTAAAATAATAGGAATTTCCATGACTACCTTACAAAGCAAAGAGAAAGGTTTGCAGGTACTTCAAGTAGAGCTAGAGAAAGCTTTAAATAAATGCCTTGAAGAAATTGGGGAGAAATCCCACGAACTTAGCTGGTTTAGTTCTCAGGAAGAAGCAGAGGTAGGCTATCTTTCTGCCGCATAGTGTGAATGTAGGGATAAAAGCCACTGAGTGTGAGTTTCTTGACTCATTTAAGGTCTATATTTTCCTTTAAATGAGTCAGTACCCCAGTTTTTCATATCTATTTCAACATCATAAAAATAGTTACTAAAGCTAGGTTTAGCAACCGCTAGATGCTTATCATTTCTGAAAACACGCACTGTGGGCCTATCTCCCTTTAAGCCGCCTGTAACATTGCGTATATAAATCCCTACGCTATTAGCTATCTCTAGCGCCTCCGCTCCTGTAGTGGAACCCAAAACAACAACCCAACATGTAGAGCTAGTTAACTGTTCTATTGACACTATTTTGCCTTTGTAGTCACTCACTAAATTATTAGCTATCTGCCTCCAATTATTGTCAGCCATAGCACCAAACGACAACGACATAAGCAGCACAAACCCAAAAAAACTTTTCATAGATATACCTCGTATTTAATAATTTAAGGATAGCAGACAGATTGGAAATAAAATTAAATGAACATGATTGTAATAGATTGCCTATTTTTTAATCATCAATTTAAAGCACAATCCCAATCCACTGCTATGATTAATGTATAACTAAGATGGAGGGCAAGTTATGTTGGTACTAACAAGGAAGTTACAAGAAAGTATAGCTATTGGAGACGATGTGATCATGACTGTGATGGCTATTGATAAGGGCCACAATCCGCGCGTGACGTTTTGTATTGAAAATCTTAAGACTACGAAAGTTCCACGGACAACGGCAGTAATTAGCGATGGTAAGGATGAACCGAAATAAAATACATATAACCTAATATATTCACATAAATATATAACATTTGAGCTGATGGATTACGTTTTTGGTACACGGGTTGGTACATTATCTAGCCCTATTATTACCATAATCCATGTATAAAAAGGCCTACAGGACAAGATGCGCCGTCTCTCTGGGACGCCATTCCCCTTTATTTTCCGGTTTCACCCAGTATTACTATGGTTTTCATATTCTAAATCCATTTTTTTGGGAATATCTTAGCCGCTGGGCTGTTTTCATCATTGCGTGCTGTTGTCCACTTACATTAACAGGACCCAAGCTTAATGCGCATCTACACGCTGTAAAAGTGCCAGAGTTTTTGTCAAGGGGTGGCAATGGCCACCAACGGCCAAACCTTTAAGCCGTTGACTTGGGTTTTCTTTTGGTTCACCAAAAAGCGCACTAATATGAAGTAGGTATCTAGGTCAAACTGGTGATGGTGCTCAAGCTGGGCCTCGCTTGTTTGTAGCTGGCTTTCACTTGGGCTGCTTGGTTGTGTGCCTAATAGCAATGCACTTCCTTTAGCGGCTGTAGCGTGTTGCTGTTGGAGTTGGGCTAGTTGATAACCATAATCGTAGATGTCTTCTAACAGGGCGAGTTTAGCAACATAGCGCCATCTATCCACCACATGAAAAATCACGTTATCCAAATTATTTGGGTCTCGCTCTTCTAACAATATAGGACCTTGGTAGGGCCATGTTTTTACTTGGTAGTTTTTCAGGGCTGCTTGGGTGCGCTCGTTGTAAAGTTCTGAGGTTTCTTTGCCATGGCATGCGCCAAAGCATTTTTTTAGCTGGGCTCTAAAGCAGGGGTGGTTAGATGTTTGGCTGCCCTCTAGGTTCATTAGCTTGTGGCATAAGAAATATTGGTCTGCCAGTGCTTCTAGCTTTTTAGAGGCTTGGCGGGCCGAGCGAAACAACCCAAACTGCTCATCTAGTTGGGTGTCGGCTGTTTCTACGATCTCTACACTAAGCCGCAAATAGCCTGCATCATCGGTGCGGCTTCTTATTTGGTACAACTTTTTCACTTTGCGCAGCCTACGGTTATACAAAGGCGCAAGCTGTTTTATTTGGCTGCTTTCACGTATTTGAGCGCCAAAGTCACTGGGGGTACGTTCAAAGTCTACATGGGCAATTTTTGTGCTCATTTGTAGGTCTTTAGGATTTTTGTGGTCAGAGCTAAAGTGGCTCATTACCCGGTTACGAATGTGCACGCTTTTACCTACATACAGCAAGGCGCCCTTTTCATCGTAAAAATAATACACCCCTGCTGCTGCGGGTAATTTTTCTACGTCTTTGGCATTTAACAGGGTAGGCAGCGCTGGGCGCTTTAGCAGGGCTTGGCATGTGGCGGCTATTTCGTCATCTGAAAACAAGGCTGAAGACTTTTGGAAAAACTGATACACCATCTGGGCATCGTCTAGGGCGCGGTGGCGGTTTTCTATGGCTAATTCAAAGCGCTGAATAATTTGTGATAGGCCATGGCGCCTAAATTGTGGGTATAAATTACGGCTAAATTTTACCGAACATAACGGTTTGGCATTGTAGCGAATGCCTACACGGTCAAATTCGTTTTTTAAAAAGCTGTAATCAAAGCGGGCATTGTGGGCCACTAATGTGCGCCCTTCTATCTTCTCTAACAGAGTTTGGGCTATGTCGCTAAATGCTGGGGCGCCTACCAACATAAAAGGGCTGATGCCGGTTAGCTTTTGGATAAATGGCGGTATTTGCACATGAGGGTCTATGAAACTTTGCCACGTTTCCACAAGTTTGCCTTGTTCTATAACCACCAGCCCTATTTCTATAATACGGTGGTGTATGGCTTGGCCACCTGTGGTTTCGCAATCTAATATCACCATACTATCTGGAAACCCAGATGACAGATGCTTAGGCATGGGCTGGTCCAAAAAATTGAGCTGCATAAGGGTCTCTTGGTGGCTTGTTTTTTAGCATAAGGCATTTGATCGCAATATGTATGTGCTCTAAGGTTTAAACTGCATAACCTGCTTGGGTGAAACGCTTAGCCAGCTGCGCAATGTGAGCTGGCCCCACCTCGCAACAACCGCCAATTAAGCCCGCGCCATGTTTGGCCCATTGCAGAGCAAACTGTGCATAGGCTTCTGGGCTTAGATCAGATCGAGTCTCCATAGATTTCACAGTGCCACCAGGCTTTAAGCTATCAACAGACGTAAAGCCATTGGCATAAGCCCCTGTTAGACCTCTGTCTGATTGCATTTGCGGCCATGCAGACAAGATCGCTTCTGGTTTGCTACAGTTGAGTAATATGGCATCTGCACCCAGCTCATGTAATATTGCCACAGCTTGAGATAATGGTTCACCACTTCGCAACTGGCTCTTATCATCGTCTTGAATAGTTAATGATACCCATACTGGTAAGCCACTCTTTTTAGCCGCCAATAAAGCAGCCTTAGCCTCAGCTATAGATGGCATAGTTTCACACAAAAACACATCTACATGGGGGGCCTGCAGCGCTACTATTTGGCTGTAGCTGGCGATCATTTCATCATATGCAGGGGCGACTTCTGCGTGGTAACTGGCCACCAAAGGCGGCAAACAACCTGCTATTTTCACCCCTGCAATACCAGCCTTAGTTCGTGCACTAGTGGCCGCATGAATTGCAGCCGATTGTAGGATCGAAAAGTCTTTTATTTGGCCATCACGCGTTAATCGTTGAGGTGTCATGGTATAGGCGTTTAACGTAATCACCCTTGCACCTGCAAGGATAAAATCGACGTGTAAATCGCGTACAATATCAGGCTCATCTATCATCACCTGAGTAGACCACAAAGGCGTAATCTCTTTGTTACTGCGCTTAATCAATTCTTGTCCCATGCCGCCATCTAGCAAAGTAATCATCGGCTTATGTGTAGTCATGTAAAATTACCTAGTATTAGTTGGCTCTGGTGCGGGGTTTATCACCAAGGGCTTTAGTTTAACTGTCATTCTCATGCCGCTAAACCATTAATGCATTATAATAACGCATTATATTTGCTCAGGAGTTAATAATGCAGCTTGACCAAGTGATCAATATCACCGCTCACCCCATTCACCATAAGCACTATGAGCAATCCTGCAAACTCCAGTTAGATAAAAAAGGGGTATTAGTTCTCAAGGATTTTCTCACTTTATCTGCCCGTTCAGCAATGGTCGAAGAGGGTATAAATAAACAATCTGAGGCTTTTTATACTAGCTCGGGTCACAATGTATATCTTACTCAAAAAGACCCCTCTTTTACTGATGATCATCCCCGCAACCGATGGGTTCAATCTTCCAAGGGTTGTATTACTGATGACCAAGTGGCGACAGACTCACCACTGCGCACGCTTTATGACTCCCGCACGCTACGCTCGTTTTTAGCGTTTGTGATGGGCGAAGAGAAACTTTACCCCTACGCTGACACACTGTCTTCCATAAATTTACACTACGCAAGCCACGGCCAAGAGCTTGGATGGCACTTTGATAATTCATCGTTTGCGATCACATTATTGATTCAAAGCCCTACAGCAGGTGGCCAGTTTGAATACGTCACAAATCTTCGAGATTCTAACCAAGAGGACATGAATTATGAGGGCGTGGAGCAGGTATTGAATGGGCAAATGCAGGCAAGCAAGCTGTCCATGTCTGCCGGTGATTTAGTGCTATTTAGAGGCCGAGACTCACTTCATCGTGTCACACCCACACAAGGTGATACCACCCGTATGTTAGCGGTGTTGGCGTACAATGCAGAGGCTGATATTGCACTATCTGAATCGGCGCGTATGACCTTTTTCGGTCGCTTAGAATAAATATCAAAAGGCCTATCGCCCAAGAGCTAAAATAGTTTTACAGATAAGTTGAAAGTTAGCCCCTGCCTTATCACTCATGTGCCGTGCTCTTAAATGGCCATGCAACAACCCATCACCTGCCTGAGTGTGATTTTCCACCTCAACTCCTGCACGGCTTAATGCCTTAGCATATAGCCCACAGTCATCAAACAAAGGGTCTATTTGAGCTGGAAACAGATGGCTGGGTGGCAAATCTGCAAAGCTTGATGCATGCAAAGGACAGCAAAGAGGGTCTTGTATCGGAGCATGGCCCTCGCCCACTCGAATCCCATGATAAAAGGTCATGTCCTGTTTACTCAACAAAGGTGCATGGGCATGTTCTTGCATGGACGGCGTCGTATCATCATTAGCCAAAGCAGGGTATATCAGTACTTGGCCCAATAACTGAGTGCCTGTATAGCTTGAGCGCGCATTAGACACACAAGCAGCAAGGGTTGCGCCGGCACTATCACCGACCAATATTATCGCCTTACCTTGGCCTAAGAGGTGATCCACCACGGCTAAACAATCGGTAATGTCACAGGGGTATCGATGCTCGGGTGCTAAGCGGTAGGCAACCGACACTAAATTAAAACCACATAAATCAGCCATCTCTGCACATAGGTCATCGTGACTGTCTAAATCTCCCACCACAAAGCCACCTCCGTGGAAGTAAACCACTTGAACAGGATAACGAGGACTTTCAGGGCCAGTTATACTCTGAGGATGGGTATGGGGCTGGTAATGACGCACGGGAATAAAGTGACCGTCTGGCCCTTTGATTTGTTCGTCTATACTTTTCACATTAGCAGGCTTAGGTGAAGCAAAAGCAAGATACATATTTTGATAACACTGCCTTTGTTGAACCGTATTAGAAACCTCAGCATCAGCTGGGTAGTGTTGCATCGTTTGTGCTACAAACGCCTGCATTTGTGCATCGAGTAAGGTCATGAAAGCCTCGTAATATAGGTTTTTGTTATTTTTTACCCGCTTGTCACTAAGGTAATAACATACCATTGGAATATTATTGGGGTATAGTGCTTTTTACCTAAATAAGGCAACATAGTTCATGATAAACTTCACACTTAGACCAAGTGTTTATCACTACTTAACAGCTATTAATCAATCATGCC
>JAIBDW010000056.1 GCA_024686035.1 Oceanospirillaceae bacterium
CTTGGTGGCTCTGATGGTGGTAGAGCCCACCCCCGCATTGGTAATCGCTATATGGATATGGAAGAAATAGCTGCAGAAAAAGCACGCGACAAAGCCTAACCTAAATGCAAAATTTTTGTCCACATGGCACTCATTACAACACCTTTGGCCAGATACAGCCCCACAAACCCACACTGGTATTTATCCATGGTGTGGGGTTAGATTTAAGCCTATGGGAGGGCCAAGCAAAGGCTTTTAAAGACACCCACCAAGTCATCACTTATGACATGTTAGGCCACGGTTTAAGCCCACATGCCCCTGCAGATATCACACTTGTCACTCTGGCCCAACAGCTACATAAGCTGATGGTGCATTTACAGCTTGAAAAAATAAATTTAGTCGGTTTTTCTTTAGGTGGTTTGGTGGCCCGTGTCTTTGCGATAAAACACCCCAAGCAACTGCACAGTCTATGCATCATGAGTAGTGTATTTGATCGTGATGAAAAATTGCGTCACAAAATATTGAAGCGTGTGAATGAGGTAGATATAAATGGCCCTAGTGCCAATATAGATCAGGCCCTAATCCGCTGGTTTAGTTGCACATATACTCAAGAAAATGCACATTACATCGCTTCACTAAAAGCTAAAGTGTTAGCCAATCATAGTGCAAGCTATCGCCTTTGTTATCGTTTGTTTGGTGAGGGTGATAACGTAATGAAAGAGCACTTAAGCCATATTAGCTGCCCAACGTTGGTCACCACTGGTGAGCTAGACCCAGGCTCAACACCGACTATGAGTTATGCTTTAGGGGCAAGATTGCCTTTGGCAACCGTGTCTATTTTGCCTAATGCCAGGCACATGATGCCAGTTGAAAATGCACATGAAGTCAATCAGTTGTTACACCAATTTATTAGCACTCATCAATGATGCATTAATGAGTGATACTACAAAAGGAGCACGTTATGGCACTAAGCCAATATCAGCTATTTATTAACGGACAATGGGTGGAGGCAAAAGACGGTGGCCGTTTTGATAGCTTAAACCCCGCTACTGCAAAACCATGGGCTAGTTTTTCGCACGCTCAGGATGCTGATGTAGACGCTGCAGTGCAAGCCGCCCAAGATGCCTTTGAAAATCCATCTTGGCGCAACCTACATGCTACCGCTAGAGGTAAGTTGTTGCGCAAATTAGGCGATTTAATCGCCGCCAATAAAGAGCACTTGGCACAATTAGAAAGCAACGATAATGGCAAGCTCATTCGTGAGACCATGGGCCAAATTGGCTACATGCCGGAGTTTTTCTATTATTATGCTGGCCAAGCTGACAAGCTTGAAGGCCAAACTTTACCTTTAGACAAAGCGGATATGTTTGCCTACACCACCCATGAGCCTTTAGGTGTGGTTGCCGCTATTATTCCATGGAACTCCCCCATGTATTTAACTGCGGTGAAGCTTGCGCCAGCGTTAGCTGCGGGCAATACTGTGGTGCTTAAACCTTCTGAACATGCCAGCGCCACTATTGTTGAGTTAATGCATTTAGTTAAGCAAGCAGGCTTTCCTGATGGCGTTGTCAACCTAGTAACAGGCTTTGGCGCCGACACTGGAGCTGCACTAACCAAACATAAGCTTGTTCGGCGTATCGCTTTTACTGGTGGCGGTGCTGGTGCTAAAGCTGTCATTAAAAACAGTGCTGAAAACCTTGCTCAGCTAAGCCTAGAGCTTGGTGGCAAGTCACCCAATATTATCTTTGCAGACGCTAATATTAATAGTGCTGTCAATGGTGTAGTGGCGGGTATTTTTGCCGCCAGTGGCCAAAGCTGTGTCGCTGGCAGCCGTTTGTTGGTGCAAGATTGCGTGTATGACGAATTTTTAACGGCGCTCAAATCACGTGTGGAACGCATTATCATAGGTGACCCTATGGATGCGACATCTGAAATGGGTCCTATGGCTACTGAGTCTCAACTGGCTTTAGTGGAGGCTATGGTTGCACAAGCATTAAGCCAAGGCGCAACACTTGTGCATGGAGGCAAACGCGCCCTGCCCTCTAATCACAGCCAAAGCAAAGGCTGGTATTACCAACCTACGATCTTGGCCGTGGATAATAATCAATGCAACATCATGCAAGATGAAGTATTTGGCCCAGTGGCTAGCATTATGCCCTTTAGCGATGAAGCGCGGGCGCTGGCTTTAGCAAACGATAGTCAGTTTGGCCTAGCCGCTGGTATTTGGACCCAAGACAATGGCCGTGTGCACCGCATGAGCAAAGCCGTACAAGCGGGTATTATTTGGGTGAACACTTATCGTGCTGTTTCACCTATGGGCGCCATTGGTGGCTTTAAAGCCAGTGGTTATGGCAGAGAAAGTGGCATTGATGCAGTAAAAGATTACACCCAACTAAAAACCGTTTGGATCAATACCTCTAGCGAGCCTATGGCTGACCCGTTTGTGATGCGCTAATGTTCCAATAAAGTTTAATATTATCAACGTTTTAGTATAAAATAATACACCATCAGCACGGCCAACTCCGTGCAATGACTAATGATAGGATTGATATCATGCAGCTTAACAACACCGCACTTTTTCGCCAGCAAGCTTATATTAATGGCACTTGGTTAGAGGCCGATTCAGGCGCTACGATGGCAGTGACTAACCCTGCCAACGGTGAGTTTATTGGAAGCATACCTGACTTAACAGGTGTGGAAACTGCGCGTGCCATTGAAGCGGCTAGAGTAGCGATGATTAGCTGGCGCAAACAAACCGCCAAACAACGTGCTCTCATCATGCGGCGCTGGTTTGACTTAATGATGGCCAACCAAGATGATCTTGGTAAAATAATGACCTTAGAACAAGGCAAGCCATTAAACGAAGCTAAGGGCGAAATTGCTTACGCGGCAAGTTTTATTGATTGGTTTGCAGAAGAAGGCAAGCGCACATACGGCGACATCATCCCTACCCATAAAGCAGACGCTCGCATTGTAGTGACTAAAGAACCTATTGGCGTAGTCGCTGCCATCACCCCTTGGAACTTTCCAGCAGCCATGATTACTCGTAAATGTGGCCCTGCCCTAGCAGCTGGCTGCGGGTTTGTAGTGCGCCCAGCATCAGAAACACCTTTTTCGGCTCTTGCACTGGCAGTATTGGCAGAAGAAGCGGGCATTCCAGCAGGCGTATTTAACGTGGTTACTGGTCAATCACGCCCCATTGGTGCAGAGCTTACTAGTAACCCTACCGTACGTAAGCTGACCTTTACTGGCTCTACCCCTGTGGGCAAACTGCTCATGCAACAATGTGCGCCTACGTTGAAAAAAGTATCCCTAGAGCTTGGTGGTAATGCGCCGTTTATCGTGTTTGATGACGCCGACCTTGATGCCGCTGTAGCGGGTGCTGTGGCTGGAAAGTACCGCAATGCCGGTCAAACCTGTGTGTGTGTAAACCGCTTTATTGTGCAAGAAGGTGTATATGATGCCTTTGTCGCTAAGTTTGCAGAAAAGGTAGGGCAGCTTCAAGTGGGCAACGGCATGGATGAAGGTGTCACTCAAGGGCCAATGATTAACCAAGGTGCTATTGATAAAGTCAAAGAGCACATTGAAGATGCTTTAAGTAAAGGTGGCACGCTTATATGTGGTGGTCAAAGCCATACATTGGGCGGCAGTTTCTTCACCCCTACGATCATAGGCAATGCCACGACCGACATGAAAATGGCCACAGAAGAAACCTTTGGCCCAGTCGCACCTATTTTTAAGTTTAAGGATGAAGCCCAAGCCATCGCCATGGCTAATGATACCGAATTTGGTTTAGCTGCTTATTTTTATACCCGTGATATTGGCCGTGTGTGGCGTGTTGGCGAAGGCTTGGAATACGGTATGGTGGGCATCAACGAAGGCATTATCTCCACAGAAGTTGCACCTTTTGGTGGTGTAAAAGAATCGGGGATGGGGCGTGAGGGTTCTCATTATGGTATTGAAGACTTCCTTGAAATCAAATATATGTTAATGGGTGGTTTGTAATGAAACCCAACCATACCCGAGGACACACTTATGTCAGATTCTAAACCGAGTTCCAAAAAGAACTCCAAAAAAAATAGATCAGAAAAATTTGAAACCGGCTTAAAAACCCGCAAAGCAGTCCTTGGTGATGCCTATGTAGATGCATCCATTGCTGCAGCGGATGACTTCACATGGCCATTACAAGAGCTTGTTACAGAGTATTGCTGGGACAGTATTTGGAACCGTGAAGGGCTGCCCCATAAAACCCGAAGCTTAGTGAATTTAGGCATGATTACCGCCTTAAATCGCCCTCATGAGCTTAAATTGCATATTCGTGGTGCCTTCAACAATGGTTGCACTAAAGAAGAAATACGCGAAGTGTTATTACAAAGCGCAATTTATTGCGGTGTACCTGCCTCGATCGACGCCTTTCGTTGTGCCAAAGAAGTGTTGGCAGAAATGGCCGAGGAATCTTAATCTATGCTCAGCCAACTTGCAGATCTTAAAGTCACTCGCAACACCATTACCTTGCGCGAGATGGTTTTGGATAAACTGCGTGATGCTATTATTAGCACCCAACTAAAACCAGGCCAACGCCTAGTAGAACGAGAACTTTGCCAAGCCTTGGATGTAAGCCGCACCTCTGTGCGCGAAGCCCTAAGGCATTTAGAATCTGAAGGTTTGGTTCAATTTGCAGGCCAACGCGGCCCAAGTGTAGCCGTACTTAACCCGCAAGATGTCAAAAATATCTATGAACTGCGTGCTGCATTAGAAGGTTTGGCTGGGCAGTTATTTTGTGAACGCGCTAGTGATGCACAAATTAGCGCCTTACAAGATACCACGGATGCATTAAAGAAGGCCTTTGATCAATCTGAAGTGGCGCAAATACTAGCCTGTACTAAGACCTTTTATCATCAGTTACTAGAAGGTAGTGCCAATGCGGAACTTGAGGCTAGCCTTAACCGGCTTTTAGCTCGCATTATGGTATTACGAGCTGGCACTCTTAGCCAAGCTGGGCGCTGGAAACACAGCCTTCTAGAAATGCAGACGATCATGCAAGCGATCACAGTGCGTGACAGCGAAGCCGCTAGAAAAGCCTGCATCAATCATGTACACGCTGCCGCTGGGATCGCCCTGAAACTCAATCACTAAATTTTAACTAAACGAACTGAACCACGCTTGTGTGTGGGTCTCGGCTTTTTTTGGCTTGGTTTAGTTGCTCCAAATAATCTGCCCAATGCGTTGCTTGATTAACACTAAGATCATACAAATAATCCCACGTGTATAGGCCAGAATCATGGCCATCATCAAATTCGAGTTTCAAAGCGTAATAGCCCACAGCTTCTATACCCACTAATTTTACTTTGCTTTTTCCCACCTGCAGCACCGCTTGATCTGGGCTATGTCCTCGCACTTCTGCACTGGGTGAAGAAATACGCAAGTATTCAGCAGGTAAGGTGTAGCTGATCTCTTGTGTTGCTCCAGCTTCTACATAGCTAAGCTCTAATGTGTTACTTTTTTTATGAAGCTTAATCTTAGTCGGGTTCACGGCATAAATCTCGATTAGCGTTTGCGGCGTATTAAGTCGCGAATAATAAAACGGTTGGGATCTAGTCCCCATGCCACACATTGTGCCACAGGCAGGCTTTGGTTAGCCATCTGAGAAGCTAATATTTGCGCACTTAAAGGGGCGCTCACAAATCCTTTGGAACCATGGCCTGCATTAATATAAAGCCCAGGTAAATAAGGCATGTCTTGAACAAATTTATAATTAGCATCTTGGCGTAATTTAGCAAAGGCCTTAATCACTGCAGCTTCATCAGCCAGCTGCCCTACCATCGGCAGATAGTCTGGGGTCACTGCTCGAAAGCCTACCCAACCACCCATCACATCGTTTACATCTAACGCCTTTTTATTAGGCAACACTTGCCTTAGGCGCTCTAAATTACCCACATGGTCTTCATCTGACAACTGAGGTTCAAAAGTATGCAGATTATAACTTGCCCCTACTGACAAAATACCCTGTTGGCCAGGTGTCACATAGCCTTGCCCACACACTACAAGCGCTGGGCTTTGTTGTGTTTCTACATAGGTTACTTGGCCACGAATAGCCTTTAAAGCGAGGTTTTGCTGCGCCAATAGGTTTTTTGCGCCATTAGCATTGGCGATCACTACCGCATCAAACTCATACTCGCCTTCATAAGCCCCACTCAGACTTAAACGCCAGCCTTGCTGCTTAGTTTGTTGCATACTGAGCACGGTAGTGTTGAGCCACAGATCTGCGCCACTTTTTTTGTATAAAGCTTCACACCAAGGTTTCGGTGACACCCATCCACTTTTTGGAAAATATAGCCCGCCTGCACTCACAGGTTGTTTGGCCAGTTGCTGAGCTTGGCGTTGATTCAACCATTGCAACCAAGATGATGGATACTCGCGTTTGAGGACGGCTTGCATTTGTGTGGCTTGTTTTTCGTCAGTAGCCACCTGCATTAAGCCGCAGGCTTGCCAATGCTCATTACCTAAATGCCGCTTTAGGGCCGCCATCGTGTGCTGTAAGCCTTGCTGGTGAAACTGTCCAGCAATGGTGGCATTATCTGGCAACTTGGCGTAGAGCATGCCTTGGCGGTTGCCTGAAGCGCCGCTAGCAAGAGCTTCGCCCTTTTCAATCAAAGTAACCTCAAAACCACGTTCAGATAAGCCCAAGGCAGTGGCTGTGCCACAAATACCTGCCCCTATGATCGCTACCTTACTCTTGTAAGCAAGACTTGAATGAGGCCTGTGCCAAGGTGGGACATAAGTTTTATGGCTAGTTGCTCCAGCACAAAATACAGCTTCTGTAGGGCCAAGATGAACATCAAAATCACCCCGAATTTGTGCCAGGGCTTGAGTTAATTCTGCATAGACTAGGGTTAATTTGACCTTACCAAAATCGAGTTGGTGAAAGCCCTTTATAGGCTCTGGGTACTGCTCTTGTAGCTTGGCACTTAAAGCATTTAATTGCGGCAAGCTTTGGTGCAATACCTTAGCATCTGCCAACCTAAGTGGCTGCTCACAAACGGCGACATAATCTAGGTGATGTGGGTGATGGCCAGTTTCAAAAGACTCTATCCAAAGCTTCCACGTCTGTAAAAAATCTAAACCCACCCCAAAATCAGTATCCAACACCCGCATTGAAAAAGCAGTAGATTGTGGCTTTAAAACCTGATGATCACGCAAGATTGCAGCCAACTCTTGATGGCGCTGGTTTAACTGAAGAGGATTTTTTTGTAATCTGGCCATTAAAGCAGCTGCAACCTTAGGGGTTGCAACTAAGCTTTGAGGGTCTGAAAATGCCTTATGAGTTTGGCTAGTTTTCATACATTTAATTGATGTCTAACGTGTCTGAGCTGAATTAAGATAAACCGTTGTTGATGGCCAGTCACGGTGCCCGCCTTTTCTCATCGTAGGCACTTTGGCAATACGATCAATCACATCCATGCCTTCTACGACCTTTCCAAACACAGCATAACCATCACTTGAGCTACTTTTATCTAAAAACACATTGTCTTTTAGGTTAATAAAAAACTGCGCGGTGGCACTGTTTGGGTTGGAGGTTCTAGCCATAGCAATGGTGCCACGAAGGTTAGATAAACCATTAGCAGCTTCATTAACAATAGGAGCGATAGTGCCCGATTTGTCTTTTTCATTAGCGCCAAAGCCACCACCTTGAACCATAAACCCAGGAATTACACGGTGAAAAATGGTGCTATTATAATAACCACTATCGACATAATGTAAAAAATTATCCGTGCTAACAGGCGCAGCCGTTGCGTCTAATTCAACAACGATATCACCAAGGCTTGTTGCCAATGTAACCTGTGGGTTTTGTGCCCACACAGAAAAACTCAGTAATAGCGCGGCTAAACCTATGGCTGTGCCTTTAACTGTGGATTTATTGAACACACTAAAAAACTGTTTCATGGGTTTACTCTTGTATTGGGAAAACTTGTTTGAACGGTTTAACTTTAACTTCAGCATAAACACCGCCAGCCACGTATGGATCTTGGTCGGCCCATGCTTGGGCAGCTGTATGGTCTGCAAAATCTGCAACCACCAAGCTGCCAGTAAAACCTTCTTCTTGGGTATGTGGGTGAGGCCCTGCTAGGATCAAACGCTGCTGTGCATCTAGGGCTTTAAGACGCTCCAAATGAGCAGGGCGTGCCGCCATACGCGCCGCTAAACTGTTTTTTACATCTTCACTGATAATAGCAAACAACATCATTAATCCTTTGTTTGAGTGTCAGAAGACATAAAGCGAGACATATAAAGGCCTTGAGCAATAATAAATACAAACGTAAGACCCAACATACCAAATAGTTTGAAATCTACCCAAGTAGATTCACTGTAGTTAAAGGCGACGTATAGATTAATGCCGCCCATGGTAGCAAAAAACACCACCCAAGCCACATTGAGCTTGCGCCAAACATGGCTTGGCAACTCAACACTTTTACCCATCAAACGCTGGACGATAGGCTTTTGACCAATAAACTGACTGCCCAAAAAAGCCAAACCAAACAACCAATTTACAATGGTAGGTTTCCATTTTATAAACTGACCATCTTGCAAAGCCACTGTAAGTCCCCCTAACACGACTACCAACACTAAGGTAACAAGCTGCATCTTTTCTACTTTTTTGGTAGTCATCCAAGTGTAGGCCATTTGTAACATGGTGGCTGGGATCAATACGGCTGTCGCTAGAATCAAATCATCGGTCAATTTATACACAATAAAAAAGATGACGATGGGTAAAAAATCAACGAGCATTTTCATATATCAAAGGACTCTTTATTCTACTTAAGCTTTACAATTTATAAGCCAATATGCATAGAATGTTAGGTTAATTAAGCCTGATCATTGTACCATGCAGTCATACTCAGTTCCCATGTTCCATAGCTTATTACTTATGACAATACATACATTTAATTGCATTGACGCACACACCTGTGGCAACCCAGTGCGCCTAGTTGCTCAAGGTGGCCCTACGCTTTGGGGTAGCAACATGAGCGAAAAGCGCCAAGATTTCTTACAACACCACGACTGGGTTCGCACTGCACTGATGTTTGAACCACGAGGCCACGCCATGATGTCTGGCGCTATATTGTATAAGCCTACTCACCCAAACCACGATGGGGCCATATTATTTATAGAAACAAGTGGTTGTTTGCCTATGTGTGGCCACGGCACTATAGGCACTGTAACCATCGCCCTGCAAGAGAGGCTATGGAAGCCTAAAATTAAAGGCCAGCTCACTTTAGAAGTGCCAGCAGGAGTGATCCGTGTGACTTACCAAGAAGATGAAGATGGCTTAGTAAAACACGTGCGATTATTTAATGTAGCAAGCTATTTGGCCCATGAAGGTTTAGTGGTCCATTGTCCTGAATTGGGTGAGCTAACAATAGATGTCGCTTATGGCGGCAACTATTACGCCATTATCGAACCCCAAAAAAATTTTGCAGGCCTTGAACACTTTTCTGCCGCCCAAGTGCTTAAATTTAGCCCACTTGTTAGAGAGGCTATCAATAAAATAGCCACCTGCATACACCCAGATGATACACGTGTGAATGGCATCAGCCATGTAATGTGGACCGGCACACCGACAAAACCAGACTCCAGTGCATCTAACGCGGTGTTTTATGGCAGTGGCGCCATCGACCGATCCCCTTGTGGCACTGGCACCAGCGCCCGCATGGCACAGCTATATGCCAAAGGTTTACTCAAACAAGGTGAGGCATTTATTCACGAAAGCATTATCGGTAGCCAATTTATTGGCCAAGTAGAATCGACCGCAACCATTGGCTCTGGTCGTAATACCATTACCGGCATTATGCCAAGCATCCAAGGCTGGGCTCAAATCACAGGCTACAACACTATTATTGTCAATCCTAAAGACCCATACGCCCACGGATTTGAAGTTAACTAAGGAACAAGATGACAGATTTAACAACACTTTTAACGCACTACACTGTAAGCACGCAGATTATAGTGAAATGGGGCGAAATGGATGCCTTTCAACACCTTAATAATACCGTTTACATTCGCTACATCGAAGATGGCCGCATAGACCTACTGGAAAAATTAGGCATGAGCGACGACATGAAAGCCAGCAATATAGGCCCAGTATTGGCCTCTATACAGTGCGATTACCTTGCGCCTGTCACCTACCCTGATACCTTAATCGTATTGAGTAATGCCAAACAAACAGGGCCAAAAAAAGTAGTGTTTGAACACAAAATATGGAGCAAACAACAAAATCGTTTAGTCGCACAAGGCTCTGGGGTGGGCGTGTATTATGATTTTACAAAGGGTAAAAGCTGTATTATTCCAGACATCATGTCCGCAAAACTAGCCACTCTAAACATACTCTAAATAGACTCTAAATAGTCTATAAGGACACCTAGACATGGCGATATCGCTGCACAACTACAACATTGTAAGAGTAAGTGACAAGGGCAAGATTATTAATTGCACCATCATAAAAATGTGTAAAGACTACGCCGTGATAAAACTGGACGGCAAAACTTTTAAAGTGCCCTATGGCATTATGGATGAAGTGGTAGGGCATGAATTACTTATGCCCCAGCAAGACCCCTAAACTAGCCTTGCACTGCGGCCTTTTTTGCACTCGCAATCGAAGCCCTGTGCTCACGTAAGAAAGTATATAAGCCTGTGGCTATAATAATGGCAGAGCCCACTAAGGAGAGAGAATCAACTGTTTCATTGAAAACAAAAATACCCACTAATAACGAAAAGAGCAGCCTTGAGTAACGAAAGGACGCCACAATAGATGCATTGCCTACCCGCATTGCAGCCACTACGGCGTAATAACCTGTCATACTGAATACAATGGTATAAGCAAAAAGAGCCACTTCATTGCTGGTAATTGGGGCGATAGTTTGCGGACTGATCACCATGCAAATAGCCCCAGCAAGCCCAAGCGCACCAAACGCCTGAAATGAAATAATCGACGAGCCTACATGCACAGGAATAGTCCGCGTCACTAGATCGCGCACAGCTACCCCAATCACCGCCACAAGCACCCACAAGACTGACGGATTAAAACCACCAAAGCCTGGCCGTATAATAAGCAACACACCTAGAAAACCAATAACTACAGCGCTCCAACGACGCCAACCCACACGCTCACCCAAAAATAACGCAGCCCCCATGGTGATGGTTAAGGGGGTCACTTGAAACACTGCGGCAACCGTCGATAAAGGCACCAAAGACAAAGACGCAATAAAAGCCACCGCTGCAACAGCCTCTGCTATCATGCGAGCTACAGTAGCGGTCGACCATAAATTAAGGGCAAACAGATTGCGACCATTTTTTATGGCTAATAGCGCAAAAAACACACAGCTAAAAAACCCAACGACCAAGAGTATTTGGCCAATAGATAGCGTGTAAGAAAGCTGCTTAATAAAGGCATCTTCTATGGTAAAACCCGCCATAGCAGCGAGCATTAACAAGATGCCTTTTTGGTTATTTGTCGGGCTATTCAATATATGGCCTTATGCTCAGTGACGTTATTGCTTTAATCGATAGCCCGTTTTAAATATCCACGCAATCAGTGCCAAACAAAGGCCCATAAACAGCATGATCATACCTACACTGACCGCCACACTCACGTCAGAAATACCATAAAAGCTCCAACGAAAGCCACTGATCAAATACACCACAGGGTTAAATAAAGTGACTGTTTGCCAAGCGCTTGGGAGCATATCTATAGAATAGAAAGCACCCCCTAAAAACACCATTGGGGTGATTACCAGCAAAGGGATAAGCTGCAATTTTTCAAAACCATCGGCCCAAATACCGATAAGAAAACCAAACAGACTAAAGGTAATCGTAGTGAGTATTAAAAAGGTGAGCATCCAAACTGGGTGAGCAATTTCGATGGGGACAAAAAATCCTGCTGTAGCTAGGGTAATTAAACCAATAATCATCGCTTTAGTGGCCGCTGCGCCCACATAACCCATGGTGGCTTCCCAAAAGGACATAGGTGATGAAAGCACTTCGTAAATAGTGCCAGAAAAACGTGGGAAATAAATGCCAAATGACGCATTGGAAAGGCTTTGTGTCATGATAGATAACATGATCAATCCTGGCACAATAAACGCACCGTAACTGATGCCACCTACAGATTCTATGCGTGAGCCAATAGCACCACCAAACACTACAAAATACAGCACTGTAGAAAGAACAGGAGAAACAATACTTTGTGTAATGGTGCGTTTGGTGCGCGACATTTCAAAAGTATAAATGGCCCAAATGCCTCTTAAATTCATGCTGCACGCTCCACTAAATCAACAAATATTTCTTCTAAACTACTTTGTTGCGTATGGATGTCTTTAAAACCTAGCCCGGCATTAGACACCACTTGTAAAAGGCCGGCGATGTCTACTTCTGGGGCGTCTTTATCATAGTGGTAAACAATACTTAGTTTATCCTGTGCAACAACAAAACCTTGCTGTAAAAGCGCTGCTGGCAAGGTATCAAGTGCTTCTATCAATTCAATTTTAAGCTGCTTTTGCCCCATGCGAGCCAATAATAAGTCTTTGTCTTCAACCAATAATAATTTTCCGCCATTGATCACACCAATACGATCAGCGATGGCTTCAGCTTCTTCAATGTAATGCGTTGTTAACACAATCGTCACGCCTTCACTACGCAGCCCATCTACCATGCGCCACATATCTTGACGAAGTGCCACATCTACCCCTGCTGTAGGTTCATCTAAAAACAACACTTTAGGTTCATGCACTAATGCTTTGGCAATTAACAAACGACGTTTCATACCGCCAGAGAGTGTCATAATACGATCATCTTTTTTGTCCCACAAAGACAAAGACTTCAATACCTGTTCAACTTTCTCAGGATTTTTGGGCAGACCAAACAAGCCACGGGAAAAAGTAAGGCTATTAAACGGTGTTTCAAAGGCATCCGTTGTCAGCTCTTGAGGCACCAAGCCAATCAAACTGCGGGTTTTGCGGTAGTCTTTAATGATGTCAAAACCATCTACGCTAACACTGCCCGAAGTGGGGTTCACAATGCCGCAAATGGTGGAAATTAACGTGGTTTTACCTGCGCCATTGGGCCCAAGCAAGGCTAAAATTTCACCTTTTTTAACCGTTAAATTGATGTCATCTAAGGCAACAAAACCGCTGGCATATTGTTTACGCAAGTTGGTGATTTGAATCATTTTTGAATATCCTATAAAGATTCGTTTTAGTGGGCATTAATATAACGGCTTCACTTAATTTTAGCCAATAAAAACCGGCTACAAGAGCCGGTTTTTTAATAAGCAAAGCACGGTGTAGTAATCAATTAATTTAAACACGTATTCATATTTCTAATACATAAACACTTATCTCAATTCGTTCGCTTGAATCTTGCCAAGTACAGCC
>JAIBDW010000121.1 GCA_024686035.1 Oceanospirillaceae bacterium
GTCAATGGTCACTTCACCCAGATCTGTGCCCAACCTTTGAGCATTCTTATGGCCTATTACGTTGGTACAAGCAATTAATGCCGTCATTACCGTTTCTGTAGGAGTGGGACCAAGATTGGTACCTCCACGCTGCGTAGGCTCATCAATAATCACCTTCAGATCGCGCACCGGAATTTCTGTCCGCGCATGAGTAGGGCAAGCTGCTGATGCCCGGTAAGTCACCACATTTTTCATACGAATAGCCATACAGATCCCTTTTGGTTTAGATTACGCTACAGATTTGATCAAATGCAAAACGGGGTAACTTTTGAAACAATGCAGTCTCATCGGCATAACCAATATTGCATAAGAAATTAGATTTAAGGCTAGTTCCTTTAAAAAACTCTTCGTCTACCACAGCGTTTGAAAAGCCTGACATGGCCCCAACATCTAGCCCTACCGCACGCGCAGCAATCATGAAATAAGCCCCCTGCAAAGTGGCATTACGATAGGCTGTGTCTTGGCAATAGGCCTCATTCCCATCAAACATGTGGCGCCTGTCTTCATGGGGAAAGAGAAATGGCAACTCATGCCAAAAACTCATGTCTTGGGCAATAATTGCGGTGACTGGAGCCCCCATCATTTTAGCCACATTCTGCGGTTTGACTGATTTTGCCAAGCGAGCCTTCGCCTCAGGCGATTTCACAAAAACAAACCGCGCGGGCAGCGTGTTCATAGAAGTAGCGCCATTAATAGTAATTTCGTATATTTCTTCTAGCAAGCCATCTGGAATAGGCTTGTCTGTCCAAGCATAATGGGACCGGGCATCACGAAGAATCAAATCAATGGAATCATCATTCAAGCGCTTGATGCGGCTGCGTAAGTCTCGGTGATCTTGCTGAGCTTGGGCTCGAAGGATGGCTAGTTGTTCGCCTGTGGGTGCAGTCATTTTGGTCCTTGCGCTAGTAAATTATCTTTTTAGTCGGCTACTTTCATGTTTTTATACGATGGTAATATTATTCCCAACTATGGCACCTAATCATGGGCATCCCACAATACAAATGTTTTGGATATAATAATGATTAGTGCAGTTCCTGTATTTGGCACTATCCCACCATAAATAATCGATGATATGCTGTCAACAGTTGAATATCGATTTTTTTAAATAACTATTAGAGAGAAACACTATGCCAGCATGGGATGATTATAAGAAAGCCGCAAAAGAAAGGGGCTCTTTGGCACTTGAGCTTTTTGTTTGTATATCGACACCTGCAACAACACCAGAAGACCTTCAAGCAAACCTACCAGCCCATTTAGCCTATCAAAAAACCCAAGAAATAGCGGGCACATTGGCATTTGCTGGGCCAATGTCCGACCCTACTGGTGAATTGATGTTGGGGACCGGGATGATTGTCTACCGCGCGTCATCAATGGATGAGGCGAAGAGTATCGCCGATGCTGATCCAATGCATAAAACAGGCACACGTACCTATGTACTGCGTAAATGGTTGATAAATGAAGGATCAATGATGTTGAATGTGGGTTTATCGACCAACAAAGTTGACCTTTGTTGAGGCCATCAATCAAGTAGGCTGCACTAAACATGCAATATAGTCGCTGCTCACCAGGGCATTTTTTAGCCCAAGATTAGTGCCGCAGGGCTTGGCTTTGGAGCACAATATTCAGCGCTGGTTAAGGCAATGGTTACAGCTAAATAACACGCATCGGTTTGCGTTTGAACAAGGGCAACTTTGGGTGATTGGCCCTTCGTACCCGCAGCTAGATAAAAACGAAACACGGCTTGTGCATAATTTTAGGCGCCTGCCTGAAGCTGCCCACGTGGATGGTTATGGCCAGTGTGAAGCAATACACCCCCCCAAAAGTGGCTGGCCGGGTTTTAATAATAAAACGTAATGTTAGAAACCGACACATCAGCATCAAAGTCGCGCCCATAGCCTACAATTGCAAACCGAACAATGTCTTTGGCTAACAGCAACGAGCCAGTTGAGCGGCTGCGTTTAAAGTCTTTAAAAGGCAGATCAATGATTTGCCAATCTTTAGAGGCGATAAACGTAGCATAGTAATAGTCTGAGTATGCCCGAGTGTCTTTGGTGCGGATAAACACATGATAAACCTCACCATTTCCCCTAGCAGTTAATCTTGCACCCGATATGCTTTGGACGAGTGTTTGGGTGTTTGCAAATGAAATGCCTGCGCGTAGCTGGATAAAGCCGCCGTTGTTTTGGGTGCTAACCTTGCCGGTAAGCCTGACAAACTCCACCTCGTTTTCACGCCCAAAAGCCGCTTTTCCATTAGACACCCCACCCATGGTTCTGTCACTGATGAATTGCCAATAGTCACTAGTTTGTGGACTGAATGGAAAGTGTAAATCTTGAGGTTTGGCATGAGCATAGTGGGTAAAAATAAACACCAATGCAATCAGCATAGTGCGTATCTTGGTTATGGTGGTGGACCCATTTCTAATCATATAGTACTCCCAAACCAGCACAATAGTTTACTTGCGCTTCCATAAGCGCACGTCAATTTCAGATAACCTTACGGCTAAGTCGTTTTAGCTTCAGATTTGCAACGCTTTGAGCAATAGCGAATAGTGTCCCAAGTTCGTGCCCACTTTTTTCGCCACGCATATGGTCTTTTGCATGTCTCACAAACCTTTGTCGGCAAATCACCTTTTTTCACCATTTTCGCAATATTATTCCTTTTTTAACTTCGCCCTTAATTACTTAGTTTTTATTCGACATTTAAGAAAAACATCATAAGCCGAAAATCATCGACTAATAGGCCAATCTGCAGCATCAACAGAATCTAACTGGCTGTCAAATTCATGGCCTGCAAAGCGTTTAATAAACACTTCGTTAGGGTCATACGTGAGGGTTTGTTTGTTAAGATCAAATCGACGGTGGCCTCTAGGGTCTGCGCCTACACCTGCAAGATATTGCCAATTACCCCAGTTAGAGGCTACGTCATAATCGACCAAATGCTGTTCCATGTAAGCGGCGCCATAACGCCAATCTAGCCCTAACTCGTGTACAAAACAGCTGGCTACCAATTGGCGTCCTCGGTTACTCATGTAGCCGGTGCTGTTTAGCTGTTTCATACAGGCATTGACGATAGGATACGGCGTATTGCCACTACACCATTTTTGGAAGCGCTCGGCGTAAAAGCTAGTTTTGGGCTTCACCGTCTTAATGCCACTTACATTAAACAACTTTTTGCCATAACAATGCCCAAACCACTGATAATATTCACGCCATAACAGCTCAAAATATATCCAATAGGTGGAGTCATTAGCGCCCTTTTCTTGCTCATAACGCTTTAAGTGGCCTATTACCTGACGCGCTGACAGATTGCCATTGGCAAGCCATGGTGAAAACTTAGTGGAATAGTCCATACCGTCTAAGCCATTTCTTGTAAGCTTATAATTACTGGCTAAACGAGTGCTAAAGTAACCCTCCAGATGGGCCAAAGCTTGCTCTTCGCCCCCTTCAAAAAGTGGTGTTTGCACCAGACTATAGGGCAAGTTTTTCCATGTAGACCCGCTCACAGGTGAAGGCGGCAATTGCTTTGGCGCAGCCAAAGGTGGGTTGATGGTCAGTGGTTCCACCTGTTTTCTAAATTTTGAAAAACTCTGGGGTATTTGTTTAATTGAAAATGGCAGCTGCGCTGTTTGAAATAAAGTGTTTGTATCAAAGCAATGAAAGTTAATAAACGGGTATCGCTGAGCCAATGTTTGCCAGCTTTTTTGTTCGTAATACCCAGGGTGGGCACTCGAATAAATATGGTCTATGTTATGCACCGTAATCAGCTGGGAGATGATCTCAAGTGGCGTCTGTGTTGAGATGAGAAGGTGCTGGCCTAAGTTTTTTAGAGAAGCTTGCAGGTTGCTCAGTGCTTGGGCTAGAAACAACTGCCGATGCGGTGACAGTGGGCTAGGCGCCAGTAAGGTGGAGCTGGCCTGAGTGGTTTGAGCGCAGTAAATACAAATCAACTGATCCACCTGCGCAGCAGCGGCTATGAGTGCCTCATTGTCATGAAGTCGTAGATCGGTGTTAAATAGAAAGAGGCCAGTTGTATGGGGCATCAATAATTACCTGCGATAAAATGGTTAGCCTAGGCATGTTCACCCACAATAGTAACAATTTACCATTGTGGATATAGCGACACAGTTTAATACGCCTTCGCCAACAATGCCTGTGTCTGAAAAAAATTGACACCTTTTTACACTGTGATATTGGACAACAAGGCCAGAGATTGCGA
>JAIBDW010000051.1 GCA_024686035.1 Oceanospirillaceae bacterium
ACTCACTAAGAAACGCTAGGTGGCATATTTTAAAGACGGTCAATAAACAGGATCAACCTCCATGCTTGATGACAAAAAACGCTATCTCAACCAACACGCAGCAGACGTTGCACTTATCAACCCGATTGATGAAGCCACTGTGCGCAAAGCAAGGCAGTATCGGCTTGAACGCACTCGCAAGATATTGCAAGACAACGACATTGCCGCAATTTTGTTATACGACCCTTGTAACATTCGTTACGCCACTGACACTTCCAACATGCAGTTATGGACCATGCACAACCCATCACGCTATGCATTAATTTTTGCTGATGGCCCCGCTCTCCTTTTTGACTACCACAACTGTGCCCATTTGCATGATGACAAGCGTTTACCAAATGGTGAGCTCACCGTGGATGAAATTCGCCCAGCCATTGCTTGGGCTTATTTTTCCGCAGGCGAACGCGCGCCTGAACAAGCCATACGTTGGGGAGCAGATATTGCCTCTTTAATGAAACAATATGGCGGCGGTAATAAGCGCTTAGCAGTAGATATGTGCGAACAACTGGGCATGGTTCAATTACACCATCATGGCATAGAGACACTCTATGGCATGAAATATATGGAACATGCCAGAAGCATTAAATCTGCACAAGAATTACAAATGATGCAATGGACTATCACCGTTTGCCAAAAAGGTATGGAGCGCATGTGGGACCATTGTGAGCCTGGTATTAGCGAAAATGAACTGTGGGCACACCTACATTTTGAAAACATTCGTAACGGCGGCGAGTGGATAGAAACGCGTATTTTAAGCTCCGGTGAGCGCACTAACCCATGGATGCGAGAAAGTTCAGACGCCATTATTCAACCAGGCGACATGGTCTCCTTTGATACGGATCTTATTGGCCCTTATGGCTATTGTGCCGATATTTCTCGGGCATGGATTGCAGGGCACGAAAAACCGAATCGCGCACAGACAGAAATTTATGATATCGCCATGGAACACATTACCTATAACATGGGCCTACTCAAAGATGGTCTGGCTTTTAGAGACTTTGTCGACCAGTCGTGGAAGCTACCTGCCCGCTTTGCGCCTAACCGATACTCATGCTCAGTGCATGGGGTCGGTTTGGCAGATGAATACCCGTGCATTTACCACCCTCAAGATTATGAAAAAGTAGGCTACGACGGCTATTTTCATGAAAACATGGTGGTGTGTGTCGAGTCATACACCGGCGGTATTGGCGAAAAAGAAGGCGTGAAACTCGAGCAACAAGTGCGTATCACCAAAACTGGGGTTGAGCTATTATCAGACTTTGCTATTGGGTCTTTTAACTAGGCAAAATAACCACTCATACTTCACTTAACAAGCCCAAAGAGATACTAGATGCCCGATCTTTGTTTTATGCCCGCCCACCAATTACAAAGCAAACTTTTGGCTAAAGACATCAGTGCCCGTGAGTTATTAGACGTTTTCATTGCCCAAACCCAAAAACACAATCCTACCATCAATGCGTTAGTCACTCTAAATATAGAGCCCGCCCGCAAGCAAGCCATTGAGGCAGATCAGCAATTAGCTCAACATGGCAAACCTATAGGCCCACTCCACGGCCTGCCTATTGCAGTGAAAGACGTGTTTGCTACACGCAATCTACGCACGACCTTGGGCAATGAGCATTTTGCCAAGCATATTCCTACTCAAGATGACTTACTTGTAGCGCGAGAAAAAGCAGCTGGAGCCATTATACTGGGTAAAAGTAACACGCCAGATTGTGCTTCAGGAGGTATGACTAGCAACACTATTTTTGGCCTGACCCGTAATCCGTGGAACCTTGAAAAAACCACCAGCGGCAGCGGTGGTGGTGGCGTGGCTAGTCTTATGAGTGGCATGGTGTGCATGGCCGATGGCAGTGACATTGGCGGCTCTATACGCTCCCCTGCCGCGTGGAGTAATTGCGTAGGCTTTCGCCCAAGCTCAGGCCGTATACCAGGGTTCCCTGGTTCTTTAGCTGATGGCAATACCAGCACAGCGGGGGCTTTTACCCGCTGCGTTAAGGACACGGCTTTGTTTATGCAAGCCTGCGATGGAGCTGATGTGCACTGCGCCACACCATACCCTGTGGGTGAAACCATTACCCTAGACAAACTAGATAAAAAACCAAAGGGTATTACTGCTGCATGGTCAGTAGATTTTGCGAACAGAGATATGGCACCTGAAATCGGCGCATTATTTGAAACCCATAGCAGTGTATTTGAAGGCTTTGGATTGTCTCTTTCAACCACACCTGTTCACCTGGGCAAAGATTATAGAAAACTCTACACCGATTTTAACGCCTATGGGTATGTGAAAGGTTTGCCAACAAAAGTACTTAATGACTGCCTAGAGGGAAAGCCTGTAAAATCAAGCATCAAGGAAAATGTTGAACATTACATGCGCATGAGCGCCCAACACATTTTTGAGATGTTTAAAGCCAGAGAAGTATTGCGAGTAAACACTCAAATCTACATGCAAAAGCACGAGGTTATTATTACCCCAGCGCACAGCTGTCTCGCTTATGGCGCCACTGATAAGCTTGGGCAAAGCCTTTGTGATTGGTCGGCTTTTTATCTTGCACCACTGCTGGGCTTACCCTCTATTGTAGTGCCATGCGGCTTCACCAAAGATGGCATGCCCAGTGGTGTGATGATCACTGGCCGTAAAGGTGATGACCTTTTGGTACTGCAAATAGCCGCAGCATTTGAAGGTGAAACAAATTATGGGAAAAAGCTTCCCAAGCTATTTAGTTAGCCCCACCTAAAGCGTAATAGCGCTATTCCCATTCCATCTGTTCATAAACACGTAATGCATTACCTGGTGCAATGCCTTCATAGTTAAGTAGATAATCAAAGGCGCTTTGATCCACTTTACGAATGTCTGCTAAATCGCCATCATTATCTAAAAACTCACCCACTCCTTGCCTTAGGTGAACTAAGTAGTTGTAGGTTTGCTCGCCCAATGTGGAGATGTTACTCACCCCACCGTGGCCTGGAATTACTTTTTGCGCAGGTAGTCTGGCCATCGCTGCAAACACTTCCACCCACGATTGGCTATCAGACACTTCGATCACCCCTAACATACGATCACCATAAGCGATGTCACCAGTAAAAAGGATTTTCAAAGCAGGGATATATACCCAACTATCCCCTGGTGTATGCGCTGCTCCTTGGTGCTGTATAGTAATGTCTACGCCAGCATGGCTTAGTTGATAGGTTGTTTCAAAGGTTTCTGGCGCTGTAAATATATCCAGATTGTTCATAGGATGTTGGCCAGTGGCGTTAATTAGTCCTTGAATTTGATCACCAGCACGCGCATTTTGATCTGCCACGGCTGCGTTACTTGCAATAATTCGCGCACCTTTTTTCGCAAAATAAGCATTACCTAACCAACGGTGATCTTGCCCACCCGTGTTAATCACCACTGTAATCGGTAATGGTGTGGTTTCTAATATTTTATCTTCAATGGCCTTTGCCGCATGAGTACCTGCACCACTGTCTATTAAGAGCACCCCGGTATCGCCTACAATGAACCCAAAGTTAGCGTTATTGCCTAGGTTCTGCTCACTACGATTACCCGTTTCTCCAATGATGGCATACACGCCGCCTTCTATATGCTCGGTGGTTAAACCTGTACTTGCTGCAAGCGCCAAAGGGCTCATTAATACTGCTAAAACAGTTACAGTCAAAGTGAGCAAGCCACACAACTTACGATATAGATTATGCATATGAGAAATCTCTTATATTTTATTATCAACATCATACATGGAAACGACCACCCATAACATGCGCCAATGTGTGACCCACTATTTAATACTTATAGCAGATGGCGACTATGTGGCTGCATAAAATCAATCACCGGGCCTACGGGTATTATCAAGGTGGGGTTGATGGTTTCATGGCTGCCATAGTAATGGGCTTTGGTGTACTCCATAAAGCAGGTATCAGCAATACCTGGCACCTGATAGAGGTCTCTCAAGTAACCCCAAAGGTTGGGATAATCTACAATACGGCGCAGATTGCACTTAAAATGGCCCACATACACTGCGTCAAAACGTACTAAGGTGGTGAATAAGCGCCAATCTGCCTCAGTAATAGTCTCTCCCGTTAGGTAACGCTGATTAGACAACTTAACTTCTAGCTGATCTAAGGCATTAAACACATCAGCCACTGCAGCCGTATATGCACTGGTAGTGGTGGCAAAACCCGCTCTATAAACACCATTGTTGATATTGGGATAAATAAATTCATTTAGCTCATCAATTTGAGTCAATAAATGAGCTGGGCAAAAATCACCCTGTGTCGCGCCTATGCCATCAAATGCGCTGTTAAACATCCGAATAATTTCAGGCGATTCGTTGCTCACAATAGTATGCGTGTGTTTATCCCATATCACAGGCACCGTTACCCGCCCAGTATAGTCTGGCATTGCAGCAGTATAGACTTGGTGCATTCTACTAGCATTATGAATAGGGTCATCCACCACTTGATCACCTGGCTCAAAAGTCCATCCTTCATTACCCATATAGGAATTAACCACAGAGATCGAAATCATCTCTTCCAAGCCTTTAAGCTTGCGATAAATCATAGTGCGATGGGCCCAAGGGCAAGCCAGAGATACATAGAGATGATATCGGCCGGCCTCAGCTTTAAAACCAGCCACACCAGAAGGCCCAGCATTGCCATCTGAGGTAATCCAGTTACGAAAAGTGGGGGCTTTACGCTCAAAACGCCCCCCTGTTGATTTTGTGTCATACCAGTCTGAATGCCATGTACCATCAATGAGTAAACCCATTACTTGCTCCTAAAATCGGTTATTTCTGTAGTCGTTAAATGCCTGCATTACTTGCTCTTTAGTATTCATAACAAATGGCCCGCCTCGAGCAACAGGTTCGTTTATTGGGGTGGCAGCAACCAGTAAAAACTGCGCTTCAGTTTCACAAGCAGTGAGGGTGACACTAGTGCCCTCGCCCAGTATGCCAAGCTGTCTGCTGTATAAAACCTGTTCATCACCCACTAAAACATCGCCACTGATGGCATAAATAAAAGCGCTATCTCCTGCTTTAATGGCCTGGGTAAAGGTACCACCGGCTGGCAAATTTACATCCATAAAAATGGGCTTAATATCTTCACGTGTCACAGGCCCTTTGGTGCCCTCATTGGTGTTGCCGGCAACTACTCTCACTTGGCCACCATCTTCGCGCATTTGTAAGGCTAGGTCTTTTGCGACAAATTCTTGATAGGCTGGTTCACACATTTTATCTTTGCTAGGTAAATTCACCCACAACTGAAAGCCTTTAAGCAGGCCACTTTCTTGCTCTGGCATTTCTGAGTGCACGATGCCCTTACCTGCCGTCATCCACTGCACACCATTGGCTGCAATAACACCTTCATTTCCCATGCTATCTTTATGGCGCATACGCCCAGCTAGCATATAAGTTACCGTTTCAAAGCCTCGGTGTGGGTGATCTGGAAAGCCGCCTATGTAGTCTTGTGGTTGATCACTTTCAAAACAATCCAACATTAAAAAAGGGTCCAGCATATCCAAATATGGGGTGCCAATGATGCGGGTCATCTTTACCCCATCACCATCTGATGCCGGCATACCTGGGGTCGTATAAACAAGCTGTCTTGAGGTCTGCCTATTAGATTGGACATTTGTCATAGTGGGTCCTTCAGTTGAGTAATATTAATTACTATTTTTTTAGCTTTAATATTAGATAGTTTAGCATGTTGACTAAATACGCAAAAACCAAAATAATAAGAAAACATTGTTCATAAAAAGAGAACTATAAATGGGTCAGTTGGAAGATATGCACGTGTTTGTGCGGATAGTGGAAGCCGGCAGCATCTCTCTAGCTGCAAACCAGCTTAACCTTGCAAAATCGGCCGTAAGCAAACGTTTGAGCGACTTAGAGAAACGTTTAGGCACCAAGCTCATCAATCGCACCACTCGCACTTCTAGCCTATCTGAGGCAGGCAATCAGTATTACCAAAGAGTGAAGCTATTACTGGGGGAAGTGGATTCTTTAAATGGTGAAATAACCCAAAAAAATCAGGTGTTATCTGGGGTCTTAAAATTAGCAGTGCCTTTGTCTTTTGGCATTAGCCACCTTACCCCTGCCATTGAATTATTTATGCGCTTACACCCCCAACTCAACATTGAGATGGATTTTTCAGATGGAAAGGTGGATATTATAGGCGGCGGTTACGATTTAGCATTTCGCATTGGTTCCTTGCCGGATTCCAGCCTAAAGGCGCGGAAAATTACACCCATTAGACACACGATCTGTGCCAGCCCAGACTACCTTGCCCGCCATGGTTCGCCTATTGTACCCTCGGATTTAAGCCTACATAAAGTACTCAAGTATGGTCATTGGCCATTGGCAGGCATCGCTTTATCAGATACAAAAGGAAAACAGCATTTAGTCAATGTAGATGATTACTTTAGTGCCAACAACGGCGACGCCATCATACAGATCGCAGTGGCTGGACACGGCATTGTAATATTACCCACTTTTATTAGCTGGGACGCACTCACTAAAGGTGACCTAGTACCCATACTAGAGGATTACTCATTACCTACCATGCATGCATATGCAGTCTACCCTTCCACAAACTATCTACCTGGCAAAGTACGAAGTTTGATAGATTTTCTCACCCAGCGTTTTGGTGACAGGCCTTATTGGGATAAGTGACACTCTATATTTTAGCGCTAGGTCGTTGCAACTTAAGCAAAGCCACATCCAAGATACGGGGCACCATAAGGGCAATTAACACATCCGATAGCTTCATAGACTAAGCCTGCACATTGTAGCTAGGCTAAATACTACAAGGCCTCTTAGGGCTGTGCTGATGGATACGCATCTAAAGGCTTACTAAAAAGTCACCAAACACTTTGCCAAACTCGCTACCAATCGATGACTTGGCCATTCCAATCCACATAACAGAGCACACCATCTTGCTGCGCATCACTCATGATGGTTGATAACTGTGAAGCTACAAATGTGGGAGTAAATAATTTACCACTGGGCACGGAAGCTTGAAAAGGTTTCGACAACCCTGTATCTGTGGTGCCTGGATGAAAAGCCATCAGCTTCACGTTTTTAGCTCGTCTAGCGTATTCAATGGCCATATTTTTCAACAACATATTTAACGCAGCCTTAGAGGCACGATAAGCATGCCAGCCGCCCATACGGTTATCTGTGATGCTGCCCACGCGGGCACTTAAAGTAGCCACCACACATGGAGTGCTGCCTTTAAGCACTTTAAAAAGCAACTTTAGCCAAAGTGTCGGCACTACGGTATTGCTTTGAAACACCTCATGCAAAGCATCAGCATTGATATCTTCAAGGCGCTTTTCAGGCCAAAGCGTATCTGAATGGAGTAAACCATGGCAAATACACACACGACTAAATTGCCCTTGATAAGGTGTAAGCTGATCGACTACTTGCGCCATAGAGACTTCATGGTATGAACAGGTAATCCACACCAGTTTGCTGCTCGCACCCTCTGGCATCGCTGGCTGTTCAGGCTGAGATTGGCTACTTACGGCAACCACACGACTGATACTAGGGTCGGCTAAAAACTGCGCCAGTAAAGCGGCTCCCAAGCCGCCACTCGCTCCTAAGATAAGTGCGTACTGATTGTTTTGTGCACTCACTTTACATTATCCTTTATCGCACACGGCTCACAGCGACTTTTACCGGTAACAAGGGCAGATATCCGGTGACGATAGCGGGCAAAAAAACGGTAGCCTAGCTGCGCTAACTGTTTAAACACTGGCCAACGCAAAATAGCCACAAAGCGCCCCTTACCCACCAAGGCCCAAGAATGATAAGTCACATCTAAACCATATATAATGCTGCCATCACGCCATTGTCCATGTAGCACTTTATCGGCTTCTTTAATATTGATGTGTGGAAAACGCTGACTAAACAAAGGCGCATAGATATTTTCAAAGGCCATTTTTTTGGCCTTATCTAGCTTTTCAAGATGGCCAATTTCAGCTGCGCATAAAGGGCAACCGCCATCATAAAAAATAGTTAATTCAGGCATGTTAAAACTCCAATAAAATAATCATCAACAGGTGCAGTGCTATGACAAGGGCGGTTAATCGCAAACGCATGCGCCAATAAACACTTTTAACTTGGCTTTTTATCTCGCTTTTGATGCCACTATGCCCTCGCTCACACCATAATAAAATGGCATACCCAAGCATTAACACCATTAACGCAACCCACATCAACTGCGGTAAAAAAACGCTAAGCAACACTGTAAACCATGCTAGAAGCGCTAATAGATTGCTCATCAACAATGCACTAAGTGCTGCACTTTGCCTGTTGATGGTCTGCCCAGCCGCCCAAAGGGTACCAGACATAAAGCTTAAAATAATGGCACTGTAGGTCATGAAAAGATAGGCTGCCAAGCCAGAGGCCAAAGGCGGCCATGGAGGGCCCAAAAGAGGGTTATAGTCAAACCAAGATGTCCCAGCTAGCAGCGCGACAGGAATCAAAAAGGGGAGCAAGCCCGCATAACCCAAAATGTGCATAAGCTTGAGCAAGGGCATCTTTGAAACACCTGAGTTACCCGTCATGCTATGCCCTTTAATTGAAAATAAGCGTGTTATAAGGGGTTTAGGTTACCTGCTATCAACACCATTCTCAAGCAAACAAGACTAGCTAATTTAGTCTTTACGATAAAACAACAAAAGCGAAATACTCATGGTGGTTAGCGCGACTAAAGGCGCCCATTAGGGCACCTTTTTATTAGCAGTTAAACTAATATGCAAGATGATATAGCCCAAAATGCCAGAAGCCACAGAGCCGATAATGATGCCAAGACGTTCATCAAACATAAGCGGGCCCATGTCTCCAAAAGCCAACGAACCTACAAATAAACTCATGGTAAAACCAATACCACAAAGGGCTGAGGTACCATATAAGCTTAACCAACTCATGCCCTTAGGCAACGAAGTGATCTTCATCTTAATGCATAACCAGCACAAACTGAATATGCCCACTTGTTTGCCTACAAATAATCCTAGACCAATGCCCATAGGCACGTTGTGCATTAGTTGGTCTGCAGTAACCCCTTGAAGGGAAATACCCGCATTGGCAAAAGCAAACACAGGCAGCACAAAAAATGCCACTACTGTATGCAGGTCATGTTCCATACTTTTAAGGGGTGAATAATCTGGCTGCTTGTTGGAGTGCAAAGGAATAAACATGGCTAACACAACACCAGCTAGAGTAGCGTGCACGCCCGACTTCAACATAGCAACCCACATGATGACACCAATTAAAATATAAGGGCTTTTGGAGGTGACATTGCGCTTATTCAGGTAAAACAAAATAGGCATACACACGCCAGCTACTATTAAAGAGACGGCTGATATTTTAGAGGTGTAGAAAAAGGCAATAATAAGTATTGCACCTATGTCGTCAAAAATGGCTAACGAGGTGAGAAATATTTTAATGGATGCAGGTACACGCGAACCAAGTAACGCCAAAACACCTAGTGCAAAAGCGATGTCTGTGGCAGCAGGGATAGCCCAACCTTCTACGCCCACAGGGTCGTTGATATTGAAGTAGAGGTATACAAGGGCAGGCACAAGCATGCCACCAATAGCGCCCACACCTGGCAGTATAATATTTCTTTTATTTGATAATTCACCTTCAAGCATCTCTCGTTTTAGTTCAAGGCCTATCAAAAAGAAGAAAATAGCCATCAACCCATCGTTAATCCAAAGAATTAATGGCTTGGCGATTTCAAGCGGCCCAACACGTATTTCTACAGGAATAGAAAGAAACGATTGATAAAAACCTTCAAGGGGGGAATTGGCTAATATCATGGCAAGCGCAGCTGCCATGATGAGCATCAAGCCACCAGCAGATTCAAGCTTAAAAAATGACGTTGGCGTAGAATTAGATTGATTATGCATAATACCCTCCATGGGTTAGTTGCTGCAGATAAGGGGTTACCGAGCAGATTGACATAAAAATTATGCCTTCTTGATCAAAGCGCTCACGACCAAAGCACTGTCTAACACAGAGGATTGCAATGGTCTTGGGTGCCAGGTGAGCAAGTCTAACGTTTCTGTAGTGTCAGCAGATACATGGGTATCTAACATGCCGACCATACCCTTGGCCTCGCGATCAAACAATGCCATAAAACGCAATAAAAAATTAGGCGCCCTGCGGGTGCTAGGCCCTTTATAACCATTGTCTTTTAAAATTTGGGCTATTTCTATAAAACTATTGGCCTTAGCAGCAGCTGCAATAATGCGTTTACCCACTACATTATCAGCGCTCATGGCTAAAACATGCAGATGAGCAACATCACGCACATCCACTAAAGGTATAGAAATATTGGGAAGCATAGGCAATTTGCCACGTAACATTTGTTCCAACATAGCCATTGACTGGCCAGTAATCACACTGCCTAGTGGCGGGCCCACTACACTGCCTGGGTTTACAGTCACCAATTCCATAGAAGTATCAGGGCCTTGATGGGCAATAAAATCCCAAGCCGCTTTTTCTGCTAAGGTCTTACTTTTAGTGTAAGTGTTAATTTGGCTAGACTCAGGGTCTGTCCAATCACTTGGCCCAAATTTACCGGTTTTCATACCCCCCATCATGGCCACTATGGAACTTGTCAGCACCACCCGTTTTACGCGTGCTTTTTGGGCTGCCTGTAACACACGCAAAGTACCCGCAAGCGCAGGCACAATCATTTCATCCTCAGTTTTAGGATTGGCTATTTCATAAGGTGATGCCACGTGCATTACATATTCACACCCGTGCATTGCCTCTTCCCAGCCAGCATCAAGCCGGAGGTTTAGCTCCACTATAGTAAGCTGATCAATGTTGACTTGAGCCTTTACCAGTGTATCACGCACTTCTTGTGCCTTAGCTTGGCTGCGCACTGAGCCTTTTACTGTATAGCCTTCTTGTAACAGCTGCTGAGCAACGTATAACCCGATATAGCCTGAAATACCTGTGACTAAAACAGTGGGTAACATCTTATTTCCTTTAGATGATGGTATTAAGTGCCAATAATACACACTACTGCAAAGATAAAAAATAGACTTGGATTGTTAGATAGATTTATTTACATTACAAAAACAAGGACGGATATTTACGCAAGGTATTTCACACATTATTTAGACATTAGAAGTTAATGACTTCATAGCGGCACTGCTGCATTCTCCAGCACTTCAATTTCCGCCGCTACCACCATACCCGATTGATTAATTTGATCGGTAGTGGCGAATATATCAACCCATGACGGCACCGAAAAAATAGCTACATTCATATCAGGGAAATGATCCACCAGCTGAATACTAAAGGTTTGAGTGATCATCTCAGTAGAGAAGGTATCATCGTAGGTGACAATGATATTGCCACAAATGATAGCAATCGCTTTTGTCTTTGAGTTGTAAGCTATCTGATAATAATCACGATCAGTGTTATCCACAGAAGCATCCAAAACAGCCGCCCTGTTGTCGTTGATAAATAGTTTAAATGCTCCTTTTTCGCCTTGCCAAAGAGCAGTGCCTGCATCTTCAAAGGCCTCTCTAGGCATTGTGACGGATGTTAGGCTAGATGAGTGCCCTAAAGACAAACCAACACTATTGCCGGTATTTTCTTTAACCGCTAGGCCACCCAGAATGAGCTTATATTGTTGATTATTACTGACAAAACCCACACCACTTGCTTGAGCTTTTTGTTCTATTAGGGCACTGGCCCATGTGTTGCTAGTAGGTGGTTCCTTGACAGTAAAGCCAAAGGTACTGCCTACTATGGGTAGGGTTAACATCACTAACATTAAAAATAATTTCATAATTCTCCCCCTTTATGTCCAAACACTTTTAACTGCCATTGATAAAGCTGTCCCGCACGTCCAAGCAGTGGGTCAACCACTTTAATGGTCCAGTTGCCTTGACTTGGCTCGCCATAAAAGGCATTAGATAACATCACCATGTCGGTTAGATTGTCGCTGGCACCAAACACGTTTAGAGGTGTCATAAGCACGCTTTTGGTCATTGATGGAGAAGTGACTTCGATAGCCAAAACACCACTTGACTCGTGAGTAATATCGACCTGCAATTGGATAGACTCAATGGTGTTCATCTCATTTACAGTGATGGTATCTGAGACTCCGGTTGCACTATGGTTGGGGATGGTTAGATTTATGGCACCACTGGAATTAACTGAGGTTTCAAAAGTGCCCAGAGTGCCTGACACATAGCTTTTAGCTGCCGCTACTGCACGCGCTACATCCACTCCACCAAAGCCGTAATAGTTATGAAATTTGTACCCCGCCCCATTGGTTAGCCACCTTGGTTCAGAGATATAGTTAGCACCGTTTATCGCCAGCACAGTATCTGTAATAGTTGAATCCACTTGCGCTGCAGTAGTGGCTAATATGTGTTTAACATCCCTCCAGGTGAGGCTGTTGTTTGCTTCAAGCATAAGCGCTACAGCTCCTGCTAATATTGGTGCAGAATATGAGGTACCATTAAATGAGGAGGTGTAATTGCAATTAAGATTTTGTGTGTGGCCAACACCGTTATTAACAGCATCAAACGCATTAATGGCACGACCACCAGCTCGGACATAACCTTTGGCACAATTGGATTGGTCAGTCGTAATCATTGCTGGCGAGCGACTACCATATTCACCTCCAGGTGCCGACACCCAGATTGACGAACCTGCCGAAGAGTAACTACTTTTAACACCATTGGCGTTTAGTGCGCCTACCACCACATTATAAGGAATGGTATTCCACGGGTCCATATTGGCATTTTGACAGGTTAATCCCGTATCTGCACCATAGTCTGTATTGCAGTGAATGAAGGTACCTGAGACCGATATACCTTCATACCCATTACCCGCTGATTTAACGTAGATGGCGCCTTTGCCATAGCGTAAGCTAGTTACCCCTCTTAAGTATCGGGCCTCAATATATCGATTCATACTGATATCATAGTTCACTTTCACCCCAAAACTTTGATTGAAAATATCAACATCAGTCGAGTTTTGAAAGCCACCAAGGGCCCTCGCATAATTACCGATCGTTTGGTTACGCAGTATGTTGAAGCCTTTTAAAGAAGCTTTTGGTGCCACCCCTCTGCCACCTTTTCCATTCCAACCAACAGCAGCAATAAGACCCGCAACACTAGTCCCATGATCTCCAGCAATTGCACTATTGGTGGGGTTAGTGTCATTTGAAACGAAGTTCCAAGAGCCATTAGTGACTACATTGTCAGCAAGATCTTCATGGGCAATTTCCAAACCTGTATCAAGCACAGCGACCTTAACGTTGGCTCCTAAATAGCCTGCAGCAATCACGCTATCCACATTAGCACCTTGTTTGGCCAGCTCAAGCGTCAATTTGGAGTGGCTAGCTATAAACACATCAAGAGTGGTGATTATCCCGCAGCGTGTAAGTTTTTGGGTGTGGAACCAAGAATAGGCGAGCTAGTGCAGAACGACACGCCATTGCTTAATAGCGACACACTAACACCAGTGATGCCAGACCGTGTGCTATCTATTTACAACGATAGTAAATTTATATGCGCTCACCCAGTACCAGAAGGCGCCCACATAGTCACCCTAGAGCAAATAGCACCACTGCTAGAAAGTCTGCTATTCGCACCTATCGAGGTATACCAAAAGGTAGGACAGGTGTGTATGGATAAAATGGCGAGAAGAGCTAGATGTAACGCGGGGTAGTTGTGGTTAAGATGGCGGGGTGGTTAAATACCCCGCTATATTCAGGTTTAACAATTTTAAACTGTGAACTTGTCTAGCCTGTTTTTAAACCATGAGTACAGAGTGCTATTGCGGGCTACATTTTTGAGAGCAGCCTCAAGCGAAGCAATCT
>JAIBDW010000136.1 GCA_024686035.1 Oceanospirillaceae bacterium
CAATAGAGCCAAAAGTGACTTTGCCATATTGCAGCCGCCCCAAGTAAAGCAGAAGTTGCTGCAAAAATAGCTGCACTGATAAAACCAATCTTGCGGCCTTTTTTACTCATAAATATAGCTGCAGGCCAAGTGCCAATTGCTGTGCCCACAACTGACGCCGCTACGGGTAAGGTGGCCATCGTGATAGAAGGTGCCAGAAGAGCGCCAATAATGCCACCCAAGAAAAAAGTGACCGAGGCACCTGCAAAGGAAAATGCGTGAGATATCGACAATAACCACACATTGCGACTGAGGTTTTTATAAGACATATAGATTAACGAAAGTTATTGGCTAGGAGGCTCATGGTAACTGATCTAATGCTTTGTAACTAGGTGATATTTAACTTAAATGAAGGTGCGTTTACTTGCTAGGATTGACTGGCCGTGGTAGTTTTAAACGTATGTTTAAAACACACTGTGCAAGTAAAAAATCATCATGACCAGCTCTACCATCGATCGGATTTTAGATGCCGCTGAAGTTGAATTTGCAACCCACGGGTTTGTGGAAACCTCTTTGAGAACGATCACCACCAAAGCTAAAGTAAACTTGGCGGCCGTGAATTATCATTTTGGGTCAAAAAAGGGGTTAATCCAAGCCGTCACAGATCGTTTTTTGGCCCCTCTCACCCAGAACCTGCAGATCCAGCTCACTAAGTATGAATCAAGCAGGCCAAATGGCCTAAACGATGAGCAAGAATTACAACATTTATTAGGCCTGTTGGCGCGCTCTTGTCAGCAAGTGGTGCAACAAAATCAGCACAGCTTGGCCATATTAGCGCGGCTAATCAATACGGCATATAGCCAATCCCAAGGGCACCTTCGTAAACATCTTACGCAACAATACGGTGCATCCTTTATGTACTTTATGAAACTATTGCGTAAACACATGCCGGCAATGACCAATGAACAGTTTTTTTGGAGATTCCATTATTTATTAGGGGTGTTGGTTTTTTCAATTTCTAGCAGTGATGCTTTGTTGGCTATTTGTGAACGGGAATATAAAAGTGTTCGAAATTTGGATCAAATGATGGCGGATATCATTCCCGTTATGGCCAGCGCAGCCCAAGCGCCAACTATAGGAGAAATTTAATGAACGTGGTGGACCAGTTGTTAGGCATGGCAGGTATCGATTCATCAGAATCTATCTTGTTAGCTAAAATGTTCTTGTTAGTGTTTGGGGTGTTGTTATTCAATTTTTTGCTCCGCAGGTCATTTAAACGTTTGGCCGTACAACTTGAAAAAACCCAGAACGAGTGGGATGATGCCCTGCTTGACGCTGCCCAAAAGCCCATTGCTTGGGGCGTCTGGGTAATTGGCCTTGCATGGGTTGTCGAGGTTGTAAGTTACTCCTTTGATACAGACACACTTACTTTTGTGGTTGATTTGCGCGACACATTACTGATCATTTTGGTTTCTTGGTTTTTGATAAGGTTGGTTAATGTGGTTGCTGCGATGCTATCCAAGCCTGGCAAGCACGGTGAAGCATGGGACAAAACGACAGTTGAGGCGATCGGGAAACTGGTTAAAGCGTCTATTTTTATTACGGCTATTTTATCGTTAATGCAGCACTTTGGATTTTCTATTTCAGGCCTACTCGCTTTTGGTGGTGTGGGTGGTATTGCGATTGGCTTTGCGGCAAAAGGGTTATTGGCCAATTTCTTTGGGGGCTTGATGATTTATTTGGATCGTCAGTTTTCTGTAGGTGATTGGATTCGCTCACCTGATCAAGAAATTGAGGGGACCGTTGAATATATTGGTTGGCGTATCACTCGTATCCGTACCTTTGATATGCGCCCCTTGTATGTGCCCAACGCAACCTTTACGAGCATTTCGGTAGAAAACCCTTCACGTATGTCTAATCGACGATTTTATGAAACCTTTGGCCTGCGCTATGACGATCAAGATAAGGTACAAGGCATCACTTTAGCGGTAAAAGAGATGCTAATAGCTCATCCCGCTATTGATACGGGAAAAACCCTAATGGTTAATGTGAATACGTTCAATGCTCACAGTGTAGACTTTTTTGTGTATACCTTTACTAAAACCACCAATTGGGCTGAGTTTCATGCAATTAAGCAGGAATTGTTAGGTGTTATTGCTGGTATCGTCGCCCAACATGGCGCAGAATTTGCTTTCCCAACACAAACGATCCATATGAATCATCCACAGCTTGAGGGTGATAGCGCACATGAGTAAGCGGCATTATATATTTGGCTATGGCAGCTTAATTAATAGCTCTAGTCGCCGTGTTACTGGCATTGCAGGGGATTCTTTAGCAGTGCGAGTGAAAGGGTTGGAGCGAACTTGGGTGAGTTGGAAGGGCACTAAAATGCGAGCGGTAGCCGCTAGACCTATGCCTAATGCGTTTTGTAATGGGGTTTTATTTGAGGTGCCTGAGCTTGAGTTAGATAAGTTTGATGACCGAGAAACTCATTATGTTCGTGCCCAGCTTAGCCGTGAAAAAATCGCTTATTTGTCAGGTTATGCCGCATTGGATGCACATAGCACAATATGGGTTTATCTATATGACCATGGTGAGCAGGGACTACAAAGTGCGCCCATTGTGCAGTCATATCTTGATGTGATTTTGTTAGGTTGCCAAGAGATTACGCCTCATTTTGCGCAAGAGTTTATTCAACATACCCTTAATTGGGATACGTGGCATGATGACAGGCACCAGCCCGTTTATCCGCGTGCGCAATCACACTCGCAAGCTATAGCGCTGGATCAGCTTTTGGAGACGGAGATTCCTCAAGCTTTTCATCAGCGTTGCTTGGCACCTTAGGCACTGCTAATGTGGACTGGGGTTCGGGTGTTATTACCAGGCTAGAGCTGGCTGAAAGAGTAGATGTGCTTTGTATAGCAGGTATGGTGGTGATGGCAGAGTCTGTGGTGATCATGGTTTGTGCAGGGGTATATGGAATCACCTTAACCAGCAATACAAGCTTAGGATGATCTAAATAGTGTAATTCTTTGCTACGCATTTTTCGACGTTGGACTAGGCTGTAACGCGCTTTTATTCCTAGCTCAATCGTGCTTTTGGTATCATG
>JAIBDW010000053.1 GCA_024686035.1 Oceanospirillaceae bacterium
CCAGGTATAAATAGTGGGTTTTGATGCTTCATGGTGCGGCTCCTTTATTTTAATTGAATCACTATTCTGACCTTATGGTAGGTATTAAACAATTTTATTGAAAAATAAATCCATTTTAATAATAAAAACATAAGTAATTGATAAATAACTAAAAAAATTATTTCACTTTGTATGTTATATTAATAGTGAAACATTACTTATGCTCAGTTTATAGTGGATTGCTACAAATTTTGAGGAGTAAGCAGAGGTGGTGAGTATGGTTGAAGTTAAGCGGCGGCGAGGTAGGCCAAGGTCTCAAACATTGCAAGAAAATACAGCAACAGTGCAAGCTTTAGACAGGGGTGTATTACTCCTGCAAACTTTAGCGCAGCACAATGCGGCAAGTCTGAGCGACTTAGCGATGCAAGTGGGTATGCCCGCCTCTAGCGCCCACCGTCTACTGATGACGCTTCAACAACATGATTTTGTAGATTTTGATGAGAATACTCAACTGTGGCAAATAGGCATTGAAGCCTTTCGTGTAGGCAGTGCTTATTTGACGCGCACTAATTTTATTGATGCCGCACGTCAGCCACTACGTAGCTTGATGGAGCTTACGGGTGAGACTGCCAACTTAGCAGTAATGGACACAACACAAGTGGTATTTGTAGCTCAAGTAGAAACCACCAACCCTGTTCGTGCTTTTTTTAGCGCAGGTACACGGGCGCTGATGCACTCTTCTGGTATAGGCAAGGCGTTATTATCGCAAATGCCAAGAAGGCAGCTTCAAGCCTTATTAAATACCACTGGCCTGCCTCAATATACCCCTCAAACATTATCAAGTCCTAGCGCCCTTTATGAAGACCTTAAAGTGACGGCCACCAGAGGGTGGTCTTTTGACCAAGAAGAGCGTTATGAAGGTATGAGCTGTGTGGGCGCCGCCATACGCAATGCACAAGGCAACCTTGTGGGAGGGATTTCTGTATCCGGCCCAAGTGTCAGGTTTAACCCCTTACAGGTGGTCGATATTGGGCTTAAAGTGAAGGCAGCGGCTGATCAAGTAACATTAACCTTAGGGGGTCAGGTGGAGTGCCTCTAGGCCTTAGCCACTGTGATTATGAATGGCCAGCTCTTGTTGCACTAGGGTGACCCAAAAACCTGTGCCAGTCTCCAAAATGTCATCATTAAAGTCATAATGGGGGTTGTGCAACATACAACCACCTGCACTATCAATGCCATTGCCCAAAAACACGTAGCAGCCATTTTTAACCCGCAACATACTAGAAAAATCTTCAGAGATGGTTTTAGGACGACAGGCGATATCTACTTGTTCCTCACCTAATAAGGCAATAGCTGCTTGGCCTGCGGCATGAGTTTCTTTCACACTATTAATAGTCGCCCAAAAAACTCGCTCATAAGTATACTCATGTTCTGCCCCGTGGGCAGCACAGATACCAGCGACAAGCTGACCCATACGGGCTTCAATAATGTCTTGTACTGCCTCCGAAAAACTCCGGCAATCCCCCGTAATAGTGACTGTACTTGGTATCACATTTACCGCGCCATCGGTCACGAACTGGGTGGCTGAAACCACAGCTTGATGCTCTGGATCAATACTACGAGAAACAATGGTCTGCAACCCTAGTAGGACTTCTGCGCCAATTACTAATGGATCAATGTGGTGGTGGGGTTGTGAGGCATGACCACCCCGACCTTTGATGACAATTTTAAAGTTGTCTTCGCTTGCCATCACACCGCCTGAGTTCATAGATATGTGACCAGCTGCCATGCCAGGCATGTTATGCAGGCCATAAACGGCTTGCATAGGAAAGCGCTCAAATAAACCATCATCTATCATGGCTTGGGCACCAGCGCCGTGTTCTTCATCAGGTTGAAAAATAAAATACACCGTGCCATCAAAGTCACCGTGCGCAGCTAACTCTTGGGCGGCACCTAACAGCATACTAGTATGACCATCGTGGCCACAGGCATGCATACGGCCTTCATTTAAAGACTTGTGGGCAAAATCGTTAAGCTCTTGGATCGCTAATGCATCCATATCTGCTCTTAAACCAATGGCCTTGGTGGATGTGCCTTTAGTTAATTGTCCAACAATGCCTATGTGTCCAATCCCTTCATGCACGATAAGGCCAAACTGAGTCAGCTTTTGTACTACAAAAGCTGCGGTATCAAACACATCAAACTCAGTTTCTGGGTGTTGATGAAGGTGACGACGCCAGCCTTGCATTTGATCTTTTGAAGCTTTAAATAGTGTCGTCATAAGCGTAGTTTTGTTGAAAAAGATGTGGCTATAGTGGCATATTTAACCGTCGGCCACTAGGTCCACAGACTGGATTCCTGCAACGCCAGCCGCCAAATCATGGTCCTGTGTTTTGTAGCTATTAGTCAGCAATCGAGTCACTGTGCTCTTAACCGTCTTAATTTTCAGGCACACATCTTATTGATCACGAACCTGGTCTAAAGTTTGATTAGGTGTCATGGCTTGGGGGTCTAGCTTAATGTGTATCAATGCGGGTTTTTTGGCTGCAATCGCATCATCCAATGCTTTGGGGAATTGATCGCTATGATTGACCTGAGTGGCAAACGCATCGTAGGCTTTGGCTAGGGCGCAAAAATCTGGATTGACTAGATCTGTCGTGCTAACACGGCTAGGAAAGTGGCGTTCTTGGTGCATACGAATGGTGCCATACATGCCATTGTCAATCACTAACACAATGATCGCCGCATTGGCTTGCACTGCAGTGCCAAACTCTTGCATAGTCATTTGGAAGCATCCATCGCCAGCAAAAGCCACGACGGTTTTGTCAGGGAAGGCTATTTTGGCCGCAATAGCTGCCGGTAAGCCGTAGCCCATAGAGCCACTTGTAGGCGCCACTTGTGTGCCATATTGAGTGAATTTCCAAAATCGATGTATCCAGGTGGCGTAATTGCCTGCACCGTTAGTAAGAATAGCGTCCGCGGGTAAAGTGGTTGCAAGATGCGTCATAACGGTAGGCATTTGCACGTCACCCGGATGGGTTTTACCTGACATACTAGACCATTGTTGATAGTGAGTATGGCATTCAACCAGGTGATCTATGCGCTGTTGGGAAACTGCAGCGCCTGGAATTAATTGCATCAGGCCTTTTGCTAACGCTTTTGGACTAGCGTGGATGGTTAAATCTGCTCGGTATACTCGACCTAATTCTTCTGCGGATGCATGAATATGAATGAGCTTTTGTTTTGGTTCTTGTGCCCCTTTGTGCACACCTAATAACTCATAGTTTTGCGAGGGCACTTCTGAGAAGCGGCCACCCATTAAAATAACTAAGTCGGCGTTGGCAACGGTTGATTTTAATTTAGGATTTATACCTAGACCTACATCTCCAGCATAGTGGGGGTGCAGATGATTAAATAGCATTTGCCGTCTAAAAGAACAGGCCACTGGCAGGCTAAAACTCTCTGCAAAGGCTTCTATTTGAGCCACCGAATCTTTACACCACCGGCTACCACCCAAAATAACAATCGGCTTTTTCGCACGTTCAATCATCCTCCCCATTTGCTGTAAATCAGCTTCATTAGGGTAGGTTTCCAAGGCTTTAAATGGCTTGATTTTAGCGCTGGCTGCGGTGCCTGACAAAGTGTCTTCTGGTAGCACTAATACGACAGGGCCAGGGCGGCCACTGGTCGCAACCGACCAAGCTCGGCTGACCATTTCAGTAATACGCTCAGGGGAATCAATCTCTGCCACCCACTTAGCCATGGAGCCCAAATATTGACCATAATCGACCTCTTGAAAGGCATCTCGATGGCGTAACTTGCTGTTTATTTGGCCAATAAACAAAATCATTGGGGTAGAGTCTTGCTGTGCCACATGAATACCAGCGCTAGCATTTGTAGCCCCAGGGCCTCGAGTCACAAAACAAATGCCTGGGGTACCATAAAGCTTGCCCCAAGCTTCGGCCATCATCGCAGCACCACCTTCTTGACGAGCACTGGTGGCATTAATAGGGCTGTCGTGTATGGCATCAAGCACTTCTAGGTAACTTTCTCCTGGCACACAGAATAACTGCGTTACACCAAAGGCTTCTAAAGCATCAACCACCAGCTCACCACCAGATTTCATACATTGTGTCATAAAGATTGCCTTTTAGGGTTACAAGCGCTGTAACGTTTTGTAATAAGCTTTTACTGCTACTAATCGACATCGCTGTTCATCTTGAAGTTGGAGAGCTTGGGCAGTTTCAAAAGTAATAATGGCCTTGTTATTGTCGTCAAATGAGACGGATGCAATAGTGCAGCGGAAATTTTCTAATTGTGTGTTACTGATTAAAAACAATTCGGCATCGTCTTTAGGCTGAGCGACTTTAATGTGAAATATTGCACTGTTTTTCACTGAGCTCACACGGTTTAGTTGAGATTCAACCGTGGGGCCTGCATCAAAAATATCCACATAACCCATGTCTTGAAAGCCTTCTTTCTCTAACAAGCGAAGGGCTGGCCGGGTTTTTTCATGCACATGACTAATCACAGCTTGTGCCTCAGGGCTAAGCAGATTTACATAAAGTGGATACTTTGGCATCAGCTCTGCAATGAATACTTTGTTACCTAAACCCACTAAATAGTCTGCTTGCTTGAACTCCATCGAGAAAAAATGCGTCCCTAGCCAATGCCAAAAAGGGGAGTTGCCACTGGCATCATTTACCCCGCGCATTTCTGCGATAACCTTGTTGCCAAAACGCTGGGCAAACTGAGCCATAAATAAAAATCGGCTCTTAGATAAAAGGCGTCCGTTAGTGCCATAGCGATGGGCTTGTTGTAAAAATAAAGTGCACACCTCAGCACAGCCGGTGTAATGGTTACACAAGGTGAGCACTTCCATTTTATTGTGAACTTCTAAAGTCGGCGAGGCATGAACTACGGTTTGGCGATGATAGTGATAAAGTGGCGCCCGAGTGCCCACACTAGCTTCAACAGCGGTAGTGCCAATGACTTCGCCTGTGAGGGTATCTTCAAGTACAAATAAGTAACCCTCGTCATAGGGCTGGGTTACAGCCTTTGAAAAAGAGGACACAGAGCGTGCAATCTTAGCATTGAGCACGTCGCGGTTGATGGGTAAGGAGGTAAAACCTACACCAGAATCCACAGCTATTTGATACAAAGCGTCTTGGTCTTTTGGGCCAATGGGACGAACAACCAACATAATGAGCTAGCCCTCAACAACGAATAAAGGCCTATTATAAAGGGAGTCGCCTATTCAAAGACAAGGGTTAACTTGCACATATGCGCCGTAAATCTTCGCAAACTTGTTTGTGCCCCGCACAAGGCAAATGGTACAGGGCGCCTTGGGCAATAATGTAGCCATTGATCGATGCGATTTCAGTGGTGCGGCCTGCCTGAACGTCTTGCAGCATGGAAGATTTATTGAGTGCTGTTTGCTGCAAGATTCGCACCGCTGTATTTAATAACCCTTGGCCCATGGGCTCTATGCCAATTTTAGACATGACATCTTGGGTTTCTACACATAGTTGTTGAAGGCGAGGGCGACCTTGAGGATGGTCAATTAATTCACCATTAGTGCATTGGTAAATAGCCGTTAGGGCGTTAATAACACTGTTAACGGCAAGTTTGTGCCACATGGGTGTGCGTATGTCGGTATGCCACACTAAATCAACACTGGGTATTTTGGTTGCAGTCTGGTTGTTCTGACAACTTAACAAATCTTGAATAGAGGCGGGTATGTCTAAGCTAAGTAAATGTTCGCTAAAACACCCTATCAAAGTTTCGCCGCTGCCTGCTCGCACAATATCAAATGGCCCCTTACGCCAAGCCCCATCAGTACTGATCGCACAAAAGATATTTGCTTTTTGAAGCCGACGTTGTAGGGTTTGAGCACTGCCCATGCCATTTTGTAACAACACGATGATCGCATCATCGGCTAAGCTTTTACGCCAAGGCAGTATGGCCGCCAAAGTGTCTTGGGCTTTACAGCACACCAACAGATGTTTTATTTTTTCAGGGGTAGGGTTGTTTGGGGTAAGGTCACTTGGAATGTAAGCGATAGGTTGAACGTGTGTATTACACGCTTGATCCCACACATTGATGCCACCTGCAGCAACGTATTGCTCAAGCTGGTGTTCATCTTTTAATAACAAAGTGACGGGCACGCCGTGGGTCATTAACGCGCTGGCCCAAAGGCTGCCAATGGCACCGACACCACAAATGTGCCAAGGGTAGGATGATAGACGGATCATGGGTTACAATATTACCATTGATAGTTATCCCGTATATTAACAAAGGAATTTACTAATGCCATCATTTGATGTGGTTTCTGAGCTTGATAGTCATGAAGTGTCTAACGCCTTAGACCAAGCCAACCGTGAAGTAACTACGCGTTTTGACTTTAAAGGCACTAATGCTCGTTTTGAACAAGGAGAAGACCTTGTCACCCTGTTTGCAGATGTGGAGTTTCAGTTGCAGCAAATGCTGCCCATTTTGCATGAAAAACTCATTAAGCGTGGTGTAGACATTCGCTGTTTAGAAGCAAAAGATCCAGAAACTACGAATATGAAAAGTCGCCAGATCATATTAATGCGCACCGGCTTAGATAAAGAATTAGCTAAAAAAGTGGTTAAGTTTTTAAAAGAGAAAAAAATTAAAGTGCAAAGCCAAGTGCAAGGCGACCAAGTGCGAGTGACAGGAAAAAAACGCGACGACTTGCAACAAGCCATCGCTTGTCTGCGTGAAGGTGAGTTTGATTTGCCATTGCAGTTTAATAACTTTAGGGATTAGTTGCCAATGAAGGCTGTGGCTATCTTTACCCAGCTTTCACACCCAGCCAGCTCACCCATCTGCTTGTCCAAATCAAACCATGAGCTAATGAAATATGTCTAAACCTGTGAAGCTCCTCAGTGTTGTAGTGGTGTGTGCTTGCGTATTGCTGGCGATAAATTTTGGCATGCGCGCATCCTTTGGCTTTTTTATGGGGCCTATTTCTAGTCATTTTGGCTATGGGCGTGAAGTGTTTGCCTTTTCTTTGGCCTTACAAAACCTTTGCTGGGGTTTATTTGCACCTGCTGCAGGCGCCGTTGCTGATCGTTTTGGTACCACCAAAACCATTTATATCGGCTCAGTAGCTTATGCCTTGGGCCTGTATATTACGGCAACCGCTGAAAATTATTGGGGACTAAACATAGGTGCGGGGGTGCTGGTAGGCATGGGTATTGCTGGCACTGGTTTTGGTGTCGTTTTGCCGGCTTTAGCTAGAATGGTGAGCGAACAAAACCGGGGTTTGGCATTAGGTTTAGGCACCGCTGCAGGTTCTTTTGGCCAGTTATTAGTGATTCCCTTGGCTCAAGAATTTATCACAGGCTATGGCTGGCAAATCACCTTAATGATATTGGCTGCAGGGTCTTTATCTATGGTGTTGCTGTGTAGGCCATTCAAAGGCGACATCAGCCAGCCGATAGCTGATGTTTGTGTACAAGATCAAACCATGTTGGAGGCGGTTAAAGAGGCCAGTGCGCACCTGCACTATTGGTTGCTGATTGCAGGTTTTTTTGTGTGTGGTTTTCAGTTAGCTTTTATTACAGTGCATATGCCGGCCTATTTATCTGACCATGGGTTCGATGCCCAAGTGGCTGTCATTAGTTTGTCACTTATCGGTTTATTTAATATATTCGGGTGTTTATTATTTGGCTCTTGGTCTGGTCAGTATTCCAAAAAAAACCTATTAGGTATCATCTATTTATGTCGTGCCATCGCCATTGCTGCTTTCATGCTAGCACCTATCACCACCACAACAGTGTATTTGTTTTCCATCGTGACAGGTTTCTTATGGCTAGCTACAGTGCCGCCTACGTCTGGTTTAGTGGCACAAATGTTTGGCTTAAAACACATGGGCACCTTGTACGGCATTGTCTTCTTAAATCACCAGCTAGGGTCTTTTTTAGGGGTATGGATAGGCGGTTATTTGTATGACAGTACAGGCAGCTACGACAAGGTTTGGTGGTGGGCTGCGGCCATTGCCTTGGTGACTGCAGCGATTCATGTAGTGATTGACGAAAGGCCTGTAAAGCGTCTGATCAGTACTAACGCTAAAAGCCCTTCAATGTCTTAATTATTGATCCCGTTGTGATTTTTTTTGTTGGGCTTTAGCTTTGCGGCGGGATGCAATGTTGTCTATGGCATCTGCACCCATATGGGCTTCACCACGTTGTTTGGCCAGTTGCATTTGGTGTTGGCGTTCTTTAAAGCGCTCTCGTTGTTGTGGGGTATGTTGGTCAAAACAGTGTGGGCAACTAATGCCTTCTATATATTTATCACTGGTTTGTTCTGCTTTAGTGATAGGCAGCCTGCACGCATGGCACTGGTCGTATTGACCTTTTTCTAGCTGGTGGTTTACCGTGACCCGATCATCAAACACAAAACACTCACCTTGCCAAAGTGTCTGCTCTTCAGGCACTTCTTCTAAGTACTTTAAAATACCACCTTGTAAGTGGTAGACCTCATCAAAGCCTTGTTCCTTTAAATAGGCTGTTGATTTTTCACAACGAATGCCACCGGTGCAAAACATGGCTACTTTTTTGTTGGCTTTAGGGTCTAAGTGTTCACTGACATATTGAGGGAATTCACGAAAATTAGTGGTGTTTGGGTTTAATGCGCCTTTAAAGGTACCCACTTTTACTTCGTAGTCATTGCGGGTGTCTACTAGCACTATATCTGGGTCTGATATCAGAGCGTTCCAGTCTTGGGGTTTCACATAAGTGCCCACCACCTGCTTAGGGTCTATACCCTCCACACCCATGGTGACGATTTCTTTTTTTAGTTTTACTTTAATACGATTAAATGGATTGTTTGTTTCAAAGGACTCTTTGGTAGCGATATGACCAAGGCGACTATCTTTTGCTAACCAGGCCATTAATGCGTCAATGCCTTTACGATTACTAGCTACAGTGCCATTGATGCCTTCTGAGGCCAATAGTAAAGTGCCACGGATATTGTTGTATTCCATGACTTTAAGTAAAGGTTGGCGTAAGTCTTGAAATTTTTCTAAGGTGACAAATTTATACAGCGCACAAACAACAATTTGAGAGGGGTCTTGGGTCATGGGTAATCCTTAGCGAGCCGAAACGTAAATCCGGAGCTTTGCAGGTACTTGCATTTACTTTGCAAACGCCTGAGTTTAAGTAAAAGGGTATTTTACTTGATAAGTAACCTGCCTTTCAAATAGAAAAGCCAAATATAAAAAGCTGATTAGCGTTTAGTGGGGTTGTTCTTAGGCTGCACCAACGCCAAACCAGCCAGCATAAAGCCAAGTGCCAGCCATATCAGTGGACCGTGCCTTTCACCCAGGATAATAATGCCCAAAAATACACCCGATAAGGTCACAATGTAAGCCACTTGGCTGGCAAATACTGCACCTGTTTTGCCCACTAACCATATGTAGCCAGTATAGGTAATAACATGCAAAAGGCTGTTCACCAAAATAGCCCATTCAACAGAAGACCATGTTTGAGCTAAATCCACCCACGAATGGGTGGCTAAAGTGATCGGAGTGCAGATGATTAAACCAACAATGGATGCCCCTTGTAAGGTGGTTAGGGCATCCATGTTTGGTGGCGTATTGTGGGCAAGATAGCTACCTTCAACGCCATAAAAAAATGGAGCAACCAAGGCCAAAAGCATAAAAAAGCCAACACCTTGGTGACTAAAGTCTGCTTTTGGCCCAAGCACCAATAAGATCGCTATGGCACCCAAAGCAATGCCTAACATGCGCATGCCGTTGAAACGTTCACTTTTAATCACTAAAGCGACGATTAGTGCAAACATAGGTACCGTAGCGATGCCTATAGATAATAAACCTGCAGGCAAATGCGCAGCAGCGACATAGGTGAACGTGTTAGGTATTAGGGTGCCTATTAAAGCCACAATGGTGTAAAAGCGTATATGCGGCCAACTCATGGGTAAAGGCGCGCGTTTAAACCCAGCAATAAGGCTAAGCAACACTGCACCTAATAACAATTGCCAAAAAATAAGCCCCAATGCCTGATGCCCAGTAGAAACCACATGCTTAGTGATAACAATGGTGCTGCCCCACACGCTGCCTAGTAATAATAGGCAGGCTAAAGCAAACCAATTGGCAAATTTGGGTTTTATAGTAGCGCTATCCACGAAGGATTTGCCCAGACTCTTCTTCAATGAGTTTGATCACGCTTAAGTGGGGCTGGGTTGCGCCATACTTTTCACTGGCTTTTTGGTAGGTTTTGTACACTTGCTCGCCAAGCTGAAGGTTAACACCTAGGTGCTGGCTTTGCTCTACGATTAAACGCATGTCTTTTTCGGCTAAACCTAGGGCAAAGGAAGGGTCGTAGGTGCCATCTAACACTTTGGGTATGTAGCTATCTACTACATAGCTTTGGGCGCAACTATTTTGTAATACGGTGTGTAGTAATGTTAAATCGATGTCGGCTTTAGCTGCCATCATCATGGCCTCACCAATGCCTTGTGCTACCAAGTAGTTGAGGTGCAACTGCGTCAGTTTCGTCACATAACCTGCGCCACTTGGCCCCATACGTAGAGCAATATCCGTAAACGAGGCTAATAAACCTGATAATTCATCAAGTTTGGATGGTTCAATGCCCAACAACATCGTTAAAGTACCCGCTTCTGCGCCTTGCGCACCGCCGGTGACAGGGCCATCAACTAAGGTGAGGTGACCGGGTGCTTGTGCACAAATTTTCTGCCACTGGACCAATGCATTGGTGCTCGTTTCAATCCATGTGGCGCCGTGCTTAAGGTGTGCCAAAATGCCATTTTCACCTAGTGCAAGATGGTTGATCTCTTTACTGCTTGGTAATGAAGTGAAAATAATGTCTGATGTTTGGGCCACTCCAGGCACATTTAATCCAGCTGTAGCCCCAAGATCAGTGAGCGCTTTTACTTTCGCGGCATCAAGATCAAGCACGGTAAGCTTATGACCCTCTTTGGCACAGTAGGCTTGTATATTTTTGGCCATGCCCGCGCCCATATTGCCTAAACCTATGTATCCAATGTTCATATGTGTTCCTTTTCTAAACAGCTTAATCAGTGAGTTGATCTAGGCGGGCTAAATCTCGTTCATAGTGAATATCCATCGCCTTACCATAAAATGCTCTAGCATGGTGTGGACGATTAACAAGATATGGGTTGGTGACATAAGTAGGCAAAGCAATAATGCGTGCTTGTTGTCCGTATGTTTTAGTGACACGGTGTATTGAATAGCGGCCTTTAAATAGCTGCAAATCGCCGGTTTTTAGGGCTAGTGTTTTTACCTTTGACCGCTCGCCATCAAACAACACCCGTGATACATCATCAAAGCGTTCATCCTTGGGGCTGCGGATGTTGGGCACATATTCAAAATCTCCCCCAGTCTCAGACTCTTGTACAAGTATGCTGACAGTGAAATCATTACCATCAAAATGCCAGGGGAAATAATCGCCATCATGCATCACGCTGTAAGGGTTGCGACCCAGTGGCTCCGCCCAGCGATAAATAGGCCCTTGGTTTAAACACTCGGCAACAAAGTGCACCATTACATCGCTGTCGTAAATCTTGCGCAACAAAGACATCGGCTCAAGGTGGTCAGAATTTATAAAGGCGCTGGTGCGGGTTTCAAAAAAGCGCCTTGGGTCTCGTTGAGGCAGTGATGTATCTTCGGCGATTAAATAAGGATTAACCCTCGCATCTGCTTGCCTAGCGTGAGGCATCAGTCGATTAGCCTCTGCGCACATCGCAGTAATGGCGCTAGGGCTAATAAATCCAGGAATATGTGCGCAGCCATCAGCCGCTAATGCTTGACGGCAAGATAACACCAGCTCTTGTCTTAAGAGACTGGTGAGGTCGTGAATAGGAAATTGCTCTAAATCAATAAATTCACTTAATTGAATTTGCGATGCCGCAAATGCGCTTGGCTGACTTGCTTCAGCAGTCATGCATTTGGCTATGCTATGTGGGTTATTTGGCAAGACACTACCCCATTAAACGATCTTATATGGCATTAGAATTTATAGCTTGGATCTAAGCGGTCGCACTTGCGCAGAAGCGCTGGCCACTCATGTAAGCCAGGCGAAAAGCTCTCATACTGTTTGCTTGCCAGCTGCCATAGCTTGGGGCTACCATTTTGTACTGTAAGGCTGCTTGAGGTGACTTGTAATGCTACTTCACACATCCGAATCAAATAATACATTTTCATAAAGCACTCGCCAGCGGTGGCACCTGCTGTGAGAAAGCCATGATTACGCATGACTAAAAGCCCACCTTCGCCCATATTTTGCGCGATGCGATGGCGTTCATCAGGGTCTACAGACAGGCCTTCCCAATCGTGATAACCCACTTTTCCATATAACATAGATGAGTCTTGAATGAAGTGAGGAATCTCCTCAAATGCAGTGGCGGCAGATGCTGACTTAGGATGGGCGTGAAAAACAAACTTGTGTTCAGGGTGATTCAAGTGAATGGCGCTGTGAATGATAAAGCCTGCGGTATTAAGGTCTTTTGGGCCTTCTACAACAGTACCCTGCTCATCAACCTTAATCAGGTTGGAGGCACACACTTCATCATAACCAAGGCCAAAACGATGCATAAAGAAGTTATGTTTGGTACCAGGAGCCCGGGCGGTGATATGGTTCCAAATGGTGTCATCCCAACCAAAATGATGAGTCAGTCGGAACATAGCGGCTAGGTCTACTCGGACTTGTTGCTCTGCTAATAAAAAATCATTCATCTTATGGCCCATTTTAATGTGTAAGGAGTTGCTAAAAACAGGGGACATATTTGCATTTAACTTAGGCAATGTAAATGTGTTTGGTACTTATTGTATTAGATAAAGCTGAGTTTATATTTATTGGCAATTTAAAAAATGAAGTGTAAATAAGATAATGCTCCAAAAGGCCGGGTTGCAGCAGTATCAATGTTTAGATCTATGGCTTTTAAGCTATGAAAAATAGGCCCAGTGACTGATCAAGTAACCAGTCACATGCTACTGCGTAATAAATGCATACTTTATGCCCTTTAACCTATTTTTTAATTTGTTCTTTAACGCTCGTTTTCTTTTAAAGTTGTCACGGTAACACAGAGTATCTACCAATAACCCTCCAATTGGCATATCCATGTTCTTTGCATACTGGGAGATAATTGTCTCCATGTCGTCGTTGTCAATGTTGATACGTGAAAAGTTATTCAATCTCACCTTTAAATCTAACCGTTTAAATTGGAGTCTATTTACATCAATTATCCTAAAATCATAGCGAGCAGGTTGTTTGGATGTTTCTTTGATCAGTATGTTTCCATGGGAATAATCTAGGTGCAAAATGTCTAATTGATGCAGTTGATATGTGAAATCGGCAAAATCTTTAAGTATCTTTTGCCTATTTTCCAAGGCTTTGTTTCTCAACACCTCACCGATTGTGTAATCATATCTATAATATTTGCAGATATAATAACTGTGAGTTAATAAGCTTTTCTCATATTGTTCAATATATGCGATTGGCTCAACCGACAACTTTTTGCCAAGTTTTTGAGAGTGTAAATAAGATCTTTTGGCTTTTGATGAGCGAAAATAACTGTAGATAAAACGACTGACAATGTTGGGTACTTTAAAACTTTTAACCACATAACTTTCATTTTCATAATCGACCACTCGAATTACATTTCTATCCTCGTACAAAGTGTATAACGATTCTTGAAAATACAGTTCAATGTTTTCAAGAAATGGTTGTATTACAGAATGTTTTGGA
>JAIBDW010000083.1 GCA_024686035.1 Oceanospirillaceae bacterium
AGAAGCCTTTGAAGATGGCTGGTTTCGCTCTGGTGATCTTGCGGTTTGGCATGCAGATGGTTACATGGAAATTAAAGACCGCGCCAAAGATATTATTATTTCAGGAGGGGAGAATATATCCTCAATCGAAATAGAAGGCGTTTTATACAGCCACCCTGCTGTTCTTGAGGCTTCCGTGGTCGCCAGGCCAGACGAGAAATGGGGTGAAACACCCTGTGCATTTGTCGCTCTAAAGCCTGGTGCGAGTGCTTCAGCAGAAGAATTGATTAGTTATTGTAAGGCTAATATGGCGCGCTTTAAAGTACCTAAGCATGTGGTATTTGGCGACTTACCAAAAACAGCCACAGGTAAGATTCAAAAGTTTGTGCTGCGCAAAATGGTGCCGGCATAAATAAAATAAGGTAGACTTTTAAGTATATCCAAGAAAATCTTTGTTGGATATTTTGTAATTTTTGGAGACATTTGAACCCTATGGGTGAGCTTATTGATAAAACGCACGTATACACTGTAACTAGAGAGCTAATGCGATCTGGAAAAAAGGTGAGTGTGGAATCTGTTGCAGGTGAAATGAACATTGAAGCGACCCAAGAACTAGCGAGTATGCTAGAGCATTGGTGGATGGAGCAAGAAGCCTTGGTTTCTTTTCGCCGCACCATACCTGTTCAAAACAGACCTAACGTTCCAGAAACAGTTTACCAATCGGTGCAGTTAATCTGGGAAAATGCCCTTAAAGATGTCCGCCTAGAGCTTGAACTATCAGAAAAAAAAGACACCCAATCTGGAAGCTCTATGGTGTCACTGGAAGATGAGTTGTATTTGTCTAAAGCCCAGCTTGAAACCTTGGAAGACTCCAATCAAAGACTGCGTATACAACTCAATGAAAGCAAGCATACAGTTAAAAATTTAGAAGCTGAAAGAGCCATGCTACGTAGTAATTTGCAATCTGCAGAAACAAACGTGAGCGCAATGGAGCACAAAGTAGCAGAATTAAAAGGTGAAACGCAACGCGCTCAGTCCAGTAGTGAAGAAGCTAAGAAACAGTTAGATACTAGAATGAAAGAAGAGGGGGCTCGCCATCAAGAAAATATCAGTAAATTAAAAAGCAAGATGAGCTACTACAGCCACCAACTTGATAAGCTACGTGATGAGTGGGGCAAAAAAGAAATGGCTCTAAATTCCCAAATTCAAGATTTGCAAGGTGAGCTGGCAAGAACCTCAGTGACACTTGATACTCAGTTTAGCCAAATCCGCAGTCAGGAAGAGGAACTACGTAAGCATCGTGGTGAAATCACTAGCCAGTCACGCGACATGTCTAAATCAACAAGTCAAGCTCTAGCATCCACCAACCGATTAAAACGCTTGGAGAGTGAACTGCAGCAACGTGAGTTTGATGTTAAAGAATTAAAAAGCCGTGCCATGGTGGATAAATCGGATACCCATAGACGCGAAACTGATTTACGCACATTGCTGAAATCCAGAGACAGTGAAAATTTCGAAATAAACAGCAAACTTAACGAATTACAGCGCGCGCTTATCGCCCGTGAAGAAGAAATAAGACGCCTAACCTCTAAATTATAGGAAAAGCCTAATTTTTCTTATCGACCATCATCGATGCCGTGCCGTCAGCCACTAGCTTATCATTCACAAAACATTGTGTTTTAAGGCTAACACGACCACGGCGTTGGTTTATGTCTTCAATAGTCACTGTGGCCACAACGGTATCCTTGATATACACAGGGGCTCGAAACTTTATTTGTTGTTCTAAATAAATGCAGCCTGGGCCTGGTAGTTGTGTGCCAAGAACTGTGGAAATTAATCCTGCACTCAACATGCCGTGGGCAATACGCGCTTTAAATGGCGTAGTTGCAGCGTATGCTTCATCGATGTGTACAGGGTTAGTATCACCGGTAATGGTAGCAAAGGCTTCAATGTCTTGTGCTGTGAAGGTTTTTTCATAGCTTGCTGTCATACCTACGGTTAAATCTTCTAAGTAGTACCCGTGCTGGTGATCCATATTATTCTCCATTTAAGTTAGCCTGATTAGTTCTTCTTAAAACCCATGGGTCAGCATGATAGGCATTATTTCGCTTGGCTACAAATGTCAGGCTAAAATTAGCCTAAATTAATACATATTTATCCGATAAAACCCTATCCAAAGAGTAAATGCTATGAGCGACTACCAAGCCCCTTTAGACGAAATGAACTTTGTAGTAAACCGCTTGCTTGATCTGACAAACTTTGCCGAGGCGATTGATAACGAAGATGCTAGCCAAGACCTACTGCAAGCAGTGTTAACAGAGGCTGGTAAATTGGCGAGCCAAGTTTGGGCACCTATAAATGCCTCAGGTGATCAAGAAGGGGTACAGCTAACCGATCAAGGTGTTAAATCTGCAAGTGGCTTCAAACACGCTTATCAAGAATATGCACAAGGCGGTTGGGGTGGCCTTTATTTTGATGAGCAATATGGAGGGCAGGGACTACCATTTAGCTTTGCTATGCCAGTTGCTGAAATGACCAACGCCGCCAACATATCTCTTGGTCTTTGTCCTATGCTCACCGCTGGTGCCATCGAAGCTATTGCTGAGCATGGAAGTGAATCCTTAAAGGACACATATTTAGAAAAAATGGTGAGTGGAGAGTGGACAGGCACCATGAATCTGACCGAGCCCCATGCAGGCACAGACTTAGCGGCCATAACGTCCACAGCCACCCCAGATAGCGAGCATTATCTCATTAAAGGTCAAAAAATCTACATCACCTGGGGTGATCATGATATGACAGACAATATTATCCACCTAGTGCTGGCTAAATTACCCAATGCTCCAGCGGGGGTAAAAGGTATTTCTCTATTTTTAGTGCCTAAATTCCTTGTCAATGCCGATGGCAGCTTGGGAGCGCGAAATGATGCTTATGCCATCAACACAGAGCATAAGCTTGGTATACATGCTAGCCCCACCTGTGTGATGAGCTATGGTGACAATGGCGGTGCTATTGGCTATCTTGTTGGCCAGCCCCATCAAGGCTTGTCTGCCATGTTCACTATGATGAACAACGAACGTTTAGTGGTTGGTTTGCAAGGGGTTAGTTTGTCAGATCGAGCTTATCAGGGTGCTCTAAAATATGCCCGTGAGCGTGTTCAGTGTGCGGCACCAGGCACTAAGGTACGTGGTGCTATCATTCATCATCCTGATGTGCGCAGGATGCTAATGACTATGCGCAGCCTCACTGAGGCAAGCAGAGCCATTGCTTATGTCACTGCCGCTCACATTGACTTAAGTCACCAAGCTAAAGATGAAAACCTCAGAGGCCTAGCATTAAAACGCGTGGGTTTACTAATCCCTATTGTGAAAGGTTGGTGTACCGAAGTTTCTCAAGAAACAACATCTCTTGGCGTGCAAGTATTTGGTGGTATGGGCTTTATAGAAGAAACTGGGGCAGCACAACACCAAAGAGATGCTCGAATCCTTACTATTTATGAGGGTACTACGGGAATTCAAGCCTTAGATCTGGTTGGTAGAAAAACACTATTTGATCAAGGTGAAGCCATGGCTGATCTTGTACAACAAATGCGTGATGATCTAATACTGCATGGCCATGCAGTGTCCATGCAGCGACAAGGTTACCTATCTGAGGCGATAGATGGACTTGAGTCTAGTTACAAAGAGTTGCTCCAAAATGCACCCAATGACGTTATGTTTGCAGGGTCTATCAGCTTTGATTTATTAATGTTGAGTGGTTACGTATGTGGCGCATGGCAAATGCTTCGCAGTGCAGGCTTAGTTGCAACGGAAGAAAACGAAATTTTTAAATCTAATAAATTGGCGACAGTGGCCTATTATTTAGATCACATATTGCCTCGTTTTGAAGCGCATCGTCGCTCCATTGTTTCTGGCTGTGAAAGTGTGATGGCAATTGATGCTGAACATTTGTAAGCGTTATTAAATTTTTGGCCATAAAAAACCAGAATAAATCTGGTTTTTTATGGCCGTTTTAAAGTATCCACACTGGCTAAGCCAGTATTGATGACCTAAGCCATTTATAAAGCTTGGTCCAACTCTGGAACCGCTTCAAATAAATCTGCTACTAAACCATAATCAGCGACCTGAAAAATAGGTGCTTCTGAATCCTTGTTGATAGCAACGATGGTTTTAGAGTCTTTCATACCTGCTAAATGTTGAATAGCACCTGAAATGCCCACGGCGATGTATAAATCTGGAGCAATCACTTTACCTGTTTGGCCCACTTGATAGTCATTAGGCACAAAGCCAGCATCGACAGCTGCACGTGACGCGCCTACGGCAGCACCTAGTTTATCTGCTACGCTGTCAAGCATATGGAAGTTTTCACCATTTTGCATACCACGACCACCTGAAATGACGATAGCAGCAGAGGTAAGCTCTACACGTTCAGATACTGAAGTAGACAAACCAATAAAGCGAGACATGTCTGTATCAGTGGCTGCAGCAATGGGTTCAATAGCAGCCGAACCACCTTTTTCAGCGGCGGCTTCAAACTTAGTAGTACGTACTGTAATCAGTTTAATGCTGTCACTTGATTGTACTTTAGCCATGGCGTTGCCGGCATACACAGGGCGTACAAACGTATCAGCAGAAACCACTTCACTGATCTCAGAAATTTGACTCACATCCAATAAAGCGGCTGCACGTGGCATAAAGTTTTTGCCAAAAGTTGTTGCTGCTGCTAATACATGGGTGTAGTTACTGGCTAGAGAGACTACTAAATCAGCCATATTTTCTGCTAATTGTCCTTCTAGGCTAGCGTCATCTGCATGCAGGACACGGTTGATGCCTACCACTTGAGAAGCTGCTGTTGCTGCTTCTTGGCAGCTGTTGCCAGCAACCAGTAGGTCGATGTCTGCGCCAATTTTTTGGGCAGCAGTGATGGTGTTTAAAGTAGCGCCAATTAAGCTGGCGTTATCATGTTCTGCAATAACTAAAATGCTCATAGTAGCTCCTAAATAACCTTTGCTTCGTTGCGTAATTTTTCAACTAACTCGGCAACATTTTCAACCATCACTCCAGATGCTCGGGCAGGTGGTTCCATCACTTCAATCGTGGTCATACGATTCGCTGTATCTATGCCTAAGTCTGCAATGTCGATTTTTTCAAGTGGCTTACGCTTGGCTTTCATTACGTTGGGTAAAGAGGCGTAACGCGGCTCGTTTAAACGTAAATCTGCAGTGACAACCGCAGGCATGTTCACATTGATGGTTTCCAGACCTGAATCTACTTCACGTGTGACCTGGGCTTTGTCACCCACAATCTCTAGTTTGGAAGCAAAAGTGGCTTGTGGCCAACCTAAAAGGGCAGAAACCATCTGTCCAGTTTGGTTGCACTCATCATCAATAGCTTGCTTGCCTACTAATACTAAATCTGGGTTTTCTTGAGCCACGATAACTTTAAATACTTTAGCGATAGCTAAAGGTTCTAAAACGTCTTCAGTGAGCACTAAAATTGCACGATCTGCACCTAGTGCTAGAGCATTACGAAGTGTTTCTTCAGACTTGGCTGCACCAATAGATAAAACAACAACTTCTTCAATCGTACCTGCTTCACGCAAACGAATAGCTTCTTCTACCGCATTTTCGCAAAATGGGTTCATCGTCATTTTGGCATTGGTTAGGTCTATGCCTGACTTATCTGCCTTCACGCGGGCTTTGACCTGAGGGTCTAGCACGCGTTTTACGCCAACTAAAACTTTCATGAACATGATCTCACTAAAAAATAAATGTTATGTTAGCTTTTACTAACCTTATTAACAGCAGGCATTTTAAACCTACACACATAGAAGTCAATGTTGCCTCTATGGAAACTTAGCCTAGGGCTTATGCACTAGGCTAACACTGTTCATTATTCACTTTGCGCACTAAGCACGCAATTTGACGTTGGTAGGGTCAAACGGTGACTCTTCAACCACAGTGGCTTGATACATTTCACCCAAAATCTCAATCTCAAGTTCAGTGCCGAGCACTGCTAGGTTCGGTTTCACCATGCCAAGAGCAAGTGACTTACCTACGCGCCAGCCGTAACCACCTGAAGTTGTGCGGCCAACAAGCTCACCGTCCTTATAGATAGCTTCAGAGCCGCGTGCGTCTGCATCTGTCACGCCGTGAACTTCGATGGTTGCAAAGGCATTTTCAGCTCCGCGCTTCTCCCATGCAGTTAGCGCGTCTTTACCGATAAAGTCACCTTCTTTATCTAAGCGTACAAAACGCCCTAAAGCAGATTCCATCGCCGAGTATTCGATTGACATTTCCCTAGGAATCAAGCGATAAGACTTCTCTAAACGCATACTGTCCATAGCGCGAATGCCAAATGGCTTGATATCAAACTCGGCACCGGCTTTCATGATTTCATCAAAGATGTAGTTTTGCATTTCAATAGGGTGGTGCAATTCGTAACCAAGTTCACCAACAAAGTTAACGCGTAAGGCTTCAGCAGTGGCATAACCTACGTTGATTTTTTTACCGGTTAACCACTTAAAACTGGCATTAGACAAGTCAGTGTCAGTAATTTTTTGGAGTACTTCACGTGAACGTGGTCCAGCCAATACTAATACGCCCGTATTAGTCGTTACACGCTGAACATCCACGCTGCCATCTTTTGGCTTAAGTTTAAACAGGTAGTCATGGTCATGAGTTTCAAACGCACCAGCAGACACAAGGTAATAACTTTGTGGGCCAGTTTTATAGACTGTATATTCAGACCGAACACCACCATTAAGTGTGAGCATGTGCACCAGTGAAATACGGCCAATGGTTTTCGGCATTTTGTTAGCAAAAATATACTCTAACCATGCTTCAGCGCCAGGGCCTTTAACGATGGCTTTAGCAAATGCAGACATGTCTAACAAACCCACTTTTTCGGTCACATGTTTGCATTCATTACCGACAAATTCATGATAGTTAGATCGACGGAATGAGTTCTTTTCTACGATAGGGCCACCATCAAGTGGCTCTGAAAAGTTTTGATTCCAAAGTACCTGGTCCACATCATCAGTCGCTAACTCTTGCTCTGTGATTGCGTAATCTTTGTGAGGTAAAAACCAGTTTGGGCGTTCCCAGCCGTAGACACTGCCAAATACTGCACCTAATGCTTTCATACGGTCATAGCAAGGCGTGGTTTTAAGCGGCCGTGCTGCTTCGCGTTCTTCATCAGGGTAGTGGGTGGTAAATACGTTGGCGTAGGCTTCTTCGTTCTTTTCTTTAAGATAGCCACGAGTAGCATAGGGGCCGAAACGACGCGGATCAACACCCATCATGTCTACTGTAGGCTCACCATCAATCATCCACTCTGCCAATTGCCAGCCAGCCCCACCTGCAGCAGTAATGCCAAAGGAGTGGCCTTCGTTTAGCCAAAAGTTCTTCAAACCTGGCGCAGGCCCTATAATAGGGTTTCCATCTGGCGTATATGCAATAGCGCCGTTGTATACTTCCTTCACACCAACTTCGGCGAAAGCGGGTACCCGATTCATGCAAAATTCGACATGAGGCATCAAGCGATCTAACTCTTCATTGAACAGTTCGTACTCACAGTCATCTGCTGGGCCATCAACGTAAACGCAAGGCGCACCTTTTTCATAAGGGCCTAGCAATAAACCACCGGCTTCTTCGCGCAGATAGTAGCCACCGTCAGATTCGCGTAATACGCCCATCTCTGGCAAGCCCTGTTTTTTACGTTCCAAAATTTCAGGATGTGGCTCAGTCACAATAAATTGATGTTCTACTGGAATAACAGGAATATCTAGGCCAACCATTTCACCTGTTTTACGGGCAAAACTGCCGGTGCAAGACACCACATGGTCACACGCAATGTCACCTTTGTCGGTCTTTACAATCCAAGTGTTGTCAATTTGTTGTTCTATAGTAGTCACAGAAGTAAAGCGATAAATCTCAGCCCCCATATCTCTAGCGCCTTTACAAAGGGCTTGCGTTAGATCAGCTGGCTGAATGTAACCATCATCGGGGTGCTGGATCGCACCAAGTAAACCTTGAGTATTACACAAAGGCCAAACTTCTTTCACCTGTTCTGGAGTGAGAAACTTTGTTTCTACGC
>JAIBDW010000028.1 GCA_024686035.1 Oceanospirillaceae bacterium
CGCGATGAACGAACTAAGTAACGATTGGAATAAACCATATAAGAAGTCTGCTCGTGTGGTCGGTGATGTCATAGGTAAATATCACCCACATGGTGATACAGCCGTTTATGACACTATCGTACGTATGGCGCAGCCGTTTTCTATGCGCTATACCTTGGTCGATGGCCAAGGTAATTTTGGTTCGGTTGATGGTGACTCTGCAGCAGCGATGCGTTATACAGAAATTCGTATGCAAAAAATCTCCCATGATTTATTGGCAGATTTAGAAAAGGACACGGTTGATTTTGTGCCTAACTATGACGGCACCGAAATGATTCCTGATGTGTTGCCGACACGCCTACCCAACTTGTTGGTAAACGGATCATCAGGCATTGCGGTAGGTATGGCAACCAACATCCCACCACACAACATCAATGAAGTCATCAGTGGCTGTTTGGCGCTGATCGAAAACCCTGACATTGAGGTGGATGAGCTAATGCAGCACATCCCAGGTCCAGATTTTCCAACGGCCGGCATTATTAATGGTCGTGCGGGTATTGTGCAGGCATACCGTACTGGTCGCGGGCGTATTTATGTGCGAGCCCGCTATCATGTAGAAGAAAACCCTAAAAACAATAAGGCGTCCATCATTGTGACGGAATTGCCTTATCAAGTTAACAAAGCTCGCCTCATTGAAAAAATTGCAGAGCTGGTTAAAGACAAAAAAATTGAAGGTATTACTGAGCTGCGCGATGAGTCTGACAAAGACGGTATGCGCATGGTTATTGAGCTGCGTCGCGGTGAAGTGCCTGAAGTGCTTATTAATAACCTATATACCCAAACGCAAATGGAAAATGTGTTTGGTATTAACGTGGTCGCATTAGTAGACGGACAGCCACGCACTCTAAACCTTAAGCAAATGCTTGAAGCTTTTGTGCGTCACCGCCGCGAAGTGGTTACGCGCCGTACTTTGTTTGAGTTGCGCAAGGCCCGCGAACGTGGCCATGTGCTTGAAGGCCTTATGGTGGCATTGGCTAACATTGACCCAGTAATAGAGCTTATTAAAACCTCTACTAATGCTGCACAGGCGCGAGAAAGGTTGGTGGCTCAGCGCTGGCCAGCGGGTCGTGTGGTATCCATGCTTGAGCGTGCTGGACCAGATGCATGTAAGCCTGATACTTTGGGTGCCTCTTTTGGTTTGCAAGGTGATGAATATCAGCTTTCTGATGGTCAAGCGCAAGCTATATTAGAGCTGCGTTTGCATCGTTTAACTGGATTAGAACAAGACAAGCTGGTTGCCGAGTATCAGTTGCTGTTAGAGCGTATAGCCGAGCTACTGGATATTCTAGGCTCTGCTGATCGTTTGATGGAAGTGATTCGTGAAGAGCTGGCGCAAGTGTTAGAAGCTTATGGCGATGAACGTCGCTCAGAAATTATTGCATCCCGCCAAGATCTTACAGTAGCAGACTTAATTCCTGAAGAAGACATGGTGGTCACCATCTCTCACGGTGGCTATGCTAAAACTCAGCCTGTCAGCGACTACCAAGCTCAGCGCAGAGGTGGTCGTGGTAAAGCTGCCACAGGTGTTAAAGAGGATGATTTTGTAGAACATCTGATGGTGACATCATCTCACGATACTATTTTGTGCTTTAGTAACCGCGGTAAAGTATATTGGCTACGGGTGTTTGAAATCCCACAAGCCAGTCGTGCGGCTCGCGGCCGTCCTATTGTTAATATCTTGCCGCTTGAAGAGGGAGAGCGCTTAACCACCATTCTTCCATTACCAGAAGGTGGATATCAAGAGGGTCACTTCATCTTCATGGCCACCGCAAGTGGTACCGTGAAGAAAACCCCTCTTACTGCCTTTGCACGGCCTCGCACTAGTGGTTTAATCGCTCTTGGTCTTGATGAAGGCGATACATTAATAGGCGCCACAGTCACTGATGGCGAACAACAAATTATGTTGTTTGCTAGTAATGGTTTGGCTGTGCGTTTTGATGAAGATGATGTGCGTCCAATGGGCCGAACTGCTCGAGGTGTGCGTGGTATACGTCTGGCAGAAGATGCCAGTGTGATCAGTCTGATTATGCCTCAGGCAGAGGGTCGCATATTAACAGCCAGCGAAAATGGCTTTGGTAAGCAAAGTCGAAATGAAGATTACCCAGTGCGTGGTCGAGGTGGTAAAGGCGTTATTGCGATTCAAATGTCACAACGAAATGGTGCTCTTATTGGCGCCGTTCAAGTGTTTGATGGTGATGAGGTCATTCTGATCAGTGACCAAGGCACACTTGTACGTACACGCAGCAGTGAAGTATCAGTGTTGGGTCGCAATACTCAAGGTGTGACCTTAATCAAGGTACAAGACGGCGAAAAGCTAGTGCAGGTTGCACGCGTTGCTGAAACGATGCCAGAAGCGATTGACGGTGATGAAGGTGCAGAAGCAAGCGTATTGGGTGAAGATCCAGCTCCAAGCAGCTTGGAGAATGTCTCAGCGCAGACTTCGACGACGGACACACCGGAAAAGGAGTAACCCGCCATGAGTAAACGTCTATTCAACTTTTGCGCCGGTCCAGCAGCATTGCCTACGGCAGTGCTGGAAAAGGCACAAGAGGAGCTTTTAGATTGGCAAGGTCGTGGTTTGTCGGTAATGGAAATTAGCCATCGCCATCCTGCGTTCATGTGTATTGCGCAAGAGGCTGAAAGCAAGTTGCGCCAGCTAATGGACATACCTAGCAACTATAAAGTGTTGTTCTTACAAGGGGGTGCAACAGCACAATTTGCCCTATTACCTATGAACTTGCTTGGGTCTAAAACTCAAGCAGACTATATCGATACGGGTATTTGGTCAGCTAAAGCAATCGCTGCTATGGTGCCCTTTGGCACTGCCTTGGAGGCAGGTTCAAGTGCTGGTGATGGTTATCGCACTGTGCCTAGTCAAGCGCAACTTAAGCTCAATGACCAAGCAGCTTATGTACACTACTGTCCCAATGAAACCATAGGGGGCTTGGCATTTGATTATGTGCCCGATACAGGTTTGGTTCCTTTAGTAGCAGATATGTCTTCAACTATCCTTTCTGAGCCTATTGATGTCACAAAGTTTGGTGTGATTTACGCAGGGGCTCAAAAAAATATTGGTCCTGCAGGACTGACCTTAGTCATTGTCAGGGATGACCTGCTTGGCGATGCCCTTGATACCACTCCCAATCCATTTAATTACGCTTTGCAAGCAGCCAATGATTCTATGTTAAATACGCCACCGACTTATGGTTGGTATTTGGCAGGCTTGGTATTTGATTGGCTTTTGCAGCAAGGTGGTTTGGGTGTGATGGCGCAAAAAAATGCTGCTAAGGCGCAAATGCTTTATCAAGCAATCGATGATAGTCAGTTGTATTCAAATAACATCCATAGCGCGAATCGCTCCAAAATGAATGTGACTTTTACATTGGCTGACCCAGCTTTGGACAGTGAATTTTTAAAGCAAGCCCAAGCTAATGGCTTGCTTAATCTTAAAGGTCACCGCAGTGTAGGTGGAATGAGAGCAAGTATTTATAATGCGGTTCCTCAAGAGGCTATCGATGCGCTGGTTGCCTTTATGAATGAATTTGAAACAAGACATCAAGCTTAATATCACTATGACCAAGCCAGAATTAACGCAAGAGCAAGAACTTGGCCAATTACGTCAAGACATTGATCTAATTGACCAACAAATCCAACGCCTCATCAATCAACGGGCATCTTGTGCTCAAAGGGTTGCAGAAGTTAAGCAACAACACCAAGGCAGCGAAGATGCCGTGTTTTATCGGCCAGAACGAGAAGCTCAAGTGCTGCGCAATGTCATGGAGCGCAATGAGGGGCCATTGGGTGACGAAGAAATGGCTCGCCTGTTTCGTGAGCTAATGTCGGCATGTTTGGCTCACGAGCAACCGATGAGGATCGCTTTTTTGGGCCCAGAAGGCACGTTTACTCAAGCTGCAGCACTAAAACATTTCGGTCATTCAGTCATTAGCTCGCCTTTAAGCTCTATTGATGAAGTTTTTCGTGAAGTGGAGGCTAAGAGTGCTCACTATGGTGTAGTGCCCATAGAAAACTCATCTGAAGGCATGGTCAATAATACTCTGGACAGTTTTCGTCACTCCTCTTTGGTGATATCCGGTGAAGTTGAGATGCGCATTCATCAGAATCTATTAGTAAAACCCGGCTCTGATTTATCTGACATTCAACGTATATATTCTCATTCTCAATCTTTAGCTCAGTGCCGTTCATGGCTTGATAACCATATGCCCCATGCAGAGCGATTTGCAGTCAGTAGCAATGCAGAAGCTGCACGCAAAGTGGCTGAGCAAACAGGTGAAGAGGTGGGCAAGGTGGCCGCAATTGCGGGCATTACGGCAGCACAGCTTTATGAGCTAGAGGTTAAAAATGCAAACATTGAAGATCAGCCTGATAATACCACTCGGTTTTTGATCGTTGGACACGCTAGTGTGCCAGTTTCTGGGCAAGACAAAACCTCGCTATTGGTGTTAGCACGCAATAAACCAGGCGCCTTGTACAACATCTTAGAGCCATTTCATCGTAACAAAGTAAGTATGACAAGCATCGAATCTAGGCCTTCAGGCCAAGGAGCATGGGGTTATGTGTTCTACATTGACTTTGAAGGTCATCATAGTGATATGAAAGTGCAACAAGTACTGCAAGACTTAGATCAAGATTCTATAGAAGTACGCATATTAGGGTCTTACCCTCAGGCAGTGCTTTAGTGGCTGTTAATCGCGCAACGCCTGATGCGTCAGTCGCATTTTCTCATGGCAATGTATTGGTTTTAGGCTTAGGTCTCATTGGAGGTTCCTTAGCTGCTGCTTTACGCCGCACCAAAAAACACCAAGTATGGGGCTACGACCTTGATGCAGCTAGTATGCAGCAAGCGCAAGATCAAGGTGTGATCGACCATCAAGTGTTAGACTTAACCACTACGGTTGGCAACATGGATGTGGTGGTGTTGGCTGTTCCTGTGAAAGCGATGGAAAGCGTATTAGCCCAGGTTGGGCCATATATTACGGCTCATACACTGTTAACTGATGTGGGTAGTGTAAAGGGTAGTATCATTGCCGCGGCCTATGAGGTGTTTGAGACGCCGCCACCTGGGTTTGTACCAGGGCACCCAATTGCGGGGTCTGAGCGCAGTGGCATTAATGCTGTCAATATTGATTTATTTGTTGACCACAAGTTTATTATTACGCCATTGCCCACCAGCCACCCAAGTGCAATTGGGGTGTTAGGTGACATGTGGACGGGTGTGGGTAGTGAGATTTTACTTATGGAAGTGGAAAGGCATGATGAAGTTCTGGCCGCCACAAGTCACTTGCCACACCTTTTAGCCTTTTCTTTGGTGGATACGTTAGCCTCAGATACCGATAATAAAGATATTTTTCGCTACGCAGCTGGGGGGTTTAGGGACTTCACACGCATTGCCGGGAGCGACCCAACCATGTGGCATGATGTATTTATTGCCAATCGTGACGCCTGTCTTAAAGCTTTAGATCAGTTTACTGAAGGTTTGACTAATTTAAGGGGAGCTGTCGCTACAGGCGACAGCCAAACTATAATGGGCGTGTTAACTCGAGCGCGCAGTGCGCGACATCATTTTGAGAAAATATTGGCAAACTCTGCCTATACTGGAACTATGACAAATACAAAACACTTTAACGTACACCCAGGCGGTCAAGTAAAAGGGCGCATCCGTGTGCCTGGTGACAAGTCTGTTTCTCACCGCTCCATTATGCTTGGTGCATTGGCTCAAGGGACCACCCATATCAGTGGTTTTTTAGAAGGTGAAGATGCCATGGCCACGTTGCAGGCGTTTCGTGACATGGGCGTGGTCATTGAGGGGCCAGCAGAAGGTAAAGTTGTCGTGCATGGTGTAGGTCTTAATGGGCTTAAACCACCACCAGGGCCACTTTATGTTGGTAATTCAGGCACTACTATTCGTCTAATGGCAGGCCTTATGGCGGGTCAGGCGTTTGACGTGGAGCTCAGTGGCGATGTGTCACTGAATAAACGTCCGATGGAGCGAGTCGCCAAGCCACTGCGTTTAATGGGCGCTATGGTTGATACGGCAGAAGGTGGTTGCCCGCCTATGAAGATAAAAGGTGGCCAGACCCTCATAGGTATTCATTATGACTTACCTATGGCAAGTGCCCAAGTGAAATCTTGCGTCATGTTGGCTGGACTATATGCCAAAGGCAAGACTAGTGTGACAGAACCTGCACCGACGCGTGATCATACCGAAAGGATGTTACAAGGTTTTGGGTATGGTGTTGAGCGCACTGCGGACACTTGTTCTATTCAAGGCCAAGGACATTTAGTGGCTACTGATATTGATGTGCCATCTGATATCTCTTCAGCTACTTTTTTCTTAGTCGCTGCGGCAATATGCAAAGGCTCAGATCTTGTGATTGAACATGTGGGGATGAATCCAACGCGTATTGGTGTGGTTAATATACTGCGCTTAATGGGAGCAGATCTTAACGTCCAAAATGAACGCCAGGTCGGGGGTGAGCCCGTCGCAGATTTACATATCAAATACGCACCGCTTAAAGGTATTCATGTGCCTGAAGATCAGGTGCCTTTGGCTATTGATGAATTTCCAGCACTCATGGTGGCTGCATCGTGCGCCACAGGGACAACCACTATTACTGGTGCTGAAGAGTTACGGGTAAAAGAAAGTGACCGTATCCAAGCCATGGTCGATGGACTTAGCGCTATGGGAGTGCATATAGAAGGTACCTCAGATGGTGCTGTCATTGAAGGGATGGGGGCTCAGGCGCAATTTACTGCAGCACAGATTGTGACCCACCATGATCACCGTATCGCTATGGCGTTTACTATTGCTGGTTTGCGCGCGGGGGCCGATATAAAAATTCTAGACTGTGCTCATGTGGCGACCTCTTTCCCTAACTTTGTGGAGCTGGCACGTACTGTAGGTATGGCACTTGACGAGGAATTTCAGTCATGAAAACTGTGCCAATCATTACGATAGATGGGCCTAGTGGCTCTGGCAAAGGCACATTGTGTAAGTTACTAGCTGACCGTTTAAGTTATCATTTACTAGACAGTGGTGCCTTGTATCGTTTAGTTGCTTTGGCTGCCAAGCATCATGGTGTAAGCACTGAAAATGAGGTGGCTGTTGCAGATATTGCAGCGTGTTTAGATGTGCAATTTAAAGCCCAAGGTGATGGCGTACAAGTCGTTTTGGAAGGGGAAGATGTGAGCCTTTCTATCCGCACCGAAGCATGTGGTATGGACGCTTCCAAAGTAGCAAGTCTCACCTTAGTGCGCAAAGCTTTGCAAGATCGTCAAAGGGCTTTTGCAGAGTTGCCAGGTTTAGTGGCAGATGGCCGTGACATGGGTACAGTTATATTTCCAGAAGCCCAAGTAAAGGTATTCTTGACTGCAAGTGCACAAGAACGTGCTGAAAGACGTTATAAACAGTTGAAAAGCAAAGGTTTGAATGCTAGCCTGTCGGACATACTGACGGATATTCAGAAACGGGATGAGCGCGACGAAAATCGTACGGTAGCCCCTTTGAAACCTTCTCAAGATGCGTTAGTCATTGATTGTACCCACATGAGCATTTTAGATGTGGAACAAAAAATACTGACCTATATTCACAGTAAGGGTATCTTATAGTTCACTTACTTTTCATTAACTAACTAGAGGAACGTCTGCGCTTTTACTATAAATGGCTAAAGCGTATCGTAACCTCATCGAGTATTACAATGGGCGAAAGTTTCGCAGATCTGTTTGAAGAAAGTCTTCAACAGGTAGAGATGAAAAAGGGTGCTTTGATTACAGGTGTAGTCATTGCGATTGACAGTGAAGTGGTCACCATTAACGTAGGCTTAAAGTCTGAAGGTGTTGTTTCACGCAGTGAGTTTCTAAATGCAGAAGGCGAATTAGAAGTAGCCGTTGGTGACGATGTATTGGTTGCCCTACAAGAAATTGAAGATGGCTTAGGTGCCACCCAAGTATCTCGCGAACGTGCTCGTGAAATGGAACGCTGGCATCAGCTGGAAAAAATCCAAACCGAAGATCAAACGGTGACTGGTGTTATTAGCGCCCGCGTTAAAGGCGGCTTTAACGTTGAACTAGGTGGCATACGTGCTTTCTTACCTGGGTCTTTGATTGATACTCGTCCATTACAAGATGTGTCCCACTTAGAAGGTGTGGATCTAGAATTTAAGATCATCAAGCTGGATATGCTGCGCAATAACGTGGTTGTCTCTCGAAGAGCATTGATGGATGAAGCCAATAAAGCACAACGAGCACAAGTGTTGTCTACCCTTGAAGAGGGTGCGGTTGTGAAAGGATTTGTTAAGAACTTAACGGATTACGGTGCATTTATTGATCTAGGTGGACTTGATGGTTTGCTTCACATTACTGATATTGCATGGCGTCGTATTAAGCACCCAAGCGAAATGTTAACTGCTGGATCAGACATTGAAGTTAAAGTATTGAAGTTTGATGCTGAAAAGCAGCGTGTGTCTTTAGGGTTGAAGCAGCTTCAGCAAGATCCTTGGACTAGCTTTACCGATACTTATCCAACGGGTAGTCGTTTACCGGCCATCGTCACTACAGTGACCGATTACGGTTGTTTTGCACGTGTGTCTGACGGCATTGAAGGCCTTGTTCATGCCTCTGAAATGAGCTGGATGAAGCGTAATCTCCACCCTTCCAAGATGGTGTCTGTAGGTGAAGAAATTGAAGTGATGATTTTAGACATCAACGGTGAAAAACGGCGTTTGTCTTTAGGCATGAAACAATGTAGCGAAAGTCCTTGGGTTGCATTCTCTAAGCAGTACTCAGAAGGGGATAAAGTTTCAGGTAAGCTAAACTCTAAGACAGACTTTGGCCTATTTATTGGTTTAGAAGACGGTATTGATGGTTTGGTCCACGTCTCTGACGTTGATTGGAACAAGAGTGATGAAAGCTTGTTAGAAAGCTTCCAAAAAGGTCAGCAAATCGATGCTGTGATCTTATCAATTGATACAGAGCGTCAACGTGTTGCGCTTGGTATTAAGCAAATGTCAGGCGATCCATTCTCTGAATATGCCGCTTCAAACGCCAAAGGTGCTGAAGTCACAGGGGTGATTGCAGAAATCACTTCTGGTGGTTTGTTGATTGACTTGGCGCAAGGAGTTCAAGGCTTCCTGAAACGTGGTGAGTTGGCCCAAGGCCAAGAGTTGACAGAGTTCAAGGAAGGTCAAGAAATCACCAGTTTTGTTGCAAACCTAGACCGTAAAGGCCGTTCCATTAGCCTGGCAATACGTGCACAAGAAGCTGCCAAGCAGCGCGTACAAATGCAAGAGTTAAACACTAAAACCGTTGAGTCTGAAGGACCAACCACTATTGGTGATCTTATAAAGGAACAGCTGAAAAAATAATAAATAAGGATAAGCCATGCGTAAGTCTGAACTCATTGAAAATTTGATTGACCGCTTCCAAAGTGTCCCTGTAAAAAGTGTTGAGCAGTCTGTTAAGGCCATTATTGACCATATGGCCGATGCCCTTGCACAGGGAGATCGAATTGAAATAAGAGGCTTTGGCAGCTTTTGTTTACACTACCGAGCACCAAGAATAGGCCGCAACCCTAAAACAGGTGACTCGGTAGAGTTGGCAGCGAAGTATGTGCCTCACTTTAAACCAGGCAAAGAGTTACGCGATCAGGTAAACGATAGTTTATAATAGACTATCGTAGATTAAAAGTTGGGCCCGCTCACCATCCTGATTAGGTAAAAGCACGTGAAATTAATAAAGTCTCTATTCTTTGTCGCCATCATGACCCTAACTTTGATTATCGGAGTGCTTTTTAGTACTCGAAATAGTCAAGCTGTGCCATTAGATCTCATTTTTTTTCAACTTCCCCCTGTAAGTATAGCGATTTGGTTGTTGCTAAGTTTTACTCTCGGCGCAATTTTGTGTGCATTTGTTTATGGCTTTATTACCTTTAAACTTAAGCGGCACAACGCGCAATTACAACGCCAGTTAGCGAAACTGAGTAAATCTGAACCTGGATTTAAGGTGACCCAATAAGCATGGAAATTTCCTTACTTGCCGTTTTCGTTACTGCTTTAGGCATAGGATGGTGGTTGGGGCAAAGAGAAACTCAACAAAAGCGAACAGCGCGCTTAGGTTTGCAAGCTGATTACTACCGTGGCCTCAATTATTTATTAAATCAGCAAACAGATGAAGCCTTAGACTTATTCATCCACGCCCTAGAAGTAAACCCGCAAACGGTGGAGACCCACTTAGCCTTGGGAAGCTTATTTAGACGCAGAGGTGAAGTTGATAAAGCCATTCAAATTCATCAAAACTTATTGTCAAGTAAAGGCCTAGATCAAGAGCAGTTGATGCTTGCCGAGCTTGAGTTGGCTAATGATTTTATCAAAGCAGGCTTGTTGGATCGTGCAGAGGAACTTTTGCTTGATGTTTCACAGCAACCTAACCAACAAAAAGCCAAAGCCATAGAACTCCTGGTGGACGTATATCAGCGAGAGCAAGATTGGCGCAAAGCCCTTGAAGCTGGGGATGTGGCTAGTGTATCAGTGAGTATTGATTTGGCCCAAAGGTTGTCTCATTTTTGCTGTGAGCTGGCAGAAGAAGCGCTGCAGTCTAGCCAAGAACAAGACTGCCTAGACTACTTAAGGCGCGCCAAACGTCATAATGCAGATAGTCCAAGAGTGAGTTTCTTGCGAGCAAAATTAAGCATGCAGCAAAATAATTACAGGGATGCAAAAAGACATTTAATGATGATGGTGCAACAAGACATACAACTAGTGCCAGAAATCATCGATCCTTTGTATTTATGTTTTTCTAAGCTGGGTGATATAGATGGCTGGAGAGCTTGGTTAAAGCAAGGCATGTCACAACACCCAAGCACCAGTTTGTTAATTGCTCAGGCACAAGAAATAGGTCTACAAAATGATTCAAATGCAGCAGCCTATCTGACCGAAAAGCTTAGACAAAAGCCCTCATTAAAAGGGTTTAATTATCTTATTGACTTGCATATGCAGTGGGCTTCAGAGAATGCAAAAGATAGCTTGCAGGTGCTCAAAGGGCTGACTGTAGCGCTACAAAATAGCAAGCCACTGTATAGATGCAGGCAGTGTGGCTTTGCTGGCAATTCCATGCACTGGCAGTGTCCTAGTTGTCACCAATGGGATAGTACCAAGCCTATTTACGGATTAGAAGGAGAGTAACTTGAAGCAAGATTCACCCATCGTTGTGGCTTTAGATTATCAATCAGCAGATCAAGCGATTGCGATGGCGCAGCAGTTAGACCCTGCGCGTTGTCGCTTAAAAGTAGGTAAAGAACTATTTACTGCTGCAGGTCCTTTGTTGGTTGATCAGCTTCAACAATACGGTTTTGAAATCTTTTTAGATCTTAAGTTTCACGATATACCCAATACTGTCGCTAAAGCCGTCTTAGCGGCAGCTCGCATGGGTGTGTGGATGGTTAATGTGCACGCCAGTGGCGGAGCACAAATGATGCAGGTGACCAAATCTGCGCTCAGTGCAAAAGGAGGCCACCAGCCTCTATTGATTGCAGTGACTGTGTTGACCAGTATGGATGCAACCGAGCTGAAGGCCACAGGAATTGATCAGTCGCCCGCAGATCGAGTGCTTTCATTGGCACATTTAAGCCAAGCCTCAGGCTTTGATGGCGTGGTTTGTTCAGCGCAAGAGTCTGCACTATTAAAGCACCATTTAGGCGCAACGTTTAAACTCATTACCCCAGGCATTCGGCCTCACTTTGCTGTGGCAGGTGATCAAAAACGGATTATGACGCCAGCACAAGCGATATCAGCGGGCAGTGATTATCTGGTGATTGGCAGGCCGATCACGCAAGCAGATGACCCAATGAAAGCACTAGAATTAATTGAAAAAGAACTGTCCTAGCAATTTAATTATCTTGTGCTAGGCTTAAAGAGTCTCAAGGATTTAGAGACTCAATATTTTAATCAAGGAGTAGATTATGAAATTAACACGTAAAATAGCTTTATTGCTATTGTCCGCTGCCATTACTTTAGGATCTTTTTCACCCCTAACGTATGCCCAAAACACAAACCCAATTAACATTAATACAGCCACAGTGGTTGAGCTTGTCGAAGCCCTTGATGGTGTAGGCGAGGTGAAGGCAACTGCCATTGTGGCATTGCGTGAGCAACTGGGAAGTTTTGTTAATTTGGAGCAGCTGCTTGAAGTTAAAGGTATAGGTAGCGCTACCCTCTTACGCATTAGCCCTGTAATCGTGCTAGAGTAGCTTATACTTTACTGGTGATAGATGCAGTGGTTTCATAGCGACTGCATCTATCTTATTATATGCACAAGGACATCAATAATGGCCATGACATGGCAAGGTTTGTTAGCTGATCAGCGTTTTGGCAAACCCTATACGCAAGAACACAATCAGGGACGTACCCCATTTCACAAAGATTATGATCGGCTGATATTTTCCAGTGCGTTTAGACGTATGGGGCATAAAACTCAGGTTCATTCATTGTCTCATAATGATCATGTGCATAATCGTTTAACTCATAGTCTAGAAGTGTCAAGTGTGGGTCGCAGTTTAGGCATTCAAGTTGGCCAGAGTTTACAAAGCCTGCCCCACTGGCCAAGTTGGATTGAACCTCACGACTTAGGTGCGATTGTACAATCTGCTTGTCTAGCACACGACATTGGTAACCCCCCATTTGGGCATTTCGGTGAGAGTTCTATTCGTCATTGGTTTGATAGTTTTGCACAACAAGGCGGCATGACTCAGTTGAGCTTGGATGAACAGTCTGACTTGCTCAACTTTGAGGGCAATGCGCAGGGCTTACGTACTCTTACACAATTGGAATATCATCAATTTGACGGTGGCATGCGCCTCACTTATGCCACCTTGGGTAGTTTTGTAAAATACCCATGGTTATCTAACTCGGTTCATTGCGAACGTAAATCTAAGTTTGGTGCTTTACAGTCTGAAAAACACATATTAGCTGACATTGCAGGTCGCATCGGGCTGATACAACAAGGCGACTTTCAGTGGTGCAGGCACCCATTGGTGTATTTGATGGAAGCTGCTGATGATATCTGTTACGCCATCATCGACTTAGAAGACGGTGTGGAGCTTGGCATGATAGACGAACAGGACGTCTTGGAATTGTTTGCGCCTATTACCGGGCCTTCTAAAGTGCCCAAACGCACAGCAATGGTTGATACTTATTACTCAACTAGGCGCTTGGCATTACTGCGTGGCAAGGTTATCGATTATCTTGTGCAGTCTGCAGCGCAAACATTTATGCAATTCATTCCTGCATTGCTTGAGGGTAAGTTAGAAGGTGATCTGATTTCCCATTGTGATGCCGTTACTCAAAAAGTGATTGGCGATGCTAAAGCCTTAGCAAAAAATCGCATATTTCTAGCGCCAGAGCGTCACCGAACAGAGTTAGCAGCCTACTCTGTGCTGGAAAAACTGCTTGACGGATTTGTCCCTGCGGCTCTAGCCATCGGTGAACAATCAGATAAAAAAAGCTTGTCCTTTAAAGCCGAAAAACACTTAGCTTTAATGGGTACTCACCGCCCAGAGCAAGGATCAACTGCATACCAAGCCTTATGTTGCACAATGGATTTTATTGGCGGCATGACTGACAACTACGCAGTTGATTTAGCACGTCAATTAAGTGGTGAAATGAAATAAAATACAATATAGGGGTTATTTTCAAAAATATAACCTAAGCTTAAAAGGGCTCAAATAACTAACGCAAGGATGCGTCATGTCTGATATCTCTTTAAGTGCTTCTGTATCTGTAACTAATATTATCGCTTTAACCGACCAGCTGTTAGAAGTGGCATTACTTGCAAGAGCTTCAGACTTGCATATAGAACCACAGTGCCAGAGCACGCAAGTACGCATGCGGGTTGATGGCCTTATGCAGTTAATGACGTCCCCATTTGAAAAGTTACCATCTGCTATCGCCGATGCCATTGTGGTGCGTCTTAAGTTACTGTGTGACATGGATATTGGTGAATCACGCAGGCCCCAAGATGGTAGTTTTCAGTGGCAACTTAACGACCAGCACGTAGATATACGTTGCAGCAGCTTGGTTGGGCACTGGGGTGAAAAGTTGGTGCTGAGGTTGCAATGGCAGCAACAAAATATAGACTTAAGCAAACAAGGTCTTTCTCCTGAACAATTAGCCATTGTGCGTATGCAGTTGAGTAAGCCCCAAGGCCTTATCTTAGTAACGGGCCCCACTGGCAGTGGAAAAACCATGTTTTTGTATAGCTGTTTGAAACAAATTCAAAGCCCCTATCTAAATATTGTAAGTGCCGAAGATCCAGTAGAAGTTGCCCTAGGTGATGTACATCAGGTGGCGGTGAACGATGTGATCGATTTATCGTACAGCCAGATTTTAAGGGCCCTATTACGCCAAGATCCTGATGTCATTATGCTGGGTGAGCTGCGTGACTTTGATAGTGCAGATGTCGCACTTAAGGCGGCCCAAACGGGGCATTTATTGCTCACGTCAATGCACACTAGTAGTTTAAGTGAGGCCATCCATCGATGTCATGGGTTAGGTGTGGATATGTTGGCGTTAAGTTACTGCTTGAGTCTAATTATTAACCAACGCCTAGTGCGTCGATTATGTCATCACTGTAAGAGCCCAATGACCAAGTTGCAGCTAGAGTCTTTTGCTAGTAAAGAATGGTTAGATGCTGCTGCGAGCTATCCGCTTTGTTTTGGCCCAATTAATCCTTGCTTACCTGTGGGTTGTGAAGGCTGTCAGGGCGGCTACACAGGACGCTTTGGAGTATTTGACCTATTGGTGATGGATGGCTCCAAACGAGCCTCAGTAGCTTGTAGGAGGGTGCAGGAGCTAGAGTGTGGCCATGGTTTGCGCCAACAGGGTTTGTGGCGCGTTTTTTCAGGTGATACCAGTGTGGCTGAAGTGAATCGGGTGACCTGGTGAGAATAAGGCTGGTGAATTATTGGGAGCATTTTTGGCAGTGGTGGCTCTGGTACGGTTTAGACTCAAAGTCTATACAAACAAGCGGCGTGAAAAAGTGTACAAGCCGTGCATTATTGCGATCAACTCTTGCCATGGAAGGCATTGAGGTGATCAAGGTACAGCGTTTGTGGCCTTGGCAACGTCATTGGCCCAAACGTGTGGATCACCATCACTTACAAGCATTGCTTTGGCAATGGGCCCAATTATTATCTTCTGGCTTGCCTTTATTGTCCTGCATTACCTTGGTGCACTTGGAGCAGGGCTCGGGTCGTCTGCGCTATGAACTAATACAACTACAAAATGCATTGCTTAGGGGCGTAAGTTTTTCAAAAGCTTTGTCTCAAAGTAGATTGTTTCCAGCAACCATCGTTGAGCTGATTGCAGCGGGTGAAGCCAGTGGGGAATTGGCTGCGCTGTTAACCCAAGTCCACCAAAAGCGGGCACATCAAACAAGCTTAAAACGACGGCTGAAGCGCAGCCTATTTATGCCAATAATGACGCTTTTTAGCGGTGTGATGGTGAGTTTACTGATTATTTTTTGGGTCGTACCACAAGTCGCAAATTTGTATTCGCTAGGGCGCTACGAACTACCCGCACTGACGCAATGGTTATTGGGCTTTTCGCATACGGTGCGTTCTAGTGTAGGCGTTATCTTGATAGGAGCAACATGCTCTTACATTGGCTTAGTTTGGCTGTGGTCTAAGCCTAATGTGCGGTTGAAGTTAGAGTGGGTGCTTTGGCATGTGCCTGGCCTTGGTGATTTGATGCGCCTGCACAGTAAAGCTGATGTGTTTTTAGTGTTGTCATTGACGTTTAATGCAGGTGTACCTTTATTAGATTGTTTGGGGCTTGCTGCCAAAAGTAGCCAATGGGAGATGATTTCAAGAGACCTAAAAAAATGTATTTTAGGACTCCAGCAGGGCCAGAAGTTAAGTCAAATTTTAACAAAAATGGCATGGCCACCACAAACCTTACAACTCATACGAACCGGCGAAGTCTCAGGAGATTTAGGGCTTAGTTTTACTCAATTACAACACTATTTTGAAGCTCATGTTACCAGCCAAAGCCAATGGTTGGAGCAGCTATTAGAACCAATGCTGCTTATTTTGGTCGCTAGTTTTGTCGGTTTGATTTTAGTGGCGCTGTATTTGCCGTTATTTCAAATGGGGCAAATGATGTGAGAAGGATAGAGTGCTGGTATAATGGCTTGGGTTTTATAACAGGATAAAAGCATGATTGTGGGTCTCACCGGTGGCATTGGTAGTGGTAAAAGTGTGGTGGGTGGCCAGCTAAAGTCACTTGGTGTGCAGGTAGTGAATGCGGATCAGGTTGCCAGAGAAGTCGTCGTTGAAGGTAGTCCAGCGCTTGCTGCTATAGCGAAGTATTTTGGTAACGAAATATTGCTTAAAAATGGCTCGTTAAATCGTGCTTTATTACGCCACAAGATTTTTACCGATAAAGCCCAAAAAAAATGGTTAGAAACATTATTGCACCCGATAATAGGCAGTGCTATTGATGCACAATTAACAGCATCTCTTGGCCCCTATAGTGTCTTGGAATCGCCCTTGTTACTAGAAACTGTGCAGCATAAAAAAACAAATTTTGTAGTCGTGGTAGACACCAGTGAAGCCCTTCAAAGGCAACGTGCATGTCTACGAGATGCCAGTGAGGTGGGTCAAATTGAGGCAATTATGAATGCTCAATTACCACGCAATGAACGTTTGGCAAGAGCAGATTGGGTGCTGGATAATCAACGTGATGTCAAACACCTTAGTGTGCAAGTATTACAACTACATCAACACCTTTGTCAGATGACGGAACAATCCTTATGAGTCAATATCCCTGTCCCCAGTGTCAAAAACAACTGACGTGGAATTTACAAAATGAGCATAGACCTTTTTGTAGTGAAAATTGCCAGCAAATAGATTTGGGCGCATGGGCAAGTGGTGAATACGCCATTGCAGGTGATGAGCTAGAAAATGACTTCTCAAGTGCTTTGCTTGAATCGTCTGATCAGCACGAATGATGGCATAACTAACTCTGCAATTATTTAGATGTGAGCTATATTTATAGGGTATTAAACTGATCACAAGGAAAGTGATATGTTGCACGCTATTAAAAATTGTTTTCATTTAAACCATAAACACGGACATTTTAGAGCCGGTTTTTCTTTGCTTGAGTTGTTGCTTGTGGTGGCCTTAATCGGAATTTTAGCTGCGTTTGCAGTACCAACCTATCAAACCTATCTTCAAAAAACACGCTTTATGGAAGTGGTGCAGCTTAGCCAAGCCATCCGTGTTGCTCAATCTGCTTGTTTGTTGCAAGTAGGGGAGGATGTGAGTGCTTGTGATACTTTTGCAGAACTTGCCACGCCTGCACCAAAAGCTAGTGATAACACTCAAAGCATTATTATATCACCAACCAGTGGTTTGATTACTGGTACTGGCACCAAAGCCGCTGGAAGTTATACATTTACACTTGCCCCCGCTATCAATAGTTACGGCTTATTAACCTACACTTTGGGGGGGAGTTGTATGGAAATGGGCTTTTGCAGGCCTTAAGCAAGGCCTTCTTGGTTAAGTATAATAGCGATAAATTAGCGCTTGTCCACAACTTGTTTAGCTAAGTATTCCCTATAGGTGCCTTGGAAATCAATCAAAGCATGATCTTTTATTTCCAGTATTCTAGTGGCTAGGGAGGATACAAACTCACGATCATGGCTCACAAAAATCAGCGTGCCATCGTAAGTTTTCAAAGCTTGGTTTAAAGACTCAATGGCTTCCATGTCTAAGTGGTTGGTGGGTTCATCCATAATTAACACGTTAGTGTCTTGCATCATCAACTTGCCAAACAATAGACGATTCTTTTCACCACCAGAGCATACCGCTACTTTCTTTAGATAGTCATCGGCGGTAAAGAGCAGGCGCCCCAACATACTTCTCACAGTGAGGTCATCGTGCTTAGGTGTGCGCCACTGAGACATCCAATCAAACAAAGTTAAATCAGAGTCAAAGTCTGTAGTGCTATCTTGGGGGCAGTAACCAAGCACTGCATTTTCAGACCATTTTATAACACCGTCATTAGCTTTGAGCTGTTCTAATAAACAGCGTAAGAAAGTTGTTTTACCAACGCCGTTTTCACCAATAACAGCTAGTTTAGAGCCGGCTTCTAAGATGAGTTCGCCATCGTTAAATAAACTTTCACCATCAAACCCATGGCTTAGTTTTTCTATAACCAGTGCTTGGCGATGAAGTTTTTTGTGGGGTTTAAAGCCAATATAAGGTGATACTCGACTGGATGCGATCACCTCATCCAATTCGATTTTTTCTAGTTTCTTGGCTCTAGAGGAGGCTTGCTTAGCCTTTGAAGCATTGGCAGAGAAACGTGCTACAAATTGTTGTAACTCAGCACGTTCGGCGCTTTTCTTAGCATTTGATGATAGTAGTTGTTCTTGTATTAAGTTAGAGGCAGCGGTATAGGCTTCGTAGTTACCGGCATAAACCCGCAACTCCCCATAATCGATATCAGCCATGTGGGTACATACAGAATTTAAGAAATAACGATCGTGTGAGATGATGATCATGGTACTACGACGTTCGCTTAGTACCTGGGTTAACCAATTGATGGTGGTAATATCAAGGTTGTTAGTGGGTTCGTCGAGCAACAAAATATCTGGGTCTGCAAACAACGCCTGAGCTAAAAGCACGCGAAGTTTCCAGCCCGGTGCGACTTGGGACATTAAGCCCCAGTGGAAAGATTCATCGATGCCCGCTTGTGTTAGAATTTCTGTCGCACGACTTTCAGCACTGTAGCCGTCCATTTCTGCAAATTCAACCTCTAGCTCAGCCACCTTCATGCCATCCTCTTCACTCATTTCCAGTTGGCTATAGATTGCTTCACGGTCTTGCTTTACTTGCCATAGTTTTGCATCACCCATGATGACCGCATCAATTACAGTGGATTCTTCAAAAGCAAATTGATCTTGGCTTAAAATACCTACGGTATCATTCGGCGAAAAGGATACGTTACCAGCGGTTGGCGTAAGCTCACCACTTAATATTTTCATGAATGTAGACTTGCCACATCCGTTGGCACCAATAAGGCCGTAGCGATTGCCATTGCCAAATTTAGCTGAAATGTTTTCGAATAATGGCTTAGCGCCAAACTGCATGGTGATGTTTGCGGTTGTTATCAAGGGAATATACTATTTACTGGTAGTGAAATTAGGGCGCGTAGTCTACCAGTTATAGGCCTATCAGGCTAACATAACCAACCTTTTAATTGGGCATCATCAACTAACGGCTCAAGTAGATCCCAAAGTTGCGGACAACCTGCTTTTATTCGACCGCCATTCACCATTTTAACTTGATCTTTGGTGATGCCGTGGCTGAGCCAGCTATGGCCTTGGTCTTCCAAATTATGCATTAATGGCAAGGCTCGATCTAAGGCCTTGGCGAAACGCGCGTCAGCACTATTAGCAGCTTCAAATTCATGCCATAAGGCAATATATTCATCCCCCATATCATTAGGAAGCAAGCTCAAAATGCGCTTTGTGGCCGCAGCTTCTGCTTTTTCATGTTCTTTACCTACCGCGTCATAGACAATCACGTCGCCGGTATCAATTTCACATAAGTCATGGATCAAAAGCATCCGTAATACCCGGTTTATATCCACAGTTTGTGCGGCGTAGTCTTTGAGCATGAGTGCAGCTAGGGTCACTTGCCACGAATGCTCAGCGGAATTTTCGTAACGCTCGATGCCTAATGGACGGGTCTTTCTAAGCACTGATTTGAGTTTATCAAGTTCTTTTACGAAGGCTATGATTTGCATGAGTTCTTGCATAATAGGCCTAAATTTTAGTTTTTAGGTTTTTTGAAGACAAAGGCATTGAGCCCGAGTTGGGTTTGCTCGTCTTTTAAATTGTTCAACATATGTTCGCTGGCATACTCGTACGCTTGCTTAAGTGGCATATCTAACTGAGGATAAAACATTGCTTTACCAGTGCGTACGGCAGCGTTAGCTTTTTGGCTCAATTTATAAGCCATTGCCCTAGTGGTTTCCTCTAATTCATCATCTGTTACAACTTGATTAATTAACCCAAAGCCTAAAGCTTTATCCGCACTAATGAAGTCGCCAGTTAAGAGCATTTCCAGAGCATGCTTAGGATGAATATTACGGCTAAGCGCCACGGCAGGAGTAGAACAAAAGAGCCCCAAATTGATACCAGAGACTGCAAAACGGGCGCCACTTGAAGCAATGGCTAGGTCGCAGCTAGCGACTAACTGACAGCCTGCAGCGGTGGCAACACCTTGCACTGCAGCTATGACAGGTACGGGACACTGCACTATAGATTGCATTAACTGGCTACACTGTTTAAATAGCGCTTGGTAGAAGTCTTGTGTGGCATGGTTTTGCATTTCTTTAAGGTCATGCCCGGCACAAAACGCTTTGCCTTTAGCTTTAATAACAATACAGGTCAAAGTATCCTGGTGATGTGCTAGATTGATCGCCTCTTGTAGTTCAAACATCATTCTTTTAGACAATGCATTGAAACTCTCGGGGCGATTGAGGGTAATCTCTAGCCACTGGTGGTGGTATTCGAGGATAACGTAAGCTTGTTGATCTTCATGCATAAGTTTTCTTCCTAAAGTGCATCGCTAGATGCTACGGATTAAGTTGGCGATCTACCCATAAGGCAAGTTTGTGTTGCATGCTAGGTTGTGAAACCTGATTTTCTGGCAATGGCTGAATAAGCTTATCGTGCACTAGGAGTCTATAAATATATTCTATTTTACTGGCTGCAGAGTCTGTGGCTTCAAATTGTGCAACGCCACGTGTTTTTGCATAGGCTGCACCTAAGGTGATGGCTTTTTTTAAAAGTTCTTTTTCATTTTTGAGTTTTTTCATCGTCCATTTCTCTCTAAGAGGTCCAAATCCGGACCTTATTTATTCACTGCGTTATATAGCCACTGCACAAAATGTTGCTGTGATAGGGCTCCACTTAGTTGGTCGATTACTTTACCATTTTTAAAGACCATCAAAGTAGGGATGCTGCGTATGTTAAATTGCCCGCCAAGCGCTTGCTCTGCTTGAGTATCCACTTTTACAAAAATTAGTTCTTCAGACTGATTTTGGGCGGTTTGTTCAAATATGGGTGCAAAGCCCACACATGGCCCACACCAAGGCGCCCAAAAATCGACTACCACAGGTTTTTCACCTTGAATGAGCGCATTAAAATTAGCTTGAGTGCCCACTACC
>JAIBDW010000055.1 GCA_024686035.1 Oceanospirillaceae bacterium
AACACCTAGTAGGGCCTGCGCTAGCGGCACAGCTTGCTCATAACGTCGCCCTAGGCGCACTTAAAGTTGACGGCCCAAAATTTGACAAAGCAGGGTTTACGCAAGCCTTTAGTGACAAGCATGAAAGCCTTGAGCTGATGCCCCGCTGCCATTTACTAGCTGATTGTTTATATGTGTTTCTGCCCAAGCACTATCCTCATGCTGTTGCTTCATTGATAGCCAGCCTAGGCCCGGTACACCCTTGCACGACAGATTTTAGTGATGTTAGCTTTTTGCACCTACCTTTTAGTTTGTTTGTGGGAAAATACGGCTTGGAGTATTTTGAAGAATCTATGGCTGCACAATATGAAATCACCCAGCGCTTTAGTGCCGAGTTTAGTATTCGCGCATTTATACAGCGCTACCGAGCACAATGTTTTGAGCTGTTCCAACATTGGATTAGAGACCCTAATCCCCATATCCGTCGATTAGTGTCTGAAGGCACTCGGCCTCGGCTACCTTGGGCCAGCCGTTTGGTGGATTTGCAGGAAGATCCTTCACCCATTATACCTTTGCTTGAAGCATTAAAAGACGACCCAGAGCTGTATGTTAGGCGCTCTGTGGCTAACAATTTAAACGATATTGGCAAAGACCACCCACAGCGTGTGTATGAGTTACTTGCCCAATGGCAAAAGCACAGTAACAAAAACCGCGATTGGGTTATTAACCATGCGTTGCGCTCTGCCGTTAAACGCTGCGAGCCTGGTGCCTTGGCCTTGCTTGGCTATAAAGATGCGGATGACATCACCCTTAGCCATAGCGGCATTGTGCCGATGCAAGCTAATGTGGGTGAGTCGGTAAAAATAAACGCAACTGTTGGCAATATAGGTGGTGCAAGCAAAGCTCTAATGGTGGATTTTGCAGTGCACTACGTCAAGGCCAACGGCAAGCCTAGGGCCAAGGTTTTTAAGTGGCGTCACTTTCAGCTGGAGCCTTCAGAGAAAAAGGCGCTTAGCAAAAAGCTTAATCTGGCCAACCTTTCTACACGTACTCATTTTGCTGGCCTCCATAGGGTGGACATTATCATTAATGGGCACTGGTTTTATTTAGGCACATTTGAGCTTAGTTAGATTGACAACCATTTAATGCGCATGATCCACTTCAAATTTGTCCATACCTGCTCTAGCGCATTCGCTGTAGAGCTTAAAAGGGCTGAAAAAACAGCCCCTCAAACCCAGCATCAGATTTTTATTCGCTTTCAAGCATTGTGCAACAAGGGTCTGATGCATGGCGATAGGTTTCGCACATACTTAAAACATCTTGTTCGGCATTAGCTTGACTAGCTTGGTTGGCCAACCAAAAAGATTGTCCAGAACAAGCAGCCACTGCAAATGCTTTTGGCGCACTGGCTTTTTTATACTGCACGTAGCGGACAATATCTCGATGAGCAATTAGCTCCTTAGGGGCGGTGTCTATTTGCTTCTGCGTAAGGCCAATTCTTTCATGTGAATCTTGCTCATCAATCACACTACACTGGCCATCTCCTTCACTATAATGACGACACATACGCAGTGCTTCGTCATAGGCGGCTTGCACGGTTATTTTGTCGTCAGCAAAACCTGTAGCAAATATTGTACCTCCGGCATCTGTGGATATGGCAAACGCTTTATAGCCTTTACGCTTTTGGTATGTGGCATATTCATCTCTTATCCAGTCTTGTTCTGCCAAGGCTTCAGTAAATGCTTGGTTTTTGAGGCCTGAATAAGACACATCCAAAGGGGATAGGGATGAGCATGCCTGCATCAATCCAAACAACATAATGGTAATAATGCCTTTTAAATAATTCATTTTCCTGCTCCTTAATATAGTCACTATTAAAGCTAGCACATGAAATTTTATTTGCTGATTTTTTTGAGTTTGATTTTGGCTAACTTACAGGCACAAAAAAGCCCCCTTGATTTGCACCAAGGAGGCTTTTTTACGGCTTATATATTAGCGATTAAGCTAAGATACGAGCTACAACACCAGCACCAACAGCACGGCCACCTTCACGAATAGCGAAGCGTAAACCTTCATCCATTGCGATTGGGTTAATTAGCTCAACAACCATTTGGATGTTATCACCAGGCATTACCATTTCTACGCCTTCAGGCAATTCACAAGCACCTGTGATGTCTGTTGTACGGAAATAGAACTGTGGACGGTATCCTTTAAAGAAAGGAGTGTGGCGTCCGCCTTCGTCTTTGCCTAGTACGTATACTTCAGCTTCAAACTTGGTGTGAGGAGTGATAGAACCAGGCTTAGCTAGCACTTGACCACGCTCCACATCTTCACGCTTAGTACCACGTAGTAGTACACCAACGTTCTCACCTGCACGACCTTCGTCAAGCAACTTACGGAACATCTCAACACCAGTACACGTAGACTTGGTAGTATCTTTGATACCAATCATTTCTACTTCGTCACCCACGTTTACGATGCCGCGCTCAATACGACCCGTTACAACAGTACCACGGCCTTGGATTGAGAAAACGTCTTCGATTGGCATGATGAAAGTACCATCAATCGCACGCTCTGGCTGTGGGATGTAGGTGTCTAGCGCTTCAACTAACTTGCGCACTGCAGTAGTACCCATTTCGTTTTCATCTTCGCCATTCAATGCCATCAAAGCAGATCCTGGGATGATTGGCGTGTCATCGCCTGGGAATTCGTACTCATCTAGAAGCTCGCGAAGCTCCATTTCAACAAGCTCTAGCATCTCAGCGTATTCTTCTGAGTCTGCGCCGCCGCAATCTTCAGCCAACAAGTCAGACTTGTTTAAAAAGACAACGATGTAAGGTACACCCACCTGACGTGACAACAAGATGTGCTCACGCGTCTGAGGCATTGGGCCGTCAGTTGCGCCACATACCAAAATAGCGCCGTCCATTTGTGCAGCACCAGTGATCATGTTTTTCACATAGTCAGCGTGTCCTGGACAGTCAACGTGGGCGTAATGACGCTCTTCAGAATCATATTCAACGTGTGAAGTGGCGATGGTGATACCACGCTCGCGCTCTTCAGGGGCGTTGTCGATCTGAGAAAAGTCTTTCAACTCTCCGCCAAACGCTTCTGCACAAACACGAGTCAATGCAGCTGTTAATGTAGTTTTACCGTGGTCAACGTGACCGATGGTGCCGACGTTTACGTGCGGCTTATTTCTTTCAAACTTTTCCTTAGCCATGAGTAGAATCCTCTAAAAAGTTAGGCTTGATTAGTTACCGCTTCAGCAATATTCTGAGGCGCTTCTGAATAGCATTCAAATTCCATAGAGTAGCTGGCACGGCCTTGAGTTGCAGAGCGCAAATCAGTAGCATAACCAAACATTTCACCCAATGGCACTTGTGCATTGATGATTTTACCAGCAGAGCTGTCATCCATTCCCTGAACTATCCCACGACGACGATTCAGGTCTCCCATCACGTCTCCCATGTTCGTTTCTGGGGTTACCACTTCAACCTTCATCATCGGCTCTAGCAAACATGGGTCGGCTAATTGAGCAAACTTCTTCAAACATTGAGAAGCGGCGATTTTAAAGGCCATTTCGTTAGAGTCAACGTCGTGGAAGGAACCGTCATACAAACGGGCTTTAAGCCCCAACAAAGGATAGCCGGCTATGACGCCATTTTTCATTTGCTCTTCAATTCCTTTTTGTATAGCTGGGATGTATTCACGAGGAATAGCACCACCCACGATTTCGTTAATGAACTCTAAGCCTTCTTCATCAGAAGGACTAAATTCAATAACCACGTGACCATACTGACCGCGACCACCAGATTGACGCACAAACTTATGATTGGCATCAACGGTAGCACGAATCTTTTCACGATAAGCCACACGTGGCTTACCTATGTTGGCTTCAACACTAAATTCTCGGCGCATACGATCAACGATGATATCAAGGTGTAGTTCACCCATACCAGCAATGATGGTTTGGCCTGTTTCTTCATCGGTTTTCACTCGAAAAGACGGATCTTCTTGAGCCAGTTTACCAAGTGCAACACCCATTTTCTCTTGATCAGGCACAGAGCGCGGCTCTACAGCAACAGAGATAACGGGTTCGGGGAATTCCATACGCTCAAGAACAATTTTATTCTCCACTGAGCACAGAGTATCACCTGTGGTGACGTCTTTAAGACCGATGGCCGCTGCAATGTCTCCAGCACGCACTTCTTTGATCTCTTCACGATCGTTAGCGTGCATTTGCACCATACGACCCACACGTTCACGCTTTTCTTTAACAGAGTTAAACACGTGATCGCCAGATTTCAATACGCCTGAGTAGACTCGCATAAAGGTTAAGGTACCCACAAAAGGGTCCGTTGCGATCTTAAATGCCAAGGCAGCAAACGGTGCAGTGTCATCGGCTTCGCGAGTTGCCAATGTACCTTTACCGTCTTCTAATGTGCCTTCAATAGCCTTTACTTCGATTGGTGAGGGCATGTACTCAATGACTGAGTCCAGTACCGCTTGTACACCTTTGTTCTTAAATGCAGAACCAGCATGTACCAGCACAACCTGGTTGGCAAGCGTCGCCTTGCGTAGCCCAGCTTTAATTTCTTCAATAGATAGCTGCCCTTGTTCAAGGTACTTTTCCATTAAATCATCGTCTGCTTCGGCTGCGGCTTCTACTAGCTCTTCATGGAATTGGTCGGCCTCGTCTTGCATATCAGCAGGAATATCTTCCAGCTCATAAGTCATGCCTTGGTCTTCTTCATTCCACATAATGGCTTTCATACGCACAAGGTCGATCACGCCCTTGAATTCGTCTTCTGCGCCAATGGCTAACTGAAGCGGCACAGCATTGGCACCAAGACGTTCCTTCAGCTGCTCAACTACCATAAGGAAGTTGGCACCTGCTCGGTCCATTTTGTTGACAAATACCATGCGCGGTACGCCATATTTGTTGGCCTGACGCCATACGGTTTCTGTCTGCGGCTGAACGCCGGAAGTCCCGCATAATACTACCACCGCACCATCTAATACCCGCAAGGAACGTTCAACTTCTATAGTGAAGTCAACGTGCCCTGGCGTATCGATAATGTTGATGCGGTGGTCTTCGAACTGCTGGCTCATGCCTTTCCAAAAACAGGTAGTCGCCGCCGATGTGATGGTGATACCGCGTTCTTGTTCTTGTTCCATCCAATCCATTGTGGCTGCACCATCGTGCACCTCACCGATTTTATGGGACCTTCCGGTGTAAAACAAAACACGCTCAGTAGTCGTGGTTTTACCCGCGTCTACGTGAGCCACAATACCAATGTTGCGGTATCGATTTATTGGTGTTTTACGAGCCATACAGTTCTCTCTTTTCTCTCAGGTCTGCTTAGAAGCGGAAGTGAGAGAAGGCTTTGTTAGCTTCAGCCATACGGTGAACGTCTTCACGCTTCTTAACCGCAGCACCTTTGCCTTCAGCAGCATCTAGAATCTCACCAGCAAGACGTAAAGCCATAGACTTTTCGCCACGCTTGCGTGAGTAATCTACTAACCAGCGCATAGCTAGGGCAGAACGACGTGCTGGACGTACTTCAACTGGTACTTGATAAGTTGCACCACCTACACGGCGAGATTTAACTTCGACCATAGGTTGGATAGCTTCTAACGCTGCTTCAAATACTTCTAGTGGATCGCCGCCTTTACGTTCGACGATTTTCTCTAGAGCACCGTAAACGATACGCTCTGCAACTGATTTCTTGCCTGAGATCATGACATGGTTCATGAACTTGGCTAGGGTGACGTTGCCAAACTTAGGATCTGGCAGGATGTCACGTTTGGCGACAACTCTTCTTCTTGGCATGATTGGCCTCAAATATACTTCAGGTTATGTTCAGGAATTAACACTCATTATTAAGTGCTTACCTGACCTTACTCTTATCGGTTCTCGATAAGTCTTATGGCCACCTGCTAAAAAGCAGAATGGCTAACAGTGACTACTTAGACATTATATGCCTCTAATCATTGCCCGTCCTAACTGATGACTGTTTTCACACAGCCATCAACTAAGGAAAGTTTCTTTAAGACTTAGGACGCTTAGTACCGTACTTAGAACGACTCTGTTTACGATCGCTCACGCCGGATGTATCCAAAGAACCACGTACTGTATGGTAACGAACACCTGGCAAGTCTTTTACACGACCGCCACGGATCAATACAACGCTGTGCTCTTGTAGGTTATGACCTTCACCACCAATATAGGAGGTCACTTCAAAACCGTTTGTCAAACGCACACGACATACTTTACGTAGAGCAGAGTTAGGCTTCTTAGGGGTGGTTGTATAAACCCTAGTGCAAACGCCACGACGCTGAGGACAGGCCTGCAATGCAGGTACATCACTCTTGACGACTTTACGCTTACGAGGCTTACGAACCAACTGGTTAACTGTTGCCATTATGCAAACTCCACATTCTTCATCGGCACAACACTAACAACCTATTTGCTAGCACCGCCGAAATACCCAAAAATACACAGGACTATATTTGCCTGCCAATTTCGGGCGGTGAATTATATTCGCTTTGGTGGAGTAGCGTCAAGCAAGCAGGCCTCTATTTTCAACCTGCAAGGCTAATTAAAGCTTACATCTGCAGCCGCATCACCAAAAATTTGCCAAAAAGCATAAAACTTCGTTAATTAACCTCACATCAATGACATTTTCGGCTGTTTTAGTTCGATATCAGCTGGCCATTCCTGTACAATACGGCGACTTTTTTAAGACTGTAACTAACTGGAGCCCTCATGGCTGACTTAAACTTATACCGTAACATCGGTATTTTTGCTCACGTAGATGCGGGCAAAACCACTACCACAGAACGTATTCTTAAACTTACGGGTAAAATCCATAAGACAGGTGAAGTGCATGATGGGGAATCCACTACAGACTTCATGACCCAAGAAGCTGAGCGCGGAATAACTATCCAGTCTGCGGCAACGACTTGTTTCTGGAAAGACCACCGCATGAACATCATCGATACTCCTGGACACGTAGACTTCACCGTAGAAGTGTACCGTTCACTTAAAGTACTTGATGGCGGCGTAGGTGTATTTTGTGGTTCTGGCGGCGTAGAGCCTCAGTCAGAAACTAACTGGCGCTATGCTAACGAATCTGAAGTAGCTCGTATCATCTTGGTTAATAAGATGGATCGTATGGGTGCAGACTTCTTGCGCGTTGTTGGCCAAATCGAAAGCGTACTCGCTGCCGTTCCACTGGTCATGACCTTGCCTATCGGCACCGAAGAAAACTTCGTAGGCATGGTGGATATACTTACCAAGAAAGCCTATGTATGGGATGACACCGGTCTTCCTGAAAATTTTGAAGTGTCAGACGTATCAGAAGATATGGTTGACCTAGTAGATGAATACCACGAGAAGCTGATCGAAACTGCTCTAGAGCAAGACGATGAGCTTATGGAAGCATACTTAGAAGGCGAAGTACCTTCTATAGATGAGATCAAGCGTTGCATCCGCAAGGGTACTATCGCACTAGACTTCTTCCCAACATACTGTGGCTCTGCGTTTAAGAACAAAGGCGTACAGTTGGTTCTTGATGCGGTTATCGACTACCTTCCATCTCCCACAGAAGTTGACCCACAGCCTTTGACAGACAAAGAAACTGGCGAAGCCAATGGCGAGCTTGCCCTTGTTTCAACCAGCGAACCATTACGCGCATTAGCGTTTAAGATTATGGATGACCGTTACGGCGCGCTTACTTTCGTGCGTATCTACTCGGGCGTGCTAAAGAAAGGCGACACTATCCTTAACTCCTTTACTGGCAAAACTGAACGTGTTGGCCGCATGGTAGAAATGCATGCCGATGAGCGTACTGAATTGAGCTCGGCTCAAGCCGGCGACATTATCGCTATTGTAGGTATGAAGAACGTACAAACTGGACACACTCTATGTGATCCAAAGCATGAATGTACACTTGAGCCGATGATTTTCCCAGAACCAGTAATCTCTATCTCTGTTACTCCAAAGGATAAAGCCTCTACTGAGAAAATGGGTATTGCCATTGGTAAGATGGTGGCAGAAGATCCGTCTTTCATTGTTGAAACAGACGAAGATTCAGGCGAAACCATCCTTAAAGGAATGGGCGAGCTTCACTTAGACATCAAAGTAGACATTCTTAACCGTACTTACGGTGTAGATCTTATTGTAGGTCAACCACAGGTTGCTTATCGTGAGACCATTACTACTAAGCTTGAAGATAGCTACACCCATAAAAAGCAATCTGGTGGTTCTGGCCAATACGGCAAGATCGACTACGTTGTAACTCCTGGCGAAACAGGTTCTGGCTTCATCTTTAAGTCATCTGTAGTAGGCGGTAATGTACCTAAGGAATACTTTCCAGCGATTGAGAAGGGTTTCCGTACTATGATGGAAGAAGGTCCACTAGCTGGCTTCCCTCTTCTAGACGTAGAGATTGAGTTGGTTGACGGTGGTTTCCACGCGGTTGACTCTTCAGCGATTGCTTTTGAAATTGCTGCTAAAGGCGCGTATCGTCAATCTATGCCTAAAGCTGGCCCACAGTTGCTAGAGCCTATTATGAAGGTAGACGTGTACACTCCAGATGATCACGTAGGTGATGTTATTGGTGACTTAAACCGTCGTCGCGGCATGATCAACGACCAAGAAGCCGGCGTTACTGGTGTGCGCATTAAAGCGAACGTACCTCTTTCAGAAATGTTTGGTTACATTGGCCACTTGCGCACCATGACTTCTGGCCGTGGTCAGTTCTCAATGGAATTTGCACATTACTTGCATTGCCCTAACAGCGTTGCTGAAAAAGTAATTGCTGAAGAAAAAGAACGCAAAGCGGCTAAGTAAGCTTCTTGTATAAAAAAGCCCCGCCTGGTTCAGCCAGAGCGGGGTTTTTTATTGCCTAAAAAAAACTATCAAATCAACAGCACGCTTTTTATAGCACTCACAAAAAAGCCCGAACACATCGGGCTTTTTATTGAGACATTCGTTATGAATGGATCGCTCTAACTGGCGCTCATTTCGGCACGTAGCGCTTCAGTCAGTGCTGCTTGCACTTCTTCTGCACTGACTGTTGAAACGCCTTCAGAAGCACGCTGTTCTGCACGCTTGCGCTTGCGCTCTGAGTGGTATGCCAAGCCAGTACCAGCTGGGATCAAGCGGCCTACAACCACGTTTTCCTTCAGACCACGCAGGTGGTCTTTCTTGCCAGTTACTGCACCTTCGGTCAATACACGAGTCGTCTCTTGGAAAGAGGCTGCCGAGATGAAGGATTCTGTCGCCAAAGATGACTTAGTAATACCTAACAAGACACGTTGCATGCGTGACTCAATCTTCTGATCAGCCGCCATCTTCTCGTTAGCTTCCAAGTAGCGAGTGTATTCAACCTGATCACCTTTGATCAAGTTAGTGTCGCCAGAAGCAACTACATCCACTTTGCGTAACATCTGACGCACAATAACTTCAATGTGCTTGTCGTTAATGATTACACCTTGTAGACGGTATACGTCTTGCACTTCGGTTGTAATATAACGCGCTAGTTCTTCAACACCTAGGATACGCAAGATATCGTGTGGATTGAATGGGCCGTCAGCAATGACTTCACCCTTCACTACTGTTTCGCCTTCAAACACGTTCAGTACGCGCCACTTAGGGATAAGCTCTTCATAGTTGTCACTGCCATCTGTTGGCGTTATAACTAGACGATTCTTACCCTTGGTTTCTTTACCGTAGCTTACAATACCAGAAACTTCTGCCAAGATGGCAGCTTCTTTTGGCTTACGTGCTTCAAACAAGTCAGCTACCCGAGGTAGACCACCGGTAATGTCCTTAGTGGTTGCACTTTCTTGTGGAATACGTGCAACTACATCACCAATTTCTACTTTACCACCGTCAGTGATGGACAATAATGCGCCACCAGGAAGAAGGTATTGAGCAGGAGCTCCAGATTCAGGGTTAATGATTTCGTTACCTTCATCATCAAATAACTTAAGCATTGGACGTAAGTCTTTGCCTGCTGCTGGACGCTCACCTACAGTAAGTACCTGAATAGAGCTAAGACCCGTCAAATCATCCGTTTTAAGGCTGATAGTCAGACCTTCCTCCAATCCTACAAACTTCAAAGTACCCGCCATTTCAGCAACGATGGGGTGAGTGTGTGGATCCCAAGAAGCAGCCACTTCGCCCGCTTCTACACGTGCGCCATCAACCACTTTAATCAAAGAACCGTATGGAAGCTTATAACGTTCACGCTCACGGCCATGTTGGTCGGTTACACCTAGCTCTACAGAACGAGATGTGGTGATCATATAACCATCTGTGCGGGTTACTGCTTTCAAGTTATGTAGGCGAATATCACCTGCGTTTTTAACTTGAACCTTGTCTTCTGCAGCTGCTCGAGACGCCGCGCCACCAATGTGGAAGGTACGCATTGTAAGCTGAGTGCCTGGTTCACCGATCGACTGGGCAGCAACAACACCAACCGCTTCACCGATGTTCACCTGATGCCCACGACCTAGGTCACGGCCATAACAGCTAGAACAAATACCATGGCGTGTTTCACAGGTAATTGGAGAGCGAGTTTTCACTTCATCTACAGAAGATAGTGATTCATCATTCTCTAAACGATCAACCCACGCTTCATCAATTAGAGTGTTTTTAGCAATCAACACGTCACCAGTAGTTGGGTTGACTACATCTTCTGCAATCATACGACCCAAAATACGGTCACCTAGTGGCACACGTACGTCACCACCATCAATGACTGGAAGCATTGTAAGACCATTTTCGGTGCCACAATCCACTTCAGTTACTACTAAATCTTGTGCTACGTCTACTAAACGACGAGTCAGGTAACCAGAGTTCGCTGTTTTTAGTGCCGTATCGGCCAAGCCTTTACGTGCTCCGTGAGTAGAGATAAAGTATTCCTGTACCGAAAGACCTTCGCGAAAGTTAGCTGTGATGGGAGTTTCGATGATCGATCCATCTGGCTTAGCCATCAAACCACGCATACCACCTAACTGACGCATCTGGGCAGCACTACCACGTGCGCCTGAGTCAGCCATCATGTAAACAGAGTTAAATGACTCTTGTTCCACTTCTTCGCCTGCTGCGTTGATCACGGTGTCGCTTTTCAAGCTGTCCATCATAGCGCCAGCAACAAGTTCGTTAGCACGAGACCAAATGTCGATCACTTTGTTGTACTTCTCACCTTGAGTTACCAAACCATCTCGAAACTGTGATTCAATCTCGCGCACTTCATCTTCAGCACCGTTGATGATCGCGGCTTTTTTGTCTGGGATAACGAAATCGTTAACACCAACAGAAGCGCCAGAACGAGTCGCATAGGCAAAGCCTGTGTACATCAACTGGTCAGCAAAGATAACGGTTTCTTTAAGTCCAACGTTACGATAACAAGCGTTAATGACAGTAGAAATATCTTTCTTCTTCATGGTCTTGTTAATCAGACTATAAGGCATGCCTTGAGGCATGATTTCAGACAACAGTGCTCGGCCAACAGTGGTTTCAGTGACTGTGTTGAAAGCTTCCATTGAGCCATCTTCAGACTTGGTGTATTCAACAACACGTACTTTAACAATGGCTTGTAAGTCGACATGCTTGGCGCCATAGGCACGCTGCACTTCGGCCACGTTTGCAAATACCATACCTTCGCCTTTGGCGTTGATACGCTCACGAGTCATAAAGTAAATGCCCAATACAACGTCTTGAGAAGGTACGATAATAGGGTCGCCGTTGGCTGGTGACAAGATGTTGTTGGTAGACATCATCAGGGCACGACATTCAAGCTGAGCTTCAATGGTTAGCGGGACGTGAACGGCCATTTGGTCGCCGTCAAAGTCAGCATTGTAGGCCGCACAAACCAAAGGATGTAGCTGAATGGCTTTACCTTCAATCAATACTGGCTCAAATGCTTGGATACCCAAACGGTGAAGTGTAGGCGCGCGGTTTAACATCACTGGATGTTCGCGGATTACTTCTGCAAGGATATCCCATACTTCAGCAGTTTCACGCTCTACCATCTTTTTAGCGGCTTTGATGGTCGTCGCAAGACCACGCAATTCTAGCTTAGAAAAGATGAAAGGCTTAAATAGTTCTAATGCCATTTTCTTAGGCAAACCACACTGATGCAGACGCAAATAGGGTCCAACCACGATTACTGAACGGCCAGAATAGTCTACGCGCTTACCCAATAGGTTTTGACGGAAACGACCTTGCTTACCTTTGATCATGTCAGCCAAAGATTTCAATGGGCGCTTGTTAGAGCCAGTGATGGCACGACCACGACGACCGTTATCCAACAAGGCATCTACAGACTCTTGTAGCATACGCTTTTCGTTGCGTACGATAATGTCTGGCGCACTCAAATCTAACAAACGCTTAAGGCGGTTGTTACGGTTGATGACACGACGATATAAATCGTTCAAATCTGAAGTCGCAAAGCGGCCGCCATCTAGTGGCACCAAAGGACGCAAGTCTGGTGGCAAGATAGGCAGTACTGTAAGCACCATCCATTCTGGCTTGTTGCCAGAAGCCAAGAAGGCTTCCATTAGCTTTAAGCGCTTAGATAGCTTCTTGATTTTAGTTTCAGAGTTAGTAGCGGGAATATCTTCACGCAACTGAATGGCTTCTTGAGCCATGTCTAAATCTTTCAACAAGGCTTGAATGGCTTCAGCACCCATGCGCGCATCGAAGTCGTCGCCGAATTCTTCCATGGCTTCAAAGTACTGCTCATCGTTCATCATCTGACCACGTTCAAGTGTGGTCATACCTGGATCGATCACAATGTAGCTTTCAAAATAAAGTACACGTTCAATGTCACGCAAAGTGATGTCTAGCAACAAACCAATACGTGAAGGTAGTGATTTAAGGAACCAGATGTGTGCCACTGGACTGGCCAGGTCGATGTGGCCCATACGCTCACGACGTACTTTAGCCAGTGCAACTTCTACACCACACTTTTCACAGATCACACCACGGTGCTTCAAGCGCTTGTACTTACCGCACAAGCACTCGTAGTCTTTTACCGGGCCAAAAATTTTGGCGCAGAATAAACCTTCCCGCTCAGGCTTGAAGGTACGGTAGTTAATGGTTTCTGGCTTTTTAACTTCGCCAAAAGACCATGAACGGATCATTTCTGGCGACGCCAAACCAATGCGGATCGAATCAAATTCGTCCGAATGACCTTGGGCTTTCAATAATTGTAGTAAATCTTTCATTGCCTTCTCCTACCTTAATGTCTTAGTCAGATTCCAACTCGATATCGATACCTAGAGAGCGAATCTCTTTAACAAGAACATTAAAAGACTCTGGCATACCTGGCTCCATTCTATGATCTCCATCTACAATATTTTTATAAATACGTGTACGACCATGAACGTCATCAGATTTCACCGTAAGCATTTCTTGTAGCGTGTAAGCTGCTCCGTATGCTTCCAAAGCCCAAACTTCCATCTCACCAAAACGCTGACCACCAAACTGAGC
>JAIBDW010000039.1 GCA_024686035.1 Oceanospirillaceae bacterium
AAAACCTCATCAGTACGTGCTGTGCCATTATCAAAAAAAGGTGGTGCTTTCATTGAAGCAAACCCTGATAACGCCATTAACTGAACTTACCCTTTAGCCCGCTTCCTATATGTTTATGTCAATAAAGCGCCTAACAAAGATCTGTCTTGTAGGCCATGCCAAAACGTAGCACAACACCTAATTTATATGGCGAAGGGCATTAAGGTTAGTCACAGTTTTGTGGCACAGATGCATGCAGCCCTTGATATGGATGAGCAACAATAATTTTTAACCCTAGATTCTAGGGCACAAAAGGTGATGATTAACGACCAACCCATTACACCATGGCGAAAGCTAAGCTGTTATAACACATGACATACAGGTTATGATTAAAGCCATAACATAGCCATATAGCAGGTCAGCATGCATCAGCATACGACTCAAACAAAGCTTGATCACCTCCGCCAACATTTACTTACCCTTTTGAAAGCGAATACTTCGGTGGATGCAAGTCAGCTTGAAACGTTGAATAAAGTAATCAATAGGCTAAAGGAACCTGGCAAAGTAATTGCTCAAGATCAAAAGACCAACCCTTTATCTGATGTAATACTGCAGATAGAGTACCAAAGCAATAACTTGCCTGATAAGTATAAAAACATGGTGCAATGCATGGCTGCCTTGTCAGATCATTTACCCTGGTATCAAAGGCCTGTGCTTAATAATGATCAATTTATGGCAGGCCATGTAAACGCCCAAATTATCGGCCCAGAAGGTTTGGACGTGCGCCAAGATTTAATTGTAGGGGTGACATTAATGCGTCCAGGTTTAGACTACCCAGACCACCAACATGAGCCACAAGAGCTATACCTTGTGTTAAGTGATGGAAGGTGGCGCCAAGGCATTGATAAAGGCAGCAGCAAGAATATGGGAGATTGGCATACGCCTGGGCTTGGTGGCTTGGTGTATAACAAAAGCAATGTCATGCATGGCATGAAGTCTGTTGCGACACCATTAATTGCCCTTTGGTGCTTACCTTTGGATAAACCCTTTAAGTCTTTTAGCGCCGCAATTAATACCTCTGTAAGCACTGGCGCTAAGTATTAGACTTTTTGCGTGCTGGCCCACTCTTTAGCAGCACTAATAAGTGCATCTACATCGGCTTTTTGAGTGGTGAAATTGGTGACTAAGCGCACTACGTTTTCACCCCAACGATCGGTGTAAAAGTAAAACCCTTGGTCAAGTAAACTGTTAATCATGGCTTTGGGTAGCTTACAAAAGAACATGTTGGATACAGTTTCATCTAACATTTCTACGCCTTTTATTCCCCTAAACCCTTGGTCTAGGCGCTGTGCCATAGCGTTGGCTTGGCGGGCATTATCAAGCCATAAGTCGTGTTTAAAATAGGCCTCTAGTTGCGCAGACATTAAGGTCATTTTAGACATTAGCTGGCCTGCGCGTTTGCGTCGCCAGCCCATGTCTTTGGCCAAGTTTTTGTCAAATATAACAATGGCTTCTACGGCCATGGTGCCATTTTTGGTGGCCCCAAGTGACAATATATCCACCCCTGCTTGCCATGTCATAGCAGCCGGTGAGCAGCCTAAAGACACCAATGCGTTGGTGAATCGAGCACCATCCATATGCAGTTTGAGGTTGTTTTCTTTGCAGATACGGCCTATTTCACATAGCTCTTTTACACTATACACGCTGCCTGTTTCAGTGGTTTGGCTTAGGCTTACTACGGCATTTTGTACCGAATGCACATCACCACTTTGGGGCGCGGCTACCTTCGCTAGGGCTTTAGGACAAAGTTTACTGTGCGCGCCATCCACCAATACCAGCTTGGCTCCATACGTATAAAATTCAGGTGCGCCGCATTCATCCACGTTAATATGGCTTTGTGGATGGCACAATACACCGCCCCACGGCGGTGTTAGTGCGCTTAGGGCGAGCGCATTGGATGCGGTGCCTGTGGGCACCAAAAATACACTCAGTGGACACTCAAATATTTCTTCAAGCAGTTGTTGTACGCGCTTACTGTGATCATCGTTACCATAAGGTTGTTGGATGTGGGTGCCCGCATCCATAATGGCCTGCAACACACTAGGCGCTGCGCCTGCTGTGTTATCACTGGAAAATACTTTATTCACCATGGGTTTATTCTCTGTCCATTTATTCAAATGAAACTAGCGACCTACTAGCTCCCATAAGGCACTCACTAAAGGTTTTTTAAGGTTCTTTTTAAGCGCAAACAAACCCACATCATAGGCTTCAAGTGGCGGTTTTACATCTAATATTTTAATACGCTCAATGGTTGGGCTGTTATCCAATACTATTTTGGGCACTACCCCGATACCCAAACCTAGGCTTACCATGATCACAATCGCTTCGTTGCCCGCCACTTGAGCATATATTTTAGGGGTGACATCTATGGCTCTAAACCATGCATCCATACGTTGGCGTGATAGGCCGCCTTCGGCTAATATCATGGGTATGTTTGCCCACTCTTTAGGGCCAGTGGGCATGATCAAGGGCTGCTCTAGCTGCGATTGGTCTTTGGGGGCTATAAACACCAAAGGCGAGATGGTAATGGGTTTAAAGGCCAGCTCTCTGGGTATGTTTTTGGGCCGTGCGGCGATGGCAAAATCTTCTTCACCAGAAAGTACATGGGTAATGCCTTGATCTGGGTCACCTGTGTGTAGTTTTATTTCTATATTGGGGTGATCTTTTCGAAAGCGCTGAAATAAGTCAAACAATAAGCTATATACTGCAGTAACAGAGCAATACAAACTCACTTCACCTTGCAGCTGATCCTGTGCATTTTGCACTTGGTTTACAATCGCCTGCCATTCACTGATGGCGGTGCGAGCATAGCTTACAAAAGCTTGGCCTTGGGGGGTGATTTGCACACTTCTGTTGTCTCGAGTAAACAGGGTGACGTCTAGCTGGTCTTCTAGTTGCCTAATGTTTCTAGACAAAGCCGACAAGCTAATATGGCACGCAGCACTGGCTTTACCAAAGTGCAGGTTTTCTGCCAGCGCTAAAAAGTGTTTGAGGTGTTTGATATCCATAGCTTAACTTTATCATAGTTTTAGCTTATGTTTTAATATATGCATCACTATGTGTCAAATATATCAATTTACGAAAATACCAACAAAGCGTATGATGCGCACTGTTGTAAAAGACTCTAATACCGATTTTAAAAACACAGGTTCCCCCCCATGTCTAATAACTACTTTAATACCTTGCCTTTGCGCGAGCAGCTAGAACAATTGGCCAAATGTCGCTTTATGCACATGAACGAATTCACCGAAGGCGTAGATGCCCTTAAAGGCAAAAAAATGGTCATTATTGGCTGTGGTGCTCAAGGCCTTAACCAAGGCTTAAACTTACGTGACAGTGGCCTAGATGTATCTTACACATTGCGCCAATCTGCCATTACTGAAAAGCGTCAGTCATTTAAAAATGCTTCTGAAAATGGTTTCACTGTAGGCACTTACGAAGAGCTAATTCCTAAGGCAGACATCGTGCTTAACCTTACACCAGACAAGCAGCACTCACCTGTAGTTGCAGCGGTAATGCCGCTAATGAAGCAAGGCGCATGTTTGTCTTACTCTCATGGCTTTAACATTGTTGAAGAAGGCATGAAGATTCGTGAAGACCTTACGGTCATCATGGTGGCACCTAAGTGCCCAGGCTCTGAAGTGCGTGCAGAATATGTGCGTGGTTTTGGTGTACCTACCTTGATCGCTGTTCACGAAGACAACGACCCACAAGGCCACGGCTTAGCTCTTGCTAAAGCATACGCGGTGGGCACTGGCGGCCATAAGGCTGGCGTATTGATGTCATCTTTCATCGCTGAAGTGAAGTCTGACCTAATGGGCGAGCAAACGATTCTTTGTGGTATGTTACAAACAGGCTCTTTGTTGTGCTTTGACAAGATGATCGACAAGGGCATGGATGCAGGTTATGCGTCTAAGCTGATCCAGTACGGCTGGGAAACCATCACTGAAGCCCTTAAGTATGGTGGTGTAACCAACATGCTAGATCGCCTTTCAAACCCAGCTAAGATCAAAGCGTTTGATCTTTCTGAAGAACTAAAAGTGATCATGCGTCCTTTGTACAACAAGCATCAAGATGACATCATCAACGGCACCTTCTCTTCCACTATGATGGCAGACTGGGCTAACGATGACGTTAATCTTTTAGGCTGGCGTGCAGCAACAGGCGAAACGGCCTTTGAAAAGACCCCTGCTGGCGACATGGAAATTTCTGAGCAAGAGTATTTTGATCACGGCATCTTAATGGTCGCTATGGTTAAGGCTGGCGTAGAGCTAGCGTTTGAAACCATGACTGCTGCTGGCATCATTGCAGACTCAGCTTACTACGAGTCTTTGCATGAAACACCACTGATCGCTAACACCATTGCACGTAAAAAGCTGTATGAAATGAACGCCACTATCTCTGACACTGCAGAGTATGGCTGTTACTTGTACAACCACGCTTGCTTGCCTTTACTTGCCGACTTTATGAAAGGCATAGACACAGACGTGATTGGCCGTGGCCTTGCAAGTGATGACAATGGCGTTGATAACGCCCGTTTGATCGAAGTAAACGCAGCCTTGCGTGACCATCCTGTAGAAGCCATTGGCGCTACCTTGCGTGGCCACATGGCAGACATGAAGAAGATCGTTTAAGCGAGATTATTTATGTTACAGCTGCACGATTTGTCAGTAGAGTTTGATGAAGGTTTTCAACTTAAACACATCAACTGGCAAATCCAGCAGCACCAACACTGGCTGATTACCGGCGCTAACGGCGCTGGCAAATCAGCCCTTGCTGCGGTGCTAGCTGGCTATGGAGAAATCTTAGCTGGCAGCACTAGCAGCCTTCCTACACGTATTGGCTGGGTGTCTTTTGAAGCCCAAGCGCAGCTGATTCAAGCCGAACTTAAAAAAGATGATGCCGACATTTTAGATGTCATAAGCCTTGGCACCCCTGTGCGTGAAATAATTTTCACTGAAGAAATAGACCCTGTTATCGCAGGCGACCTTATTCAAAAGTTTGAGCTGGATTATTTGCTTGAACGTGCTTTTCGAAAGCTCTCCACTGGCGAGTCTCGCAAAGTGATGCTGATCAGGGCTTTGTCTTGTCATGCAGACTTGCTCATTTTAGATGAGCCTTTTGACGGCCTTGATCAAGCCTCTCACACCATGCTGCAAAACCACCTTGCCCATGTGGTCACCCACACCCAGGTTGTGATGGTGCTTAATCGATTTGATGAAATTCCAGATTTTATTAGTCATGTGGCCTATATGGAAGATGGCCAGCTGCGCCATCAAGTAAAACGTGAAGACACCCAAGCGTTTAACGAGCTGTATCAACTATTACACCTTAAAACCACCCACCTTACTGTGCCCGATGCCGATGCAGACCATAAAAGGCCAACGCTTAACCCACTAGAGCCTTTAGTGAAGCTCAGTAATATTTGTATTAAACACACCGACATGGTGCTCATTGAAAACCTCAACTGGTGCATACAAGCCAACCAACATTGGCAGCTTAGCGGCCCTAACGGCAGTGGGAAAACTGCGCTTTTATCCCTGATCACAGGCGATCACCCACAGTGCTACACCAATGATATTTTTGTATTTGGTTTCCAACGAGGCAATGGCGAAAGTATTTGGCAGATAAAACAACACATCGGTTATGTATCTACAGCCTTGCAATGGGAATATCGCGTGGGCACAAGCTTAGCCAATGTGATTATCTCGGGCTTTTATGACTCCATCGGTTTGTATAGTAAAAGCACCGATCAGCAAAAACACATTGCCCAAAAGTGGCTGGCATTACTAGGCATGGAAGGCCGTGGCGACCAGCCCTTTAACAAGCTATCGTATGGTGACCAAAGGCTGCTGCTTATCGCCAGAGCCATGGTGAAGCACCCTCCCCTGTTGATCTTGGATGAGCCTTGCTTGGGCCTTGATGACATTAACCGCCAACTGGTGCTCGCCCTCATAGAAAAGGTATGTGCAGCCAACGAAACTTCGGTGATCTACGTTAATCACCACGCAAAAGATCGCATTGCAGGCATAGATCATTATTTGGCCTTAGAGAAATCCGCCGACAATAGTTAATTGTCTTGCATGGGCAAGCATCATCGGTTAAAGTTAAACTTTAATACTGTGTGATTGTAGGGCTTGTGATGAAAAGTTGGTTATTATTGCTAGTCGCTGTTGTATGCGAAGTTGTTGGCACCTCTGCCATTAAATACTCCAATGGTTTTACCAAAGTGATCCCCTCTATTGTAGTGTTTGTGGGTTTTGGTATGGCGTTTTATATCCTTTCAATGTCTTTGAAAGTAATCCCTATTGGCATGGCCTATGCCGTATGGTCTGGCCTTGGCATTGTGCTTATCTCTATTATCGGCCACTTTGTGTTTAACCAAAGGCTAGATACCCCAGCGTTTATAGGCATGGGTTTTATTTTAGCAGGCGTGTTGATCATGCAAGTATTTTCTAGCGCCGTAGCTCACTAGTTCATTCAATCACAAGCCACAGGACACTATTATGCCCAAAGTTGGCATGCCAGAAATTAGACGCCCACAGCTGATACGCGCCACTATGGAGGTGATCAATCAGGTCGGTTTTCTAAATGCCTCAGTGGCCAAAATTGGCCAGCAAGCGGGCATATCCCCAAGCATTATTAACCATTATTTTGGTGGTAAAAGTGGCCTAGTAGAAGCCACCATGCGCAGCATTTTAAAAGACCTAGCCACAGGCATCAACATACGCTTAGCCAAGGTACAAAAAGACAACACCATAGGCCGCATAGAAGCTATTGTGGGAGAAAATTTCAGCCCCCACCAGCAAGATGAAGCCGTGGTGAAAACATGGCTGGCCTTTTGGGCGCAAGCCATGCACGACCCAGCGCTTAATCGCCTACAGCGAGTGAATGAAAAACGCTTGCTGTCTTACCTGCGGCTAGAGCTAAAGCGCACCATGCCCCACCAGCAGGCCCACATGGTAGCCACCGGCATTGCTGCACTGATCGATGGCATTTGGCTGCGCGGTGCGCTCAACCCAAAAGGCATCGATTCAAACTTGGCAAGCCAAGTGATTAGTGATTATCTAGCTTTGTATTTGGATAAAAAGGGTTAGTTGGTGTGAATACATCGCTTTAAATACGTTGACCAAGTGCCAAGCCCACGGCGATTCAACTTCTCAAAAACTACCTCAGCAGTTTCTAACGCCCCTTCTGCGACACCTCCAAACTCGCTGACCATTTTTGCACAAGCAAATAATAAGCGGACGTGCCATACACGATCAGGTTCTAGCTGGCTATTAAGCTTTGTAAGCCCATTCTCGTCGAATGGAGCCAGACATAGGGCAGCGTTAATGGTGCTGTTGATAGCGCCAAACTGATCTTGGTACACCAATGTGTCTTGGGTTGTTCACAAGCGTTAGCGGCTAAGGCTATACAAAGCCCAAAACTCATCGACACGCGCACCATCATAATGATCTGCATATTCTGCGGGTAATAGCTGTAAATCGCCTTTGGTGGCTGGGTGACAAATAATCTCGGTGGGCACTGTGAGTTTGGCAAGCTTTGCCTGCCATTTATTACGCAATACAAACTGTTTTCGCCCTGGGTATTTAAAAGGCAAATAAGACAAGCCCGCTTGCTCTACTTTTGCCTTTGCTCTGATAGAAAACCAGCACAATAAAAACTGCGGTTTACCTAATAACCCCCAGTCTAAAACTAGCCTTGTATGACCCACACCCAAAGCTTTGGCTTGCGGCGCAATGCGCTCAATAATGCCTGGCAACAAATGCACATGATGATGCGAATCAAAGTAGCTAAGGGCTATGCCTTGTTGCTGCAAGGTAGTCACTTGTAAGGTAAATTCGTGTTCAATATCTTTAAGCAATGCTTGGGGGAGTGTGCGACAACCAAACCAGCTACGCTTGATCAAGGCCAACAAAGACATCGTGTTGCCTAAACCATCCACATGATGATGGCCGCTGGCTTGCCCCAAGAGCAAACCGTTGGTTAAGTTGAAATGCAACCCAAGCTTAATACCTGGCACCGCCTTTAGCTCATCTAATAAGTAGTCTTTATGTAAGCTATTAGCCATGATAGAAACGCGCTTTATCACCCCCAGCTGAGCCAGCTTAAGCATACCTTCATTGACCGCTGGAGTAATGCCCCAATCATCTGAAGTAATCTGTGCCAGTGCACTTTGGGGCTGACTAAGCTTTTCTCTGGGCTGGTATTCACCATGCTTTTCTTTATATTTTAAATGGGTAAACGCTTTGAGTGTGCGCACCAGTTCGCCGCCAAGGCGCAGGGTAGATTCACCATGTTCGTGCATTAATGTCACAGGCAACGACGTGACTTTGTTGCCATGGCCTTTGGCCAGCAAAAACAGCTCTACATCATAAGAGAACCCATGGCAGCTAAGGTGGCAACAAAACTCAGTCGCAAAAGCTCTGGTCATCAGTTTTATACCGCATTGAGTGTCTGTTTGCGTCACACCAAAAAGCACTCTCACAGCACTGTTATAAAGTAAGCCTGCAACATGGCGCTTAAAAAATGAGGGTAAAAGCTTGGTGGGCAAATGCACACGACTGTGAGCCAATCTGCGGTTGCCCACCACCAGATCGGCGCCCTTTTCCACGGCCTCTTGCGCTAGGCCTAGAAAGGCAAGATCAAACGGTAGGTCTGCATCGATAAAGCTCACTAGCTCGTATTGAGTGCGTAAAAAAGCAGATTGCAGCGCTGCACCTTTACCCGCTGGCGCTAGGTGTTGATGGATCACTACACGGGCGTCATCAGCATATTGGCTGGCTAACACGCTTTGAGTTTCTTCAACCTGCCCTAACGCACCATTAACACTCACCACCACTTCAAAAGGGCCATGCCAATGCTTTTGCAAATAGCTTAACAGCACATCAACCGTGTTTAAAATAAACCCGCCACTGGATTTAGCGGGAATAATGATGGATAAACCTAGATCAGCCATAGGGCGATAGATGTCTCTTATATTAACAGTAGGTAATGATTGTAATACAACCTATCGCCCCTGTCGTGAGAAAAACAAGCACACTGCCAGTTAAACTCATTCATCTTAAATCGATTCAATCACTCTTATAGGTGTGCCTGTGCGCTGCTTATCTTGCCATTGGTCTGCGATCCACACACTAGCAGTAGAAGGCTCAAGCGGCGTGTTACCCAAGATCAAATCAGCGGCTTTTTCTGCCACCATCATCGTGGGAGCATTCAAATTGCCATTGGTAATCACCGGGAAGATTGAAGAATCCACTACCCTTAAGCGGTCTATACCACGCACTTTGCATTGGTTATCGAGCACCGCCATTACATCATCATCGGCGCCCATTTTGCAGGTACATGAGGGGTGGTATGCGCTTTCAACGTTTTGCTTCACCCACGCATCTATCTGCTCATCGGTTTGCACCGCTTTACCGGGTTGAATTTCTTCACCTCTAAAGGCATCTAAGGCGGGCTGGTTGAGCACTTCGCGGGTGAGGCGAATACAGTCACGCCAGTCTTGCTGATCTTGCTTGGTGTTTATGTAGTTAAAGCGTATTTCTGGCGCGTCGCTGGCTTTGTTAGATTTAATGCGAATGTGCCCACGACTGCTAGGCTTATTAGGGCCTACATGTACTTGATAACCGTGGCCATCAAAGGCTGCATTGCCATCATAGCGCATGGCCGCAGGTAGGAAATGGTATTGAATATTAGGCCATTTAAGCCCTGCGCGAGAGCGGATAAAACCACAAGACTCAAAGTGATTAGTGGCCCCTAAGCCCGCTTTTGTAAGTATCCAACGGGCACCGATTAGGCCCATATTAAAATAGTCTAGCTTGCTGTTGAGGGTGATGGGTTGTTTACAGCGATACTGAAAGTACACTTCCAAATGGTCTTGTAAGTTTTCTCCCACCCCTGGCAGATCATGCAGCAAAGGCACCTTGGCATCTGCCAACACTTGTTTGGGGCCTATACCAGATAGTTGCAATAACTGTGGCGAGCCCACAGACCCTGCACTTAGGATCACTTCTTTACGGGCAAATACTTGCTTTAGATTTTTGCCTTGAAGGTATTCTATGCCTGTGGCTTGCAAACCTTTGAACAGCACTTTTTGGGCGGTGACTCTTTTTTTCAAAGTGAAATTAGAACGCTTAAGGGCGCGGCGCAAATGAGCATTGCTGGTGCTAGATCTGACACCGTTTTTAACCGTCATGTGCATGGTGCCAAAGCCTTCTTGCTGCTGGCCGTTATAATCTTTGGTGTAGGGGTAGCCTGCTTCTTGCCCGGCATCAATAAATGCTTGGTATAAGGGGTTAAGGCGCATATTGTTGCCGCCACAGGTGCCAACCAAGCCACTGCCACCACGATATTCATCTTCCCCGTTTTGCCATGTTTCGGCTTGCTTAAAGTAAGGTAAACAGTCTGCATAGTTCCAGCCTGTAGCGCCTTGCTCTTGCCACTGCTCATAGTCCATGGCATGGCCACGCACATACACCATGCCGTTTATAGACGAAGAACCACCTAACACTTTGCCCCTTGGGCAGTGCATTTTTCGCCCATCTAAACCTGTTTCGGCTTGGCTATGAAACTGCCACGCATATTTTGTGGTGTTCATGGGGTATGACAAAGCCGTAGGCATTTGAATAAAAATACTTTTATCTGTGCCGCCCGTTTCTAGCAACAACACTTGGTGCTGTCCACTTTCGCTGAGCCTGTTGGCTAAGATACAGCCTGCAGAACCTGCACCCACAATCACGTAATCATATTTTTTGGTCATGAGTAGTCCTTAATAAGGTGATTCTAAGTCGTCTAAGCGCACAAACACGCTTTTAACTTGAGTATAGTGATGCAAGGTTTCTGGGCCATTTTCACGCCCCACACCCGATTGCTTGTAACCCCCTACCGGCATTTCTGCAGGTGAATCACCCCAGCTGTTTATCCAGCATATACCGGCTTGCATTTGGTTGATCACCCGATGTGCGCGGCTAATGTCTTGGCTAAATACACCCGCTGCCAAGCCGTAATCTGAATCATTGGCCCGGGCAATCACTTCGTCTTCATCGGTAAACTTTAAGACAGACATCACTGGGCCAAATATTTCCTCTTGCACATGCACCATGTCATCGGTGCAGTCTGCAAATACCGTAGGCTCTACAAAGTAACCGTTTTTAGTGGCTTCACTATGATGACGATGTCCACCGCAAACCAAACGTGCGCTAGTCAGCTTGGCAGCTTCAATAAAACCCAGCACCTTTTCTAAGTGCGCTGCACTAATCAAAGCACCCATCTGGGTGTCTAAATCCATGGGGTCACCTAGCCTAATTTTATTAGCACGGGCCACTACTTTTGCCACAAATTCATCATACACACCTGCTTGCACATATACTCTGGTACCGTTGGTACACACTTCACCTTGGGTATAGAAGTTGGCTAGCATGGCCCCTGCCACGGCGTTATCTAGCTTGGCGTCATCAAACACCAACATAGGTGATTTACCACCTAGCTCCATGGTCACTTGCTTAAGGTTGGAGGCAGAATCTGCCATGATCTTTTTACCCGTGCCAGACTCGCCAGTGAACGACACTTTAGCAATGTCTTTATGAGCTGTGAGCATTTGGCCCACTCTATAATCACCTTGCACTACATTAAATACGCCATCAGGCATGCCTGCCTCGGTAAAGATTTCTGCCAGTTTCATCACACTTAGAGGAGTTTCTTCTGAAGGCTTAAATACCATGGTGTTGCCAGCAGCCAAGCAAGGCCCAGATTTCCAACAGGCTATTTGAATAGGGTAATTCCACGCGCCAATACCGGCACACACTCCCAAAGGCTCACGCCGTGACATGAAAAAAGCATCTTTGCCTAAATCTTGCTGGGTGCCTTGCATACCACTGATCAGCCCTGCGTAATACTCAATCACATCCGCCCCTGAAGCGATGTCTACACAGTTGGCTTCTTGCAACGGCTTACCTGTGTCCAACACTTCTAGTTGTGCCAGCTCATCATTGCGTTGGCGTAGTATTTGCGCCGCCTTTTGTAAGATACGCGCCCGCTCCACAGGCATCATATTAGACCAAACAGCAAAACCTGCTTGGGCTGACTCTACCGCAGCGTTAACATCGTTTTGGCTGGCCTGATCGATGGTCGCAAGGGGCAAGGCTGTTGCGGGGTTAATGCTAGTAAAGGTTTCATTAGACGTTGCGCCTTGATGAGCACCGTGAATATAAAGCTGTATCTGTTGCATAGGGTTAAGCCAGAAATGAAGTTAAGGGTAAGCTTGTCATGGATTTAAAGCGCCATTGACTAAGCTTTTATTGAATGCTTGTTCGATAAAGATTCTACTGGAATCCCCTCTAAAGTCAATCATACAAACTGGACGTAAAGCACCCCAAATGCGTACACTGTGATGCATCGCAGTGACTATAATAAATAGAGTATAAAACATGGTCCCAATTTTCATCAAAAGCCTTAAATGGATCACCATTAGCCTAGCGGTTTTAGGGCTTAGTTTAAGCCTATTAATCTGGAGCATCACCTTTCACCCAGACGCTTTGCAACAAGAGCCTGTGGTTAATCACCCCAATGCGCCAATACTTACAGCTGGGCAAAAGGTGAAAGTACTAAGCTGGAATGTGCAGTATATGTCGGGTAAAAATTATGAGTTTTGGTATGACAGGCTTAAAGGTGATGGGCCTGATATCCGGGCCAGCAAAGCTGACATAGACCAAACCTTTAACCACATTGCCAAGCTCATTATTGAGCAAAATCCAGACGTTATTCTGCTCCAAGAATTACACGACAATGCCAAACGTACCGACTATGAAGACCAGCTTCAACGGTTGCTTACCATACTCCCACCACAATATAACAACTACAGTGAAAGCTTTTATTGGCAAGCAGGCTTTGTGCCTTTGCCGCAAATTATGGGCTCTGTGGGGATGAAGCTAGCCGTTATTTCTAAATATAAACTAGGCGATGCGCTACGCCACCAGTTGGCCACTATAAAAACGGATCCAGTAAGTGATCAATTCAACTTTCGCCGCGCGATACAAGAAGTGAGTTTGCCCATATCAAGCGATACAGGCACTAGCAAGCTAACCCTAATGAACACCCATTTTGATGCCTTTGCCCAAGGCTCTGATACCATGCAACAGCAAGTGGCTTATTTAGAACAGTTATTAAGTGATAAAAGCACCAAAGGGCAGCAATGGATGATTGCTGGGGATTTCAATCTACTACCGCCTGGCCAATATGAAAATATGGATGCCACAGCACGCACTTACTATCAGCCAAAAAGTGAACTTGAAGGCATTTATCAACAGTTTAATGTGATTCCAAGCCTAGCCCAGGCCAACGGCCCCAATGCCAACCAGTGGTTTACCCACTTTCCCAACAGGCTTGAGGTCACGGCTCCCGATAGAACCATCGATTATTTTGTGCATAGCGATCAATTGCAAGTGCAAGACGCGCAAGTGCTGCAGCAAAATACATGGCATATTTCCGATCACTTGCCGATGATTGTGACGATCGCCCTGCCCTAAACAGGCCGCTAGAAAAGATCACAGCAATGGCGACTTTAACAGCATAAACTGCTATATTTCGCGTTATGGAACAGTCTGAATTATTTGAAGCCCCAAGCCCATGTATAGGCGTATGCGAAAATAGCCCAAAGGGTTATTGTAAGGGCTGCATGCGCTCGCGTGATGAACGTTTTGGATGGCATGAAATGAATACAGGTCAGCAGCTTCAAGTGATGAAACTATGTGCTAGACGTTATCAACGCGTTTTGGAGCGCAAACAAGCCAGAGCCAATGGCGAGGTAAATCTAGAGCTCAAGTTTCCAGACCCATCTGCCCCTAAATCACCTCAAAGTGATTTAATATAAGGGCCTTTTGGCACCAAGTTATTCAACGGGTGTCATGTGCTGCACCATGAGCTGCAAACTCTGGCGACCACGAAACTCATTAATATCTAATCGATATACCAAGTCGGCTTGCTCACAGGCGCTAGGCCACACCGCTGTGTCTATGTTGAAATAAATGGCATCCACAAGCGCTCCTGTTTGCAGATCGGCCAACACTAGCTTCAAGTGTTTTTCCCCCACAATACGCTGCTGCACTATAACAAAACGACCGTGAAAGGTAGGCTCTTCAAAACTTTGGCCCCACGGGCCTGCTTGTTGTAATAAAAAGGCCTGATTAAGCTGTAGCTCTTGGGCCTTTAATTGCCCGTCAGAGCGCCACTCTTTGGCTAATAAGCCATCTGGCAGATGCTCTTGTGCATAGACGTCTAGCGCCTCTTTAAAGGCTTCAAAGTTTTCAGCTTTAATGCTTAAGCCTGCAGCCATGGCATGGCCACCAAATTTGATGATAAGCCCAGGATGGTGCGCATCTACTGCAGCTAAGGCGTCACGTAAATGAAACCCAGCAATACTTCGACAAGAACCTTTAAGGGTGCCCTCGTCGCCCATGGCAAAAACCAGCGCAGGCCTGTGCCACTTTTCTTTAATGCGAGAGGCCACAATACCCACCACACCTTGATGCCAATCTGGGTGAAACAAACACACACATTTTGGTAGTTCTTGGTCTTGGCTTGATTCTAAACGCGCTAATATATTGCCTGCTTGCTGCTGCATATCGGCTTCAATATGACGCCTTTGGGCGTTGAGCTCATCTAACTCTTGGGCAAGTTGAGAAGCAATGTCTTCATGATCACTTAACAAACATTCAATACCTAAACTCATGTCTTCTAGCCTGCCCGCGGCGTTGAGCCTAGGCCCTATGCTAAACCCTAGATCTGAGGCTTGTAACTGATGATACTGGCGTTTAGCGACAGCGAGTAAGGCTAATATACCAGGTCGTGCCTTACCTGCACGAATACGCGCCAAACCTTGGGCCACCAAGATACGATTGTTCTGCTCCATAGGCACTAAGTCTGCCACGGTGCCCAGCGCCACTAAATCTAGATACTGCGCCATGTTGGGCGCTTTTATGCCTTGCTTTTCAAACCAACCTTGTGTGTGCAGCTGCGCCCGCAAGGCCGACATAACATAGAAAATAACCCCAACGCCTGCGGTAGACTTAAACGGAAACTCACAGCCAGGCTGATTAGGGTTAACGATAGCATCGGCATCCGGTAAGGTTTGCGCGGCTAAATGATGGTCTGTGACCACTACTTTTATGCCCAGCTCATGGGCCCGGCTCACGCCTTCATGGCTAGCAATGCCGTTATCTACGGTCACAATTAAATCTGGCTCTAAGGCTTTTGCATAATCCACTAACGCCGTGCTTAGGCCATAACCAAAATCAAATCGATTAGGCACTAAATAGCTTACGTTTTTGGCGCCCATAGCGCCCAGGGCTAGTAATGCAAGGCTGGTGCTGGTGGCTCCATCACAGTCAAAGTCACCCACTATGAGAATGTTTGCAGACGCTTCAAGGGCTTGCACAAGCAGCGTTACCGCCGTGTCGATACCTTTAAGCTGATGATAGGGAAGCAGTTGTTTGAGCTGATAATCCACTTGTGCCGGGTGGCTAATACCCCTATGAGCCAGCACCCGCGCCACAAGAGGGTCAAACGCTGCGTCTAGGGCCGCATTGGATGTGCCTAAACGCAAGCGAACTGACATATATACGCCCTTAGATCTTACTAGTGATGTATTGCTGCACCACCAAAAGGTCGTTGTCTAACACTTCACAACGCTCCTTTCGCTCTAATAAGTCTGCTAAGTGGTTGGGCAATTGTGGCGTAGGTTGCCCCGCTTTAATCACGGCTTCAGGAAACTTAACAGGGTGAGCCGTGGCCAATGTCACCATGGGCACGTGTGGGTGCTGGTTACACACTCTACCGGCTTCCACGCCAATGGCACTGTGTGGGTCTAATAAGTAGTTATGTTCTTGTGCCACTTGGTTAATCACATCACAGGTAGTGTCATCATCCACACGGTGACTAGAAAATAGCTCCCGCGCTTTTTCCCAACGTTTAGGTTCTAAGCTATCGGCAGTGCCGTTATTTAAATCGGCTAATAATTTACTTAAAGCTTGGCCATCACGGTCATACAAATCAAACAACAAACGCTCAAAATTACTAGATACCATGATATCCA
>JAIBDW010000128.1 GCA_024686035.1 Oceanospirillaceae bacterium
GTGGAGCGCATATTATTGATTTTGCAGGATTATGTCAACTTAAAATTGGTATATGTGGGGTAATCTTGGGTATTTTTTAATTAATGATGGGCCGATGATTAGAAAGATTGCATAAAGCCAAATGCCACGCTCACAAAAAACCACAGCGTGGCTATTACACGGCGCGTTAATAATTAGAACTGAACAAATGTGAGTGCTTTAGAAAAAATGGAGCGGGAAACCGGATTCGAACCGGCGACCCCGACCTTGGCAAGGTCGTGCTCTACCAACTGAGCTATTCCCGCTACATATCACTTGTTGAAGGCTTGTGATTAACCTTTACTATTTAGGCTTGCAGTTATGAGCCAGCATTTATTAACACGCCAACTGATAACTGCATTCCGAAAATAGTGGTATCCCGTAGGGGGTTCGAACCCCTGTTACCGCCGTGAAAGGGCAGTGTCCTAGACCACTAGACGAACGGGACACATTCGCGGTTGGTATTGCCCATTGGCTGTACCAAACTGGAGTGCGCATATTAGTGATTGAGCGGTTTTGTGTCAAGCACTAATTAGAAAAATAGTATGTTTATTTCAATCACTTAGTAATTTATTGCCGCTACACAAGATATAGGTAATTTATTTGAGTTTGTTTGCCTGCTCAGCCACAATAGCGCCATTGTGTTATTTGGATTATTGTTATGGCTTTTGTCCTTTATGGTGCCCCACTTTCTCCGTTTGTTCGCAAAGTAATGTATTTGCTGGCGGTTTCTAAAGCTGAATATAAGCTTAAAGTCATTGTGCCTGGCTCAGTGCCAGATGATTTTGTAACCATTAGTCCACTAAAGCGAATACCCGTCCTGCAAGATCATGATTTTTATCAAGCAGACTCAAGCATTGTATGCAATTATCTTATTGAAACTCTGGATCATGATGATTTAACCCAGCTTATTCCAGCCAATGCTCAGCAAAGGGCCCATATGCGCTGGTTAGAAAAATTTGCCGATTATGAATTAGCACCCTGGCTGACGTTTGTCGTATTCCGCCAGCGTGTGCTGAGAAAAGCTGCAGGAAAAACACCCAACGAAGAACGGATTCATGAAGCCTTATCTGTGCATATTCCACCGTTATTAGATTACCTTACCCAGCAGCTTGGCAGTAACCATTACTTTGTTGATAATCGCTTGTCCTTAGCAGATATTGCCATCACCAGCCAAATGGTTAACTTTATGCACGGCGGTGAACACATTGACAAAGTCATCTGGCCACAGCTATCGGACTACTTTGAACGCATGCAAGCGATGCCCATCTGGCATAATCTGCTCACACGCGAGCAAGCCACTTTAGATAAAATTCACGCTTCGATCAAACCAAAGGCACACGATTGAGCAATCAGCTGCGTGGCTATAGTTTAGCTGCAGGCACTTTATTGAGTGCATTAGCTTTGGTTTTTCAACCTCTTTATATGGTTGCTGGCCTACTACTTTGGCTGTTTGCTGCTTGCTCTGTTAAATTACTTGCCCGCCGAGCCTTAGTGCAATCAATGGTGCTTATTGGCGTAGGAGTAGCCGGGCTTAGCTACAGCCTTCTTGAGGGCGCCTCTGCGCCACTTTACCGCCTTATTAATAGCAACACTGGACTGCTCGCCATGCTCACGTCTGTGAGCTTTTTAAGCCTTATCGCCGCACCTTCTAAAAGCAGTAAAAAAAGGCTTCCTCCTGCAGGCAAAAAAGGACTCATTAGCACCCTTGTTTCGGGGCATTTTTTTAGTGCGATTATTAACATGTCGGCACTTCTTATCATTGCAGAAAAGCTCAGTAAAAGTCGTAGCATAGATACTCGCACAGCCAGCTTACTAACGATTAATTTTGCCGTGTGTGCACTTTGGTCGCCCTTTTTTGCGGCCATGGCGTATACCCTAATCCTAGTGCCTAACATGAGCCTGCTGACGGTAATGAGCGTGGGGGCACCTATGGGCCTCATTAGTTTGGCTATGCTGTATTGGCTAAACCAAGGGCCTGAGTCTGGGCTGACAGGATACCCACTCAAAGGGCGCAATTTAGTATTGCCCGCGCTTTTGGCAATCACTGTGATTGTGGCTCATGAAGTATGGCCGACTATTTCCATCACTCAAATTATTGCTATTAGCGCACCAGTGCTTGTGATTGTGGTATTGCTCTTTGAAGGGCGATCTAAGCAATTGCATACTCACATCGTCAACCGACTGTCCAACATGCACAATGAAATCACCTTGTTTTTAGCTGCTGGCGTGTTCGCTATTGGTTTAGGTGAGCTATTTAAAGTGATACCCCCATGGCTGCCGTTTAGTCACTACGGCCCACTAGAAGCTTGCTTAACTTTAGGAGTCTGTTTGATCGCTGGACGCTTAGGTGTGCATGTGATTATGATTATGGCTGTGATTGCGCCGCTACTACTCACCCTAGAGCCAGATCCAAACTTATTGGCAATGACGTTTTTATCAGCTTGGGGGCTAGGTAGCTCAATTAACCCTGTGTCAGGCACTTTATTGGCCATGCAGGGCAATTATAATATTAGTGGCAGTCAGATTGCCCGCGCTAATTCATTGCCTGTGGTTGGCCTGTATGCTCTAAATTGCGTGGGTTATTATATTTATTCGGCGCTTAGCTAAGTTAACTTTGCCTGTGCCTGCGCTTATGCCCAAACCCAACGCAAAGGCTCGCCAAAATCATCGTATATCCACTTTTTGGTGGGACGACGATTGGGGGTGGCTGGTGCGGGCTTAGATTGACGGCGCTCTTCTTTACGTTTTTCTATGGCTTCTACTTCTGAAGATAGCAGTGTGCGTGTTTGTGCTTGCGCCGCGATAACGGGACGCTGCTGATTAAAGCAGCCATTCACCAACGCCGTTTCACCTTGCTCTACATGCTCTACGCTGCCGCCACGCGCCAAAAAATTGGCAACATCTTGGGCTAACTCTTGTTTGACCTGATGTTTATTAGGCGGAAGCCTAAGGCGTGATTTTGGGCTACTGGTCAATGGCATAGTATGTAAAAAATAGAAACGCAATCTCTAATCATAACACAGGTTTTATTTTCAGGTATCTTGTAAGCTAAGCCCACAAAACAAAGATCGCTTTTGCGACAAAACACCAACCAATAGACATGTCATTTATGGCTTCACTTGCGATTGATTATCAACACATTCTCACTCCCCACCGTATTCAAGGGACCACATCCTTTTTAAAGCTGAAATCCTACAACATCGCCACGCCTAAGCGCAGTGGTGCAAACCACGGTGGTGATTTTATCAGGAGCCAATACAGACCCAGCCTGGCTCGATCTGCATTAGCCTGATAGCATTATTCAGCAGGGGTAATACTCACATTAACATTCAAAAAGTCGCCCTTGGTATAGGCAGAATCCGTATTCATTTGCCATAAATTACCACCAAATTCAATGTAGGTTTTATAGCCAGTCACTTGCTGTACAGTGCGCTGCTGCA